>JBGGMM010000167.1:0-63939 GCA_041288045.1 Pseudobdellovibrionaceae bacterium | reverse complement strand
AGCATTCGAAGTCTGGCCACTACGGCACTAGGTGAATCTCCATAGCGAAAATAAGTCTCCAAATAAGTTCCTAAAACTTTTTCTGGCGAAGCGCCTAAAATATCCTGCAGCTCTCCAATCCGAGTCATTGCAAATCCAGCTTCTGAATGTGTCGGAAATTTTTTGATAAATTCTCCGTATAAATCCAAGCTCTTTTTATATTCCTTCAGGCCAAAATAAGCGGCGGCCTGATTGTAAATAGCATTTGGAAATTCAGGAGATGCTTGGGGATACTTGCTCAAAGCTGTCTGATAATCTTCAATGGCTTTACGGAAATCTTTTTTCTGATGGGCCACATCCCCTTTGAGATAAGCTGCTTGGATTTTGTCCTTTTCCTGAAATGCGTCTTTTTCGATTTCATCGTAGACCTGAGTCGCTTCATCATAGCGATTGATTTTCAAGAAAGAGTCAGCAATGGCAAACCGAGCAATGTCTTTATTTGGAGATTGAGGCCTTTTTTGCAGATGGGACTGAAATAACCGAAGGGTTCCCAAATAATCTCCGCGATCCAAAGTTGCAAATCCCATCAGCATCATTGTTCGTTCTAAAAGCGGGGACTCTGGATACTTTTCCAGAGCCTGTCGATAACGAAGCATCGCCAAATCAAAATCCTCGGCCTTATGAGATTCTGTCCAAATCCCAAAAAGTGAATCGGCCAGCATGAATTTCATCATCTCGTCATATTGGGATTCAGGAAATTTTTGAAAAAACCAATCCACAGTCTTTAAGAAGACGTGATACCGCTTATTTTCAAACAAAGTTAACAAAAGACGAGCTTGTTTGTTCTCTTCTGTGTCCTGAGGAGCAATCTCATAAGCAGGCTTGCGAGTTTGCAAGAGCTCGAAATAAGGAGATTGCATTCGGAGCATCGGAAAATCCAAATAGACTTTGTGCCGACTGGCGATCACCGCCTCTTCGCGCATTTCAAAATCTTTAATTGAGAAGCGCTCAAAATTGGGATCTCCGCCATCGAAAATACTTCCTGTCGGAGATTTCTTTCCTGCCAGGGCGTCATTCAAGCTCACTTGACGTCCCTGCTCATTGATCACCAGAACATCTGGGGAAGCAGGCGCCCGGTCGACTTTCTTTTTTGATTTTTCCGCGAGTGCTTGAGGCGGCGGAGTTACTTTTTCTGTTTTTGGGGCGACCGCTGTCTTCTTTTTTTCTGGCTTCTCTGAAGATCCCTGACCTTTGTAAAAATCAATGATCAAACGAGAGGGCTTTTCAGTGAGATAATCAAATGGCTCAATTCCCTGCCCATTCATTTGAAAGGAGAGGATGACTTTACCATCTGGGCCATCCGGATTGACATCGACCTTTTGAATCAAGGCGTGAGAAAAATTTTGGATTTGCTGAGAGCTTTTTTCATCCATTTTTGGCAAAGTCAGCTGGACAATGGTCTTACCCTTTTGATCGATTTTCTGAAGATCGTAATCCCACTGATTCTGTCCTTCAAATTCGAGGTGAACAGTATCCCCTTGTTGAGAAATCAGCGCCTGGACCAAAGCCTTCGCATTTGCACCCAGAAGCAAGACAAGTGTCGTGGTCAGAACCGAAGTTTTGATCTGCAAGAGAGTCCTCCATGACTCGACTTTTTAAGAAAGCAAGGTCTACTTTGAGAGAAAGCAGAATTGATGCCATCGCAAATGGACCGTCCGGGCAAATTAATCTGAGCCTGGGAAATTTCTGCACACATTTTTCTGTCAGGCCTGACAAAGCTCTGACGCTCGATGAAAGACTAAATTCTTCTTTTTCCTTCTCATTCTAAGCAGTTAAGCTGCCGATATGTTTTTTGCTATGAACCATCCAAATTTCAAATTCTTGCTGCTTTCAAACTTGTTGCTACTCATTGGTTGCGTCAACGTTGATCTCAAAACAGAATCTCCGACAAAATCTGAAAGCTATACTTTCGCTGAACCAGCAAAACCCTTTCAGGAAATGAAAGACAAGCAAACGGATCAGGCTTGGCTCAATCCTGACACTGGCAATACCATTGCCGTTCTTTCCGAATGCAGCGAGAGCCGAGACCCCAGTTTGATTGCTCTTGAGGGAGAGACGATTCAAGCTCTCAATAGTTACCAAATCACTGAAAGCAAAGAGCTTCAATTTGAGGCCCGGGCCGCCAGACGATCCCTTGCCGAAGGCACCGTGGATGGAATTCCTGTGAAAATGGATGTTCTGACTTTCAAGAAAAATTCCTGTGCCTACACTTTGACCTACGTCGGGAGAGCCAAAGGCTTTGAAAGAGACCGGTCCACGTTTGAAAACTTTCTTCGCGGATTTCGTGTGCCATGAACCAGACTTTGGCTGATTCTTTTCGCGAATTTCTGAACTTTCTTGGTGGAATCGGCCTCCTCGCGAGAGATGTCTTTCGACAGTTTTTTCGCAAAGGGAATTCTTTGAATCTGATCATTGAACAGATTTTTCAAATTGGACATCGCTCTTTGCCTTTAGTACTTGTGACTGCCATCTGTACTGGAGCCGTGATGGCTTTGCAGTTTGGATTGGGTCTTCAAAGGTTTGGTGGAACTCTCTATGTCCCTCGCCTTGTGACTGTCTCGATTCTCCGTGAAATGGGCCCCGTCTTCACAGCCCTCATGGTTGCCGCTCGAGTAGGTGCTGGAATTGCCTCTGAAATCGGCTCGATGGTAGTGACTCAGCAAATCGATGCTATTCGTGCCATGGGGACATCGCCGATTCAAAAAATTGTCATCCCACGAGTGATTGGATGTTTTATTGCTATTCCCCTTTTGATTGCCTTTGCCAATTTTGTCAGTTTCCTTGGCGGATTGGCAATCGGAGTGACCGAGCTCAATCTGGATGCCCAATTTTACATTCTGAAATCGCTCAACAATCTGGCGATCAGCGATTACCTTTCAGGTTTTGGAAAATCCTTTTTCTTCGCTCTTTTCATTGCCATTCCTTCTTGTTACCTTGGGCTCAATGTCAAAAACGGCACAACAGGGGTTGGGATTGCCACCACGAAAGCCGTTGTCACTTCGTCGATTTTGGTTCTGGTCGGAGATTTCTTTTTAACCAAACTTTTTTGGATCATTGAAACATGGACTTGATTACAGTGAGAAATTTTGAAAAAAAGTTCGGTGACAAGCAAGTCCACAAGGGCGTGAATTTCACTGTTCGTAAAGGGGAATGTCTGGGGCTTCTCGGTGGCTCTGGAACAGGAAAGTCAGTTTTGCTTCGCAGCCTCATCGGTCTTGAGAGGCCCGATATTGGCGAAGTGATTTTCGATGGAATCAAAATCCATGAAATGAGCGAAAACCAACTTTTCAAAGTCAGGAAAAGAATGGCCTATGCTTTTCAGGGCGGAGCGCTTTTTGATTCAATGACTGTTTATGACAACCTGGCCTATCCGCTTCGCGAACATACAAATCTCACGGAAACACAAATCAAGGACAAGATTCTCAAGCAACTCGAAGATTTTGGACTTAAAGGAAATGAAAAAGTTTTTCCTGGAAATCTCTCTGGTGGAATGCAAAAACGTGTGGGCTTGGCCCGCGCCATCATCATGGGACCCGAAGTGATTCTTTACGACGAGCCCACAGCGGGGCTTGATCCTTCCAACACTCGAATGATACAAGATTTGATTTTGCGCTTAAAGGCAACCGGGGTGACTTCGATCTTGGTCACTCATGATATGCCCGTCGCTTTCGCGGTTTGTGATCGCATTGCCATGCTGATGGAAGGCCGAGTGAAAGCCATCGGAACAGTTGAAGAGATCGAACGGCAAGAAACCAATCTGATTGCCCAATTTGCGCAAGGAGAGACTTTATGACCTCGCGAGCCCCGCTTTCCCATCAAATGAAAGTCGGACTATTCGTTGCATTGGGCGCTGTGATTTTGGCTTCCTCCATTTTTCTCGTCGGTGGCAATCAGCTTTTAAAAACTCACGTCAGACTGTATTCTGATTTCGAAAGCGTTCAGGGCCTGAGCGAAGGCAGTGTGGTTTCCGTCTCTGGGATCACTGTGGGAAATGTTGAAAAATTTATTTTCTTGCCCGAGCAGAATAAACTCCGGGTTGAAATGAAAGTCGACGCCGAATTCCTTTCTCGAATCACTGACGGATCCTCAGCTGAAATCCGAACTCAAGGAGCACTTGGCGATAAATTCATTTACGTCAATCCGGGTCCTCCTTCAAATAAGCCAATGAAAGACGGCGACCAAATTGAAGTCGTGAACGAAAAAGACCTTTTGGCTGTAATTTCCGAAAAAGGCAACGAAGCCGGAAAAATTTTTGATATCATCAAAGAGTTGGATAAATTCTCAAAAACTTTAAATGACCAGGGCCGAACCACTCTCATCTTAAAAAATCTCGCTGAAACCAGTCAGGATCTGAAAGCCGCTGCCAAAGACAGTCGTGAAGTGGTCGCTCATTTGAAATCTCAAGATTCAAAGAAAATTTCAGCAGCAGTTGATAAGCTGGATCGAATCCTCACGAAGATCGACCGCGGAGATGGCACTCTAGGGGCGCTGATCAATGACCCAAGTCTGCACGAATCTCTGAAATCCATCGTCGGCGCCACCGATAAAAAGAAGGGCATGAAATCTCTGATCCGCTCTTCGATCGAAAAATCCGAAGAAAAATAGGTTTTGCGCTTAGCAACACCACCGTGGTGTTGCCTTGTATCAATCCGGAATTTTCGGCTGGTTGGCATTTTATTTTGAAGAGGGGCTGGAATCAAAAATGCACTGAGATCGCATCGGAGATTTCAATGCTTTCAAAAATCAGTTCATCGGATCTTGTTCGGACTCTCAGGAATCTTGTTCAAAGCGAAAGAAAGATCACGAGTCAGGTTTTAGACCTTCTTGAAGAGGTCGAAAATCGAAAGGCTTATCTTGAGCTGGGATATCCAAGTCTTCTGATGTTTTGTTTGCAGGAACTTAAATACTCAGAGTCCTCTGCCTACAGAAGAATTCAAGCTATGAGAGCTCGACGAGAAACACCGCAAATCGGGCCTGCACTACTGGATGGGACTCTTTCATTAGCAGTCGTCGCAAAGGCACAAGGCTTTCTTTCGTCAGAAGAAAAGAATTCGAGAGTAAAACCAACACCCGAAGATCGAAAGGAACTTTTTTCTCAACTTCACAACAAAACAATTCAAGAATGTGAAAAGATCCTCATCGAAAAAACTCCCCAATCAGTAAATACAAAAGAAAGAGTTCGTGCAATTAATGGAGATATGACTGAGATCAAAATATTCATTGGCAACGAACATCTAGAAAAGTTGAATTTGATTAGGTCAATCATCTCCCACAAGATTTCAAATGCCAGCTATACAGAGGCAATTCAGTGGATGGCCGATGAAACTCTGACTCGACTTGATCCATTTTCTGCCAAACAAGGGCGTCGGCAGACAAATAAAAAAATGGCAACTCCTGGCCAGCGGACTTATCTCCCTAAAAACCTCAAGCAAATGGTCTGGAAAAAATCTCGAGGCCAATGCTGTTATAAAAATCCAAATTCCGGAAAAAGATGTGAATCTAAATTTTGGTTGGAAATTGATCACATTGTACCGCTGGCTCAAGGTGGAACTCATGAAATTGAAAATTTACAGCTGCTTTGCCGAGCTCATAATCAATGGAAAGGCGCCCGTCATTCCCCTTCTTCTTCTTTCATCAGCTGAGAGATGGATTCTTTCAGCTCATTGGAGGCCAAAGCATCTGCAGGAACGGATTTGCGATCCATGGTCAGGTGAATTTCACGGACGTAGCTTTGCTGCAGTTTTTTATTGATGGCATCTTTCATTGGCTCTCGCATGAAAACCAATTGCTGCATCCATGACGAATTTTTCACCCAGACAAACAGCACACCTCGGCGATAGCCGACGGGCTCACTGATTTGCGCCATTGTGGGGCCCACATATTCAGTCCATTTTTTCCATAATTTCCAACGGATAAACTGAACCGAGAGCTCTGACTTGCCATTTTCAAAAAGGGCCTGTAGGACGTCGGAACTAGCACTGAGATTGGTCTTTTTCTTGTTCGCCACAATTGAAGGTTTAAACATGACACCAGAGCTTGTCCATCAAATCGCAACCGGCCAAAAACCCATCACTGTCGTGGGTGGCGGACTTGCTGGCAGTGAGTGCGCTTTGCAGCTCGCCAAAATGGGCTATCTAGTTGATTTGTATGAAATGCGTCCCCTGGTTATGACTGAAGCTCACAAAACCCCGCATTTGGGCGAATTAGTTTGCTCCAATTCCTTTGGCAGCCTTTCCCATGGCTCCGCCCCAGCTCAACTGAAATGGGAAGCCCAGGCTTTGGGAAGTCACGTCCTTCGTGCCGCTCTTGAAGCCCAAGTTCCCGCAGGTCAAGCGCTTGGAATGGACCGCGAGGTTTTTGCCCGAGCTGTCACTGCGCAAGTGAAATCCAGTCCTCGAATTCGACTTCATTCAGAATGTGTTGAATCTCTCGATCAGATCCCAAGGCCGGCCGTCATTGCGACAGGTCCCCTCACCCATTTGCAATTGTCAGAAAGCCTGCAAAAACATTTCGGCGACGAATTCTTGTATTTCTTTGATGCCATCGCTCCTATCATTGATGCGGATTCCATTGATATGGACATTGCCTGGAAAGCTGATCGCTACGACAAGGGCACTCCCGATTACATCAACTGCCCTTTGAATCGTGAGCAGTATGAAACCTTGATCCGTGAAATCGAATCAGCCCAAAAAATCGAACCCAAGCATTTTGAAACGACCGCTTTTTTTGAAGGCTGCATGCCGATTGAAACCATGGTGGCTCGCGGTCCAGAGACACTTCGTTTCGGTCCGATGAAACCTGTGGGTCTTCGAAATCCGAAAACTGGCCGCGAAATGCACGCCATTGTTCAGCTTCGTCAGGACAACAAAGAGGGCACGGCATATAATATGGTGGGATTTCAAACCCGCATGGCTTACGGCGAGCAAGCGAGGGTCTTTCGAATGATCCCAGGTCTTGAGAAAGCCGAGTTCCTGAAGCTTGGAAGCATTCACCGAAATCTTTTTATCAATTCTCCCCGCCGATTGAACAAGGATCTCTCCAGCCAAAAAGATCCCTGGCTTTTTTTCGCAGGCCAAATCACTGGAGTTGAAGGTTATTTTGAATCCACCAGCATTGGCCTTCTTGTGGCTCGATTCTTGGATCAAAAAATCAGACACAACGAAAAGTTTGTGCCTCCGCCCCGAGATTCAATGATGGGCTCTTTGCTTGAAGCGATCACAGATCCGTCGCGCGCCGAGCACTTTCAACCGACCAATGTGAATTTTGGTCTCTTCCGGGATTTGAAAGAGGAAAACGGCAAAAAAATTCGAGATAAAAAATTAAAAAAGCTCCGTCAGGTGGACAGAGCTCAAAAAGCTTTTAGCCAATGGCTTCAGGAGCAGGGATGGGCTCAGGATCAGGGCCACGGCCTGAAATTTCTGTCGGCGGAACAACCTCAGGTCTAAAATGTTCTCGGCAGCGAGCTTCGTAAACATCGTGAGCTCCGACAACCACTTGGCCTTCAACTGCAGCTGTGCGCTGAGTGCGACTGGCGGCTCCCCCACAAACGACACAGACGGCATGTTGTTTCGTCACATTTTCAGCAATCGCCATTAAAGTCGGCATCGGTTCAAATGGTTGCGCCTGCCAATCTGTATCCAGACCGGCAATCACCACGCGAAGACCTCTCTCTGCCAAAGCTTGCACCACATCCACCAAACTGTGATCAAAAAATTGCCCCTCATCAATACCTACCACTTGAGTCTTCGGATCCAAATGGGACCAAATCTCATCCGCTGATTGAATCGGGATCGAAGGCAGAGTGGTTTGATTGTGCGAGCAGACCTCATCCACTGAGTACCGAGTATCGATCTGGGGCTTGAAGACTTGGATTTTTTGACGGGCCAATTCAGCTCGACGGAGCCGACGGATCAACTCTTCGGTTTTTCCAGAAAACATGCCTCCGACAATCACTTCCACCCAACCACGGCGCTGAATCCATCCATTGAATCCTATTTCTGACATTGCTTCTTCCCCTCTGAACGCTGGAAAGAATTACACATTCCACGGGCCAATCAATCAAAAAACCTCTCTCGGAGAGCCGCTTCTTCAGTCAAATCCCTCTCGATGCCCAAAAAAGTTGCACTTTCCTCTCAAGCTGTCTAGAAGGGCCCACCCTATGAAGAAAATTTTGAGAGTCAGTTTGGGATTCCTATCAGCCACTGGATTGATGGCTTCGGTCAACGGGTGTGATGCTTGGCTGAGCAGCCGGCCAGCCTATGGCCATCTCTCAGAATACAAACCATTGCGCCTTTTGGTGGTTTCCCAACCCCTCACCTACCAACGCATTCATGAGCTGGAAAAAGGGTTTGAATTCGATCTTCTTCAGCAATTTGCAGTGGATATGGGTTATCGCTTGAACGTTCGAATCGTCAAAAATGAAAAGACCCTGCTGCGTGAATTAGAAAAAGGCAAAGGCGATTTGGGTGCCGCCCGTTTGAATGATTTTCTAGTGGGTGCATCCTCTCTTCCCAGAAGTCCAGTCTATGACGAAGAAAAAAGCTCACTTGTTTGCCACAAAGATCTTACTGTCGAATTGGATTCGGAAGGGCAGCTCACTTCGAAAAACAATTGGAAATTGGTTTTAAATTCCTATCGAACTGAAGCCTCTTGGTTCCGGCACTTTCAAAAACAAACGCCCACATTGAAAATTTCTTTAAAAAAGAACTCGTCAACCGCTCGTCTCCTAAAAAACTTAGTCGAGAAAAAGAACGAATGCACCTTGCTGGATCGTCTTGAAGCCCGCCATGCTTTGAAATTATTCCCGCAATTGAAAGTCATGAAAGACCTCTCTCCGGCCTATTCTTATTTTTTCGTGATGTCTGAAGCACGGACTGACCTTTCTCAACAGTTCCGGATCTGGCTGACCAAAGCTGCGCAAGACCGAGTCTTAAGCCAAACAAAAAACAGGTTTCTCGGAAAAAATTCAGTTCTTTCGGATTCTGAAATTCGTCGTTTCGCGAAAGACCGTGAGCGGGTTCTTCCGCTCTATTCCTCACTGTTCAAACGTCACGGGCAGTCCTTTCGCCTGCCTTGGCAGTTAGCCGCTGCCGTGGCTTACCAGGAATCCAAATGGAAACCGGACGCCCAGAGCTTTACAGGTGTGAAAGGCTTTATGCAGCTCACACAAGAAACGGCCCAGCATCTAGGAGTTGAAGACCGACTGGACACCAATCAAAGCATTTGGGGTGGGATTAAGTATTTGCGCATGCTTTTGAATCGCCAGCCAAAGGGACTCCCCTTCAAAGAGCGATTGGCTTTGGCTTTGGCCACTTACAACATTGGACCTGCGCATATGTGGGATGCTCAAAAGCTGGCGCAACGCCTTGGCAAAGATCCCTATGCCTGGAGGGATTTGCAAGAGGTTCTTCCGCTTCTCGCCGATCAGGATTATTTGCCCTATCTCAAGTACGGGCCAGCCCGGGGCCGTGAGCCCGTGGATTATGTCCACAGAGTCTTTGGCTATTTGGATTTGATCACAATCCAAATTTAACTTTGCTTGCTGTGCATTTGCAAAACCGCTAGCCTGCTGACATGAAATCCTTCTTCTTTACTTTTTTCTTCATTTTTTCATTGATTGCAAAAGCCGAGACACTTTCTTGTCAGGTTCACAAGAACACGGCTTTGGTTTTCACTCAAGAATTGACAGTGGATCCAAAATCTCAAGTGAAAATCGGCGAGCTTGAAGGCTACCGTTTCTATCTCAATCACTTAGGATCACAGAAATTTGAAATTGAAACCTTTGATCCCAATGGACCAGCCCGGTTTTATTCGGCTGGGTTTCTCACTTCAGTCGATCAAATTTTGGAATTGACGAATTGGACCCGAGATATTCTCTTGTCCATCACTTGCCAACGAAAATAAAAATCATTCGACAGTGACAGATTTAGCAAGATTGCGCGGCTGATCCACGTCATATCCCAGATTGCTGGCCAGATGAAATGCCATCAGCTGCAAAGGAACCACGGCCAGAATTGGATTTGTCGCCCAGTGAGCTTTCGGTAGTGCTAAATAGCGCTCTGACACTTGTTTCAATCGCTCATTCTCTCCGGTTCCGATGGAGATGATTTTGCCACCCCGAGCTTTGGCTTCTTCCAGATTGCTCACTGTTTTTTCATAGAGCTCATCACTGGGTACGATCATAACAATTGCCATTTTTTCATCGATCAAAGCCAATGGGCCATGTTTCATTTCGCCAGCTGCGTATCCTTCTGCATGCATGTAGGCGAGTTCTTTTAATTTCAAAGCTCCCTCCAGCGCGATCGGATAGCTGACTCCGCGACCCATATAGAGAAAGCCTTTAAATTCTTTGAGGCTATTGGAGGCTTCATTGAAGTACTTGTCATAAGAAAGAACCACTTCCAGTTGCGCCGGAAGTTTCATCAAAGCTTCGACATGCTCATTTTCTTTGTCAGCACTGAGAGCGCCTCGGCTCCGGCCAAAAGCCACAGCCAAAAGATTCAGAATCGTGAGCGTGCTGACAAAGGCCTTGGTGCTGGCCACTCCGATTTCTGGGCCTGAATTCATATACAGATGCCCATGGGCCTCACGATCAATGGAAGAATTTTTCACATTGCAAATTGAAAGGGTTTGACAGCCTTTCTCTTTGGCCAAGCGAATGGCTGCCAGTGTATCCGCAGTCTCACCACTTTGTGAAATTGTGATCACCAAAGTATTTTTTCGAAGAGCTGGATTGCGATAGCGAAATTCGCTGGCGATGTCGATCTCAACTGGAACCTGCGCCAGATTTTCAATCAAGTATTTGCCAACAGAGCCAGCGTAATAGCTCGTGCCGCAGGCGACGATGAAAACCTGCTGAACAGATTTAAAAACTTCTGAAGTGGCTTTCCAATCTTGATCGGCATTTAAAGATTCAAGGTCATGTGGGGCTTGTCCGCCAAATCCCAGGCCCTTCAACTGAACGGCATGAGTGCCATTTTTTATATGCGGAGCCATCGCTGAAGCCACGGCTTGGGGCTGTTCATAGATTTCTTTGAGCATAAAATGCGAGTAGCCTTTTTTTTCGACTTGCTCTGAATTCCAATTGAGCTCAACGATTTTTTTCTGAAGGGGCTTTCCCTCACTGGAAAAAATCTGCACATCGCCGTTTTTCACGGAAACAACTTCGCGATCTTCCAGATACATGAATTTTTTGGTGTACTGAAGAGCCGCCTGCACATCGCTCACGACAAAAACCTGCTTTTCACCAACACCAACCACAAGTGGTGGACCGTCTTTAAAAGCCACCAGCTCATCCGGTTTCTGGTCCCAAATGGCGAGAATGGAAAAAGCTCCTCGGAGTTTTTTGAGCACCACAAGAACGGCTTTTAAAAGATCTTTTTGAATTTGCACTTCTTCAGCCAGCAAATGCGCCACCAATTCAGAATCTGTGTCTGAAGTGATTTGGGCTCCACGCTTAAGAAGCTCTTCGCGGATTTCAATGTAATTTTCAATAATGCCGTTATGAACCAGGCTGATGCCCTTAACCTGATGAGGGTGGGCATTTCGTTCTGATGGAACTCCATGGGTGGCCCAGCGAGTGTGACCAATACCCAAATGACCATTGAAAGTTTCACCTTGCAATTTCAGTTCGAGATTTTTCAATTTTCCTTCGGCTCGCACTCTCTTGAAGTGACCATCGTGCAAAATCGCTACACCGGCACTGTCATAGCCCCGGTATTCCAGTTTTTTCAAACCCTCGACGATCACATCTTTCGGATTTTGCGGTCCATAGTAGCCAACGATTCCACACATATTAGGATTCTGCCTCTTCTGCTTTTTCATGAACTTTGACGTAGTTCTCTTTGACGAATTGCTTGCCTCGAGCCACTGCCAAGGCTCTTGCCGGAACATCTTTGGTGATTGTCGATCCCGCTGCTAAAATCGCATGATCGCCCACGGTCAAGGGAGCTAAAATCTGACAATCACTGCCAACAAAAACATCATCACCGATTTTAGTTTTGTATTTCTTGCGGTCAACGGCGTAATTGACTGTGATTGTCCCACAGCCAATGTTCACTCGCTCGCCGATTTCGGCATCACCCAAATAAGTCAAATGCCCAGCTTTTGATTTTTTTCCGAATTTTGTTTTTTTCATTTCGACGAAATTTCCGACTTGCGCTTCTTCACCAATTTCTGTCTCTGGACGAAGGCGGGCAAAGGGGCCGACGGAAGCTTTTGAATGCACTTTGCAATTTTCAAGGTAAGTGTAAGCTTTGAGCTGCACACTTTCACCGATGTCTGCATCGACCAAATGACAACCGGGTTCAATCGAAGTGAAAGGGCCAATTTTGGTTTTTCCACGCAAATAGACATTAGGGAAAATCACAGCTCCTGCTGCGACTTCAACACTGTCTTCGATAAAGGTTGCCATGGGCTCAATCATTAAAACCCCATCTTCCATGAGACTTCTGGCTTTTCGGCGGAAAACAAGTCTTGAGGCTCTGGCCAATTCCTGCTGATTGTTGACGCCGACAGAGACTTTTTTATTTCCTTTGATGGCACTGACTTTCTGATGATCCGCCAAGCAAATCGAAATCAAATCGGTGAGATAAAATTCTTTTTTTGAATTGTTATTTTGGATTTTCGGTAAAAATTCGGAGAGCACATCGGCTTTGACCAAATAAATCCCGGTATTCACTTCTCGAATTTTTAAAGTTTCCGCCGAAGCATCTTTGGCTTCGACGATGGCTGCCAAATTTCCTTTGTGGCGAACCACTCGTCCAAACTCGCGGGCATTTTTCAATTCTGCTGTGACCACTGCCAAATCCAACTGATCGGATTCAAATTCTTCGATGAAGTGGCGGATATCGTCAGCTTCAATCAAGGGGTGATCGCCGTTGAGGATGATGACATTGCCTTCAATCGATTCGGGTTGAGCTGATTTCACCGCATCCGCTGTCCCCAACTGCTGGGCCTGCACATGAATTTGCACTCCCCAGGGTTCTGAAACAGCCTTCACAAGATTCAAACCATGTCCCACGACAACTCGGACATCCCCGACTCCCGCTTGGCGACAGGCTTCCACCACATAGGCCAGCATCGGTTTACCGGCAACTGGATGCAGGACTTTGGGAAGTGGGGACTTCATCCTGGTGCCCTTGCCAGCTGCCATGATGATTGCTGTCCAGGGCCGATTTTTTTCTTTGTTTGTTTGGCTTTTCATAGCAACAATTAAAACATGAGTTCAAAAATTTTACATCAATCTTCTTGGGCCGTCTCGCCTGGCGGAAAACCCATTGAGCTCTTTTCGTCACACCATTCAAAGGATCGCCCTTTGCTTTTTATTGGCGGAGTTCATGGCGATGAACCTGAGGGTGTAGAAATCGCACAAAAATTTTTGGACTGGTTGCTGAAAAACAACAAACCCGAATTTCATTCTTGGTTTTTAATCCCCTGCTTGAACGTGGATGGATACTCTCAGAACAATCGAGTCAATGGCAATGGTGTGGATCTCAATCGTAATTTTCCAAGCAAGGATTGGAGGTCGGAATCGAAAGCTCCGCGCTATTTTCCAGGGCTTTCTCCAGGCAGCGAGCCAGAAGTGAAGGCTGTTTGCCAACTCATTCAAGACACCAAACCCCAAGCGATTTTCCATTTTCACTCATGGGAGCCCTGTGTCGTTTACACTGGAGCCACTGGAAAGCCTTGGGCTTTGAAAGTTGCTGGAAATTCTGGATACGAAGTCCGCGAGGACATTGGCTATCCCACTCCGGGAAGTCTTGGACAATACGGTTGGCTGAATCTTCAGATTCCAGTGATCTGCATTGAAGAGCAGGAAAAAAGTGATTTGACTCAAACCTGGCCACGATTTTCCGAAGGACTGCAGAAGGTGATACAAAAAGTATGAAAATCAAACTGATCGTTTTTGATCTCGATGACACTCTTCTGGATACAACCGAGCTTTTGATTCCAATTGCGCGCACTCCGGCTTTCGAAAAAAGAATCCGTGAGCCTTTGCCATTGTTGCCAGGTGCTTTTGAAAATCTTGAATACTTGAAAAATAAATACATTCTCACTTTGCTCACTCAAGGACGCTTAGATGCCCAAACCCAGAAAGTCACTTCTTTGGGAATTGGGCATTTCTTTCAAGAGCAGTACTTTGCGGATCCCACTCAGAATCAACCCAAAGGCGTTTTCTTTTCTCAAATCATCCAAAATTTCGGCATTCAATCGCAAGAGATGCTCAGCATTGGCAATCGACGAACAACGGATATTCGAGAAGCCAAAAAAGTCGGAGCCCAAACTTGCCTTTTCAAATACGGCGAACACCAGAGTGAAACTGTGGAGTGCCCTGAGGATGTTCCCGATTTTGAAATCAACTCTCACCAGGAGCTTCTCTCAGTATGCCGTCTGTAAGCTCCAGTGTTCTTATTTTGGGCCTCCCACAACTGCCTTCCCTGCAGATGGGCGCAGACACGGCTGTCAATTGGCGGGATCAGATTTCTCAACTTTCGCTGGGCTCTTATGACGTTCTTTGCGCTCCTTTTCAAGATATGAAAACAGCTGAATTTGAAAGACTGGCATTGGCACTGCAAATGAAAAATCCGACTCTGCAGATGGTGATGATCGCTGAGGAAAATGAGCCAGTTCAAGATTTACAAAAGATTTTTGAAAAGTTTCCTGTTTTTCGAATCACCTACCGCAAATCATTGCAGGACCTAGAGAAAGATCTCGTCTTCGGGCTGGAAGAAGCCCAGATGGCGAAGCAGGAGCAAGAGCTTGAATCCCTCGTGCAAGAACAAAATGAAAAGCTCAAGCAGCTCTATCAAGAGCTCGAAGATCGAGTGCAGAAAAGACAGAAATTTCTGCTGGAGACGAGAAGAAAGACCTATATCGCCAATGCCCGCTGGGAGTCTTTGCGAGAGGCGATGATTGCGATTTACAGTTCCACTTCGACTGGAGACATGGAAAGAAATCTCCTCTCTGTTTTGCAGCCGACATTGCAATTGGAAAGCATTCGCATTTTGTTGAGACCACACGATCAAATTCTTTCCCAGCAGAAAAGGTCTCACTCAAGCTTTTCGATTTACCAAGCTTCGCTCTTTCGCTCGGAAGAGCAAGTGGGATCGATTCTTTTCATTCGAAATCCAAAACTCAATTTTCATCGTGAAGAAACGGATTTCTTGCTGCGGGTGACGGAAGCGGTTTCACTGGCCTTGGACCGGCAAACGAAATTGGAAGAATCTGAAACTTTGAAAGAGCAGTGGCAAGCGACTTTCAATGCGGTTTCGGATCCTGTCGCCCTGATCAACCAGAAATATGAGCTGGTCCAAACCAATTCGGCTTTCTTGAAACGATCGGGACTGACGGCTGATCAGATCATGGGACAGAAATGCTACAAAGTTCTTTTTCAGAGAGAAAGTCCCTGCTCTCATTGCCAGTTGGGAAAAAATTTTCGTCTTGAGGTTTCCAAATCCAAAGTGACCTATGACGTTTACAGTCAGCTGGTTCCTGTGGATCCATTGGAGACAACGGTTTTTGTGAATCTCTATCACGATGTGACTGAACAGATTCGAATGGAGAGAAAAATTCTGGAAAGCGCCAGGCTGGCTGAAATCGGGACCATTGGCAGCAGCATTGCTCATGAGCTCAACAATCCTTTGGGTGGAATTCTCTCTTTTGTTCAGCTGATTAAAATGGATTTGAAATCAACGGATCCACTTTACGAGGACATTGCTTCCATGGAAGAAGGCGTTCGTCGTTGTAAAGAGATTGTGCAAAACCTCTTGGGATTTACTCGGACTCCCACTGTGGACGAAGAAAAAGATTTGGATCTGCGCGATGTGCTTCAGCGAGCAGTGAAAATCGTCGAGCTGCAGACGAAATCGCGAGGGATCGAGCTGAAATTGCACACTCCGACAGAGCCCGCTTTGTTCCGAGGACATTTGAATCTTCTCTCGCAAGCAGTGAGAAATTTACTGCAAGCTTCGATTGAAGCTCTGATTGAAAAATCGCAGACGCAGAAAGGCTTTCAGGGTTTGATTGAGCTGCGTTTGGATGTGAAAGATCATGAATATTTTGTGAGCATTTTGGACAACGGTCTAGGCTCAGAGTCCACGCCAAGTCTGGGTTTGTCAGTGGCTGGGCAAATCATTCACGACTACAACGGACACCTGGAATTTTCTTCACGGGCACAGCCTTTTCGTCTTGCTCACTTCACTCTTCCTCGTCCAGTTTTTCAGGCCTGAAGCCGCGATTTCACTCTCTGAATTTTGACAGGTCTGTCAAGATTCCATTAACCTAAGAGCATGCCGACCACGGAAGGAAGGTTCATGCGCTCATCAAGAGTTCTTATTGTGGATGATGAATCCAGTCTTCGAACAGCTCTGTTTCGAATTCTCGATAGAAAGGGATTGAGTGTTATCACTGCCAACCGCATTGATGAAGCGAAAGTCCTCTGCCAGTCCGATCAGGCCTTAGACTTGGCCCTTGTCGATCTGAACCTTCCTGACGGGGACGGGATCGATTTGATGACTCACTTAAAAGGTGTGCATCCCGATTGCCAAGTGATCATTCTCACTGGGCACGGAACCATCGAGTCCGCCATTCGCGCCACACAGAAAGGGGCTTTTCATTTCATCACCAAGCCCTTCAACATGGAAGAACTCACCAGTCTCGTTGATAAAGCTCTCACTCAGAAAAAGCTCCAGCAGGAAAATCAGCAATTGCGAAACGAACTTCATAAAAAATATCAGTTTGAACAAATCATTGGAAAAAGCGAAGGCATTCAGACCGTTCTTTCACTTGTCGAGAGAGTGGCTGATTCTGATTCCACAGTCCTCGTCACAGGTGAAAGTGGAACTGGTAAGGAGCTGGTGGCTCGAGCTGTTCATTACAATTCTCCACGTGCGGATCAAGCCTTTGTTGCCATTAACTGCGGGGCGATCCCGGCTGAGCTTTTGGAAAGCGAACTCTTTGGTCATGTGAAGGGCGCTTTCACAGGCGCGATCGCCAATCGCATCGGTCGATTTGAGATGGCTGATGGCGGAACGATTTTCTTGGATGAGATCGGCGACCTTGAGCCTTCTTTGCAGGTCAAATTGCTTCGAGTGCTGCAGCAGCGGAGTTTTGAACCCGTCGGAGCCGCCAAGAGTGTTCAGGTGAATGTACGCGTGATTGCTGCGACCAACAAGAACCTTGAAGAGCTTGTCGGCCATGGTCGTTTCCGCGAAGATCTTTTTTATCGTTTGAATGTGATTCCACTCAACATTCCGCCTTTGCGTGAGCGCAAAGCTGATATTCCGCTTCTCTTTTCTCACTTCATGGAACTGTTCAATCGCAACAAAGGTCGCAAGCTCACGGGACTTTCCAATGAAACTCTTGAGTGCTTGATCAATTACGGCTGGCCCGGCAACATCCGCGAGCTGGAAAATCTTGTGGAACGCTTGGCGATTTTGAAGGGCCAGGGGCAGATTGAAATCAATGACTTGCCAGCGAAGTACCGCACGGCCAGTGTTCCTTCGATGGATCCTGTGCGCTTTGATCTTCCCGAGGAAGGTCTGGATTTCAATACGGCCGTCGACCAATTTGAAAACAATCTCATTTTGCGAGCTCTTGAAAAGACCAGCTGGAATCGCAATCAAGCGGCCCTCTTGCTGCGTTTGAATCGCACCACTCTGGTCGAGAAGATCAAGAAAAAGGGTCTTCGTCCTCCAGGCGATATGATCGAGAGCCAGGATGCAGAAGAAACCAATCTGCACTTCCGCCGAGCTCCGGATATCAGTCAGTAAAAAAACAAAATCTGAAAATTCAAAAGACCTGGCCCGAAAAGCCAGGTTTTTTATTTTCCCTAATTGAGACAGAAGATTCCTCATCTTTCCTAAGAAAGTGACCGATACCTAAAAAGTCCAAATCAGGAGGAAATTCAATGTCATCTCCAGCCAAAGTTGTTAAAAAAGGCGAGTTCCTTTTCAAAGAAGGCGAAAAAATCCAAAACATCCAGTTGATTCAAGCTGGTGCCGTTTCCGTTTGTATTTCTCGCCCTAAAAAGAACATTGATCTTCTGACTCTGGGAACTTCACAGGTTCTTGGTGAACAAGCGATTTCAGGCGCTACGACTCACACTTTCTCAGCTGTGGCGACACAAGAAACGAAAGTTGTGGAAATCCCGGTGGAAGCTTTCAAGCAAGTGGTCGAAGGCTCACCGCAAATGATCAAAGTGCTGGTGAAATCCCTCATTGACCGAGTGAAAAGTCTTTCCAGCGATGTGAAGACAAGCAAAATGGAAAAAGACGCAAGCCCCTGCCCCGAGGACCAAGTGGCAAAAATTTTCGGCGTCGCCTTCCACACCGCTCGCCATAAGGGCACGAAGAATGAAAAGGATCCCAATCAGGTCACTGTTGAGTGGACCACTTACAAACAGTACTCACAGCGAGTGTTCGCAGAATCACCAAAGCGCCTCGAGCAAGCTCTCTGCCTGCTCGTCAAACTCAAGCTCGCCAATTTTGAAATGGGTCGTCCACCAGAAGATCCAGAAGGACCCGAGCAGATCATGAAGGTCAACATCCTTGATCTATCAGCCATTGAGTCTTTCTTTGAATTCTATCAGTACTACTATTTCAAAGGCGGAGCCAAATCCGAAGTCCTCAAAGTCGATGAATCCTGTTCCAACCTTCTCAACAACCTGATCACTGTCACTGACGGCATCGAACCCGACCGTTTCGGCACAGTCACATTGGATTTCCAAAAAGTCCTCGATCGCTTCAAACAAGACTGGGGTATCAACCTCAACTCAGACCATTTCGCCCGCTTGGAACAAAAAGGCATTTTCTGCAAACGCCAAGCAAGACAAGACGGCACCGTCGTCCTGCAATTCGAATTGAAAGAATTCAAAACCACGCAAAAAATCTGGAAAGTCATGAAAGAAATCGACAAGTGGAACGAAAAAGGTTTCGTCGACATGACCGAAGAAGAACAAAAAGCAAAAAAGAAATCCGACGGCCCCGCCTGCCCTCAGTGTAGCGCTGCGATTCCTGCACAAGCCAAGTTCTGTTCAGAGTGTGGGTTTAAGCTCGCGGCTTAATTAAAAATCAAAATGGCCCCAGAAATGCAAAAAGCGGTTTGGCTCCTGCCAAAACCGCTTTAAGGGAATCTTCTCTCCGAAAAACGGAAGGAGAATCCGAGTGCGTAAAACGAACTATTTACGTTATCGGCGAATTTTGAATTTGATGAAGGCCTTTCTCTTAGTGATTTTGCTCTGCCTAATCATTCTGATAAAGACCAAAGCTCTTTTGAAATAGACGATCGGAGCTCCAACGTGTTCAAAGTGACTCGGCCCAAGGTCGGGCTACAAACCCTCGGAGAGACCAACTCACGGAAGCACTTGGCAGGTGCCGTCGTTGTTAAATTTTCTAGAATTCCTGAACAGCCGATGATCTGGAAACAAGTGATTAAATTCAGTGGCAGATTAAATTGTCCGCTGACTGCAAAAGACTAATCTACGCCGCGAAATTCTACCGATGGGTATTCCCTGCGAAGTACTTTTATTTTCGCTGATGAGATAGGGTTCCACAGCAAAGACACGGATTTCAATTTTTGTAGATCTTTAAAGATATCCTTGGGAAAATCAGATAAACCATTATCAGTTAACACTAAGGACTTAAGATTTTGTAACCCAGCTAATTGATTTCGGTTTAAAGATTTAAGATCTGCGGTTCCTAAATCAAGGAATGTAAGATTATCCAACCCATGGAAGAATCCAGGAGTGAGATGAGGCATTTTGCCTTTATAATAATCTGCGCCGAAATAATGAGACTTCCCGTTTTCTGACAGATTGAGGTGCTGCAATTGACTTAAATCTGAAAACTCACCCGTTCGAAAATCACTTAGGTCACAACCATGCGAACATTCAAAAACGGTAAGACCATTAAGACTCCGCAGGCTTTGAGATTTCAAAACAACAGACCACATACGGATACTTTCAAGTTTATTAAGACCCGAGAAAAAGTCGACAGGAAGGAATAGTTTTTCATAACCTCCTCCGATAGAAAACTGCTCAAGTTTATCTAGATTTCTCAGTAAATTGGGAGGAACTGAATTAAGATCCGTATTAGAAATGACAAGCTTTTTCAACTCATTTGACTCTTCGAAAAGATGTTCCGGTAATGTAATGAAGCCAGAGGATTCTTCTAGGCCTTCAAAGAATACTGATTCTAAGCTTGGGCAATCAGAAAATAAAGGCGAAGGAAGAGATTGTGTAAGCTTTAACTCCATAAGCGTAAATCTTTGGAGATTTTGATGCTCATGAAATACCTTGGGCCCAAGTGTTAATGTGCTGTTACTGATCGTCAACTGTTGTAAACCAACTAGCTTACTAAAAACGCCATCTGGTAAATCAAGCGATTTCATATCTCGAAGCGATAAAGATCCTAATTTCTGCAAGTCTCTAAACAGTTCTGGTGAAACCGTACCCAAATCCATATCAAACAAAATAAGTAGTGAAAGATTTGTCAAACCATCTAGATCTCCAACTTTAATAGCTGCCCCCCCAAAACCTAAACCTTCAGTAATTGTTGAAAGATCAGAAGAGGTTATTTCTGTACAAGATTTCTTAAACAATTTTTCAAAATGAACAACGACAGGCTTTGAGCGTTGGCAGATATCTGCTTTGCTGATATCTGCACTTAATAATATAAATAAGAATACACCAACACTGCGCACGATTGAATTCATTAATCCCCCAAACTCTATTTCATATTTTACAGTCGACGCTAATAGTGTCCTAATTTTCAGTCAATTTTTAAATGGGTAACCTGACTTGTTAATGAACCCAATGGTTTTGACCCACCAGACGCTCAGAAAGGCTGTCTTAAAAAATAGCTGCAGCTTGAGTCCGACGGATTTTTCAAGCCTCAGCCATTAAGCAAAGCATCTCAAACATCACATCCACTCCAACAAGCGAAGTGATATCCGCATGATCAAAAGGTGGCGAGATTTCCACAATGTCTCCCCCAACCAGATTCGGGATTTTCAGTGCGCGCAGGATTCTTTGTGCTTCGTAGGTTGTCATTCCGCCGACGACTGGGGTTCCGGTTCCTGGGGCGTAGGCTGGGTCTAAGCAATCGACGTCGAAGCTGATGTAGGTTGGGGTGTTGTCGAATTTTGGGAGTGTTTTTAGAAATGAATCCAAAGTCCCCGCGCGAATATCATCGATGGTTTTCACCGTGATCTTGTGCTTTTTCACGAAATCTAAATCTTCGCCGCCTGTTAGTGGGCCGCGGATTCCGATTTGGAGCATTTTCTTTGGATCGACCAGGCCTTCTTCGACGACGTGTCTGGCGAAAGCTCCGTGGTGATATTCTTGTCCCCAGGCTGCGGGATAGGTGTCGAGATGGGCGTCGAAATGCACAAAGGCCAAGGGCTTTTTGTAGACTTTGTGAAGGGCTCTCAGTGCTGGCAGAGTTGTTGAGTGATCGCCGCCGACCCAGATCAATCGCTTCTTTGATTTTGCGACTTCCGTTACAAATTTTTCGATCTTCTCGTAAGTCTGTGCTTGATCGATCGGCACTGTCGGGCAATCGCCGATATCGGCGATCTTGAGCTTCTTGAAAATATTCACTCCCCGCGACCAATGGAATCCCCGTCCCAAGCTCGAAGCCTCACGCACTTTCGAAGGCGCAAACCTCGGCCCCGGTCGGTACGAAACCCCGCCGTCATAGGGAACACCGAAAAGCGCGACATCAAATTTTTGATCGATTGTGGCAAGTGGCAAACGAAAGAAAGTTTTGATTCCGGAAAAGCGGGGGAATTCGCGGCCGCTCATCGGTTGAAATTCATTCTGATTTTGAGGCTTGCTGGGCATAAAAGCTCCTGTTAAGGTCGGGTCACTCCCTATGAAAGCAACCACAACTGCATTAAGCAAGTCGTTACTCGCCTGGTACAAAGAGAATCATCGCGATCTGCCTTGGCGCCAGGATCGAAATCCTTACCGAATTTGGATTTCCGAGGTCATGTTGCAGCAGACGACTGTCGCCGCAGTCATTCCATACTACGAAAGATTCCTGACTCGCTTCCCAACAGTCGAAAGTTTAGCCGAAGCTCCCCTGGAAGCCGTTTACGAAATGTGGGCGGGCCTTGGTTACTACAGTCGCGCCCGCAATCTGCACAAATCCGCACAAGCTCTCGCCGCCACCGGCTTTCCAAAAACCGCAACAGAGCTTTTGGAGCTTCCAGGGTTCGGACCCTACACCTCTCGCGCAGTCGCTAGCCTCGCATTTGACGAAGCCGTCGGAGTTCTCGATGGCAATGTCATCCGAGTCCTCACACGCGTCTATGGGTGGCAAGTGGAATGGTGGACCCAAAAAGCAAAACCGCAATTGCAAACCGCTGCCGATGAGATCGCAAGCCTTGGACCCTCTCATCTCCTGAACCAAGGATTGATGGAGCTCGGAGCCACGGTCTGCACTCCGCAAAATCCGACTTGCCTTCTCTGCCCTTGGAAGTCGAATTGCGTCGCATTTCGCGAAGGCCTGACTCAAGCACTGCCGCTTAAAAAACCGCGCAAACAATCCGAAGTCTGGGTCTGGGTTCCTGAGATTTACCGAAAAGGCGAGCAAGTCGCTTTAATCAAAAACAATTATGCCCCATTTCTCAAAGGGCAAATGATTTTTCCTGGAACTATCCGTCAGCAAAATCAAAAGCCCAAGACCTTTGACCTCAAACACGGAATCACTCACCATGACATTTACATTCGGATTGAGAATCTGACCAAGTCTCCGATAAAATCAAAAGCGAAGGAGTTGGAATGGGTTCGTATCAAGGACATCAAAAAAATCAATCCCTCCAATTTATTGCAAAAAGTTTTGCAACAGGTGCTCTCTTCTTAGGAGCGCTGCTGTCGTGCAGTCATCAAAGCTCGGTCCCTAAAAATCTCAAAGAAGCCATCACCATGAATCCTGTGGCACCGGCATTGGATGTCACTGCTCTAGGAATCCAAATCACCAAGACCGGAGACAATGACTCCCCTTTTCTTTCCGAAGATGGGAAGAAAGTTGTCTACATCAGTCGCAAGCGTCCCAGCCACAAACAAGGCCAGGTCTATCTGTTTGATTTGGAAAGATTGAAAGAGCGCAGAATCACTTATCAAGATGGAGACTGCAAAGATCCAGTTCTCACCAAAGATGGCCAACAAGTGCTCTACGCTTCTTCAACCGATGAATTGAAGGAGCGCCCCTTGCTATTTCAAAAAAATGTCAGTCCCACTTCACTGCCGCCGACTGAAATTTACAGCAGCGATTTGGCAGGCTCACAAATTCAAAGATTGACCCAAAGAGAGGGCTTTGATGGCGCTCCCTGGCCCCGTTATGACCGCCCCGAATCCTTTTTGTATTCGATTTGGAATGGCAAGCTCTTCGAAGTTTGGCAGATGAATCTGCAATCCCATCAACAAGTGAAAATGCTGGATCGAAAAGATCGATCCATCGAATCCCTGCGCATTTCACCTGACAACAAGCGCTCGGCATGGATTGAGCGTCTCCCCAACGGTGAATCCCAAATCGTCGTCGGACCCATCAAATATCAAAATGGCCCCGAAAGAACTCTCAAATTACCAGTGGGTGAATTCAAAGAACTGAATTGGCTCAACGACCACCAACTGGTCATCAACGCCAAGCTCTTCAATAAGAAATTTCAATTTTATCGTTTTGATCTGATCAGTGATTGCATTCAAAATCTTTTTGAGACCAACACCGACCTTTACTCTCCCCGACCCAATAGCGATGGTCAGGGATTGGTCTTTGTCAGTGTCTTAAACGAAAAATCAGATATTTTCTATAAGTCCCTCACCACTTCAGACCAATGCCTGAAGTGGGAGGCCAAACCCGTCAATTAATTGCCAAATACAGGTTTCAAAATCTGCAGCTGATCATCAGATTCAGTATCTGAAACCACAGTGCGATTGTCAGGGAAAAGCAGCAAAAGATCCCCCTTGCCTTGTCCCTTGTCCAAATCAGCAGTCACACTGGCACCCGCTTTCACTTCGAGAACTTCGGGCAAATTCATAAATGCCTGGCTTTTTTCTTCCAATGACAGAGGCTGCCACTGAGTTGCCTGGCTCGCCAAAAAGTCATCCATTTCAACAGCATTTGGATCATTGAAAAGAGCAGCAACTTTGATTTGCAACTCACCAGTCGCCCGACGAGCCAGCTTGGTCACATCCGCTTCAACCAAATGAACAGTCGAACGGTTGAAAGTCATGAGAGGCAAAAGATCAAGAGCCGCTTCGGCATAGTTTTCATCGGCCACTGGCTGACCATCCACAGGCCCCACAATCGCCCGCTCTTCAAATTCACTGCGCAGTTTCCGAGCGACAGTCGCATCCAAAAGAACACTGGCAAACATATTTTCATTCACAGCCGTTGAAAGTCCTTTGACGTTCCCCAACTGAATTGCGGCCAGCTCTTGCTCTGGTTTCTCATCACCATCGGCATCAATCAAAACAGAGAGCTCACATAGATTCCAAGTCGTCATCGGTTCAAAAACTTTCATGCCGATTTGAAGCACTTTCAATTTCTGATCACCCACAGTCTTCTCAACAATGCGGTAACCAACAGCCTGCAAATCACAAGCACGACTCATAAAAGGATCATGATGCACATTTTCTTTTCGCGCATCCACTCCCAAAAGGTTGAATGGCAAAGCCAACCCATCCTGAACACCCTTGTTGGCCAAAGACAGCTTCACCAAAGCACCTGTTGCAGAAGCCGCCGAATCAGCATGCACTTTCAAAGCTTGCGCTTCGACCTGCGAAATTTTCTTCGCCACTGCCAAAACTGGAATCCGGTGAACTTCCGTCCCATTGGCAGTCAGCTTCAAAAGTCCGGATAGCTCACCTGATTTTTCAGTCAACTGCGAAACATCCAACCGGAACTGCAGAGCCAATTCTTTGGATTCTCCAGCAACCAGAGTCAAAGTCTGAGGAGTTTCCAGTTTCAAACCTGTCGCTTCTGACATTTCCACATTCAAAGTCAGAGTTTCTTTGGAGATGTTGCGCACTCGAACAGAATCCCGCACCATTTTTTGCATTTCAATATTTACTTCACCCAAAGAGAAGGCCACTTTATCAGCCACAACTTGGGCTGCCACAGAGGCATCCACTTGCACTCGGCCGGCGCCCTGCCGGGAAAGCAAATAATTCACTTTCGTTTCATCAACGATCGATTTTGCACGACCCATCAAAATGGATTTCAGCTCTTGAGAGTTCAGATCAGGACGAGCCTGCTTCAACAATGCCATCACACCCGCTACATGCGGACCGGCCATAGACGTTCCAGACATCTGAACACCTTTGTTACCTTCACCCATAGCTGCCGAAATAATATTCGCTCCGGGAGCCGAAATCTCTGGTTTCAACAAACCATCAATCGATCTTGGACCCTTCGAAGAGAATCCGGTCAAAGTGTCAATCAGCTCTGGCTTCTCCACTTTGTCGGCATTTTGAAAGTGAATGACCACGTCTGTCTGCTTGATCTCTTCACGCAAAGTGTTTCCCAAATCTTGCGGAATCATCACTGCAGGGATATCAAATTTGTCTTCAGGGCCTCCACCCATGGCAATCGGAGCACTGGGTTGGTTGTTCGCCATCACAACACCGATGGCCCCTGCTTCGAACGCCCGACGGATTTTTTCACCAAAAGTGACAATTCCTCGATCGATGAAAGCCACATTCCCCTTCACTTGGGCTGCTAATTCTGGAGAAAAATCCTGATCAGCCAGACCCACAGCCACAAGCTTTCCTGAGACATCACCGGCTTCTTTGAGCGGCTTTGAAATAGGACCTTCAATGGCCTCGACCACATGCTCGCCCAAACTAGAGACGAACTTCACAGTCGAAAACTGCCAGTTGTGAGCCATATCATCAACCGAAGCGGCCACAGAAATAGCCTCATTAGCCACACTGGGTGCGCCAACGATATAGTCATTGTTTCCAGAATTCCCAGCTGAGGCGACAACGACAGTTCCACCATTTGAAAGGTTGCCAACTGCTTCGCCATAGAGAATGTGGGGATTTCCATAAGAACTTCCCAAAGATAAATTCACCACATCCAACTGATCGTCGGGCTGTCCATCCAGATTGGGGTCGGCAGAGTATTCAAGAGCTGCAATCACCACTGCATCCCCGGTGGAACCATCTTTCCCGAAAACTTTAACTGCATAAAGAAGAGCCTCAGGAGCGACACCCGAATAGGTTTCAACTCCATCGCCAACTCCAGCAATTGTTCCCGCCACATGAGATCCATGACCCTGTTCATCCAAAGGATTTTCGTCCGGGACAGGCAAGTGCAAACGATAATTTCCAGAAGCTGAATCGTATTCAGTTCCACAAAGATCAATCCCACCGACAACTTTACTATTTGGAAAAGCTTCTGTTGGTTTGGCTGGATTGACAGCTTCATAAGCTTCTTTTGTACCAGCACCGCCTAACATGGAATGTGTGAAATCAATTCCAGTGTCGATCACACCAACGCGCATTCCTTGTCCGCGAATACCAGCGGCATGAACAGTCTCACTGCCGATGAATTTCACAGAGTTTTTTTCAGCCAATGAAAAGGATCTCAACAAATTTTTATGATCCACAGCCCTTGTGATCGGACGGCCGAACTGACCCTCACGTTCGACATAAGAAATGTGCAAACGGGATTTCAATTGTTCCTGCAAAGACATTGGTGCCACGATGGCCAAACCATTGAGAACCAGACGATAGCGAAACAGAACTCTGATCTCTGAAGACAGAGATTTTAAATCCTCGATGGTCTTTGTTTGCTCTTCTTCGATTTTTTTAGCCAATTCAGCGTCAATCTGTGTCCGACCTTCAAGCTTCTGTGCAGTGGTTAGCAAAGCTGGAGAGGAAAGTTTCACAATGGCAATGAACTGGTCCTGCTTGATAGGACGATTGCTAAAGATCCCTGTGTCTTCTCCCCCGAAAAGTTCCAGCGGACTTTTTTTAGGACTGCAGGCAAGGAGCAGGACTAAAGGCAGGAAAAAAAGAATACGCATTCGCGAAATCATGAAACCCTCCAAATATCAGTGATTCTGGGCTCAGCCCGTGCGGAAACTACTGGCAGGCTTGGAAAATTTCAAATAAAACTAAACTATGGTCATCAAATCATTTCCTTACAGAGCTCAGCTGTTTGCCCTTTTCCTAATCTCTTCTGCAGCTTTCGCAGCTCCCATGCCGGGCACAGGCTCTTCTTTGCTCGTTGCGCCAGAAATGGGTCTCTTTTGGAAAAGACAGGGCTTTCAGTTGAAAGCCGGAACAACAGGCTGGCAGTTGGCGGCTCCCCAAGGCGAAGACGACGAACAAGTTCGCTATTTAAAACCCAACTCAAGCACTGGCTCTTTGGCTGTTCGAACAGAGATCTTAAAGGCCGATCTCAGCCTTGAAAATTATACCAAAAGATGGATGAAAGATTATTCCAATTACGGATTCGAAGTCTTAGGAACCCAGCCCTTTTTTCAAAATGGCTCGAAAGGACTGGTCGTTGATCTTCTTCACAAAAAATCCAACCAGCAACTTCGACAGGTGCTTTTCGTGAAAAACAAAAAAGCTGTCGTGCTCACTTGCCGAGACACGCAAAAGTTTTTTTCACAAACCATCCTCAGTTGCAATCAGATCTCAAAGTCCTTTGAATGGACAGACAATAAGCCCAACTCCAAAATCAATTAAGAAAACTATTTTTTAGAAACTTCCTGGAAAAAATCCCACATCATCTGTGTGGCGTTGGGACCTTTCTCACTGAAAAAAGGAATCACCGTAGGAAATTTACCTTGAGGTCCCAGCATTTGTGAGTGCTTCAAATTGTCTGTCGATCCAGACCAAGCATGCCCTAATCCTTCAACCATCACCAATCGTCCACGTCGAATTCCGGAAACACCGGGCACATCCGTGATTGTATAACCCTCTCTGACTTCTTTTTTTCCCGGATCTTTCATGGGACCCGCAAAATCCAGCAAAATGCGCTCGGCATTTTTCATGTTCACAACTGGATCTTGATTTCCATGAATGACGAAAACAGCCCCTTTATAATCCTGCGGCTTGCAGGGCCCTTTGGTCGTAGCTTCAGGTGGACCTTCTTTCATCAACTTTTCAGCACTCGCCATGTCTTGAACCAAACCATAAGAACCGCCAGAGTGAATGGCGCCTGCTTTGAAATCTTTGGGAAAGCAGGCCATGAGACCTGCAACTGTCGCTCCGCCCGAAGAAACCCCGGTCAAATACACCTCTGGATTTTTCAACTGATAAGTTTTTTTCACGGATTTGATTTCATCCATGATCATTTTGAGCTGACCAGAATCTTTTCTTTGATTTTCCGGCAAATACCAACCCCAGCACCCCAGTGGATGAGTCCCCTGAGGGACTTCGGGGTAAAGAACTAAAAATTGATTCTGTTCAGCCAGTTGATTCCATCCCGCCCCAAATGCCATGACTTCGGGAGATTGCAAACACCCGTGAATGACAACGACAAGCTTGGCTTGTTGGGCTCTGAAACGAGAGGGAACATACACGAGGGCCGCTTGACTGCTGACAACAGTGAATGTGGTCAGCAGAAGTAAAATTAAATTCTTCATTTTTTTCCTAGAAATTTAAGTGCTTTTGTCGCCCCAAAGCTTTTTGAAAAACCCACTGACTTTTTTCACCAATCCCGCTGGAGGAGTCTGTTGGCTTTTTTGTTGTCTTGGTTGCTGTTGATGACGTCTTGGCTGCGAATGTTGTGAGCCATTTTCACTGCGCTGATGACGTCTTTGATTTCCCTGTTGATGAGGTCTGCTCTGCCGAGCCTCTCCGCGAGGTTGGTGTCTGCGCCCTTGTTGCTCGCTTTGATGAGATTGCTGAGGACGATCATTTCGACGACCCTCTTGCCGGTTCTCACCTCTGTAATCTTGTCGGCTTTCACCTCGGTGCTCAGATCGAGGTCCGCGTGGGCCTCCTCCTGGGCGATCTCCGTCTCGGCGTGGACGACGGTCCCCTCTTTCACCTCGAGGTCCCCCTCGCGAAGGGCGAGGCCCACGACTGTCGCGTGAGAATGGTTTTTCGCGACCTCCACCGCCCTCATCATAATGAGGAAAAGCTTTGAATTCGCGAATGAGGTCTGTTTCTTCAATCCAACCAATGTCGACTTTGTGCTTGAGATAATCTTCGATTCGAGACAGAGATTCCACATCTCGGTCACTCACCAAAGAAAAGGCCCGACCTTCAGCTCCTGCACGGCCGGTTCGACCAATGCGATGAACATAAGACTCGGCATCTTGAGGCAATTCATAATTGATGACGAGATCAACGCCTTTGATGTCCAAACCTCTGGCAGCGACATCAGTTGCGACCAGAATGTTCTTTTCATTGTCAGCCTTGAATTGCTCCATCACCCGGTTGCGCTGAGCTTGAGTGAGAAGACTTGAAATCCCCATGGCATGGACACCATTTTCAGACAGAAAACGAGCCACTTTTTCAACATTGAATTTGAAATTGCTAAAGATGATCGCTTGTTTCGGATTGTACTTCTTCAAAAGCGAAAGCAAATACATGGGCTTATCTTCATGGCCAACGTGAAAAATTTCGTCTTTGACGTTTTCAGCTTTCGCTTGATCTCGACTGACATCGACTTCAACTGGCTCGGCCCCAAACTGATAAGCCGTATTGAGAACATCAAAATTCAAAGTGGCGCTGAAAACGAGAAACTGTCTCTCCCGAGGCACTCGAGAGAGAATGTATTTCATGTCGTCTTTAAAACCCATATCGAACATTCGATCGGCTTCATCGAAAATAATCGCTCGCACTTGCTTGAGATCAACAACATGTTCTTTGTAGAGATCAATCAATCGGCCCGGAGTCGCGACAACAAATTCAACTTGGTTTTTAAAAGCTTCTTTTTGTTTGTCATAACCAGTGCCACCATAAACAGCGGCCCCGCGCAATCCTGAGGCTTCGCCAAGTTTCAGAATATTTTCATGAACTTGCTCAGCCAATTCCCGAGTCGGCACCAAAATCAAAATAAATTGATTGGCACGCCAATCCTGAAAGGATCTTTTCGCTAGCATTGCTTTTTGTTCATCAGAAAGCGCCTGAGTTTGCACTCGGCCCTTTAAAATCCGATCCATCAAAGGAATCAGAAAAGCAGCTGTTTTGCCGGTGCCTGTTTGCGCCAAGCCGGCCACATCTTTGCCTTCAAAAATGTGCGGGAAAACGGCGGTTTGAATCGGAGTCGACTCGTCAAAACCTAACTTTTCAATGGAAGTATTTAAACTGGGTTCAAGATTTAGATCGGCGAATTTCAAAAGTCAGTCCTCAACGTTGATCACTCGCCATTATGGCGCGATAAAGGCCCAACCTATCTTAAGAAGGCAGATCTGTAAACTTTCGAATCACCTGCAGAAACTCCTCAGGTTGATCCGAATGCACCCAATGCCCTGCATTAGGAATTTCAACACCTTGAACTCGCGGATTGGAAAAAAGCATTTGTTGATAAATCTCCCTTGAAAGCTCTTTGGATCGCTCGCCGCGAATCACTAAAGTGGGCATTGGCAGACTTCGAAGCACATCCCATCGATCTTTGGCTCGACCCTGGATCACAGTGGCTATCATGGCATCTTTGGAAAAACGCCAATCAGCAGTTCCTTCAGGTGTTTCGACGATGTTGGAATAGAGGTATTGCCCTAAAGTGTCCGGGTTTTCGCTTCGATCCTTCACCAAAGGCTTAAACTCATTCATGAAAAACTCTTTGGCCCGAAGCTTGTTCACGAACGGAGTTGGAATCAATCCAAACAGCCAGCGATAGTAATCAGGAGCCGAAGCGTCTCCTTCTGGACCAATATCTTCAATCACCAGCTTTTCCACTTTTTCTGGAAATCGATGAGCAAATTCAAGCGCATTTCTGCCGCCCATGGAGTGGCCAACAAGAATAAATCGATCCCAGCCAAGTTCTTGAGTGATCAAATAAACATCATCCGCATAATCTTCGGCGGCATAGCCTGTCAGCGGTTTCCAGGATTTTCCATGGCCGCGCTGATCAAATGTCAAAACCTGCTCAGTGGAGGTGAGACCTGTCACAATTCGTCGCCAATTCATGGCATATCCCATCAAACCATGCAAAAACACCCACCGTCGACCTTCTGAGGGCCCATTGATTTGATAATTGAATTGAGAAAGATAAGATGACATAAAGAGTCTTTCTGTATGGTGGAAATTAAGCAAAAACCCAAGCTGCACGCAAGCTGGATTGACCCAAATGCCAAAGAAATCGTTCGAGTCCTTCAAAGAGAGGGATTCGCAACCTATTTGGTGGGCGGTTGCGTGCGAGACCTCTTGGCCGGTCTGCATCCTAAAGACTATGACATTGCCACCAACGCTGAACCCAACCAAGTGAAGCGAAAAGTCTGGGGCAGCTATGTCATCGGCCGAAGATTTCGCCTAGTCCTAGTCAAACGTGGCGACCAACAATACGAAGTGGCGACTTTTAGACGCGAAAGCACACCTGATGATCTGCCGCCACCTTCGGATCAGCCACTGGACGACGAACTGACTCCGCCACCGATTCAAGGAGACAATTTTTTTGGTACTCCTGAACAAGATGCCGTTCGTCGCGACTTCACGATCAATGCCCTTTTTTATGATCCCATCAAAGATGAGCTGATTGATTTCATTGATGGCTTGAAAGACATCCAATCACGAACTTTACGGATGATTGGCGATCCAGCCGCTCGCATTGTCGAAGATCCAATTCGAAGTCTTCGCGCCATTCGTTTGTCTCACAAATTGCATTTTCGAATTGAAGAGTCCCTTCGTGATGCCATTCAAAAAAATGCCTCCGAAGTTTCCAAATCGGTTTTGCCTCGCCGCCGTGAAGAGTATTTGAAATTTCTCAGACTCCCCGATCCAGTTCCCGCCTGGATGGAGCTTTGGGATTTGGGACTGATGGACTGGATTCTGCCAAGTTTGAAACCTGTCTTTGAAGACCATAATCGCCGGGAAATTTTTCTGCATTATCTACATCGTCTCGAAGAAATCTGCGTCGATTCTTCAAAACCCACAGAAATCTACACTCCCGTCGTGCTGGCTTACCAACGAGCAATGGAAGGCCACCCTGAAGCCGAGCCTCTTTTGAACAAATTGATGAAAGACGAATTGATGATGTTCAAAGCCGAACAGGCCGTTGTCTTTGGTTGCTTGGAACTTTTATCTCAGCTTGACCAAATCGACACTTTCAGACGCCGCGGCTTTCGCAGACAGCAAGCATTCCTCAAAAACGAATCGCTACCGATCGCTCTCCGAGTCGCCAAAGTCGAACACCATCTATCAGCCGCAGCCTACTGGTTCTGGCAAGAGCAATTGCAACAGATGAATCAACCTCAAGGTTCTCGCGACCAAAACCCGAGAAGGTCTCAACAAAACCGCCAAAGACCATCCGCAACTGCGCCCGAACCAAAACCTGAAACAGAAACAAAATCCGAACCAAAAGCAGAAGAAAAGCCTTAAAGCCGCAACCAACTTCACATTTATCGCCTTTTCCTTCAACTTGCCAGACGACCACGATGGTCGTCTGGGAGCCTTCGCATGGACGGACACACGCACGTTTATCTTCGTCACCGCTGTACTCGAGACCATCCATCCACGATGTTGTCCGTCGGCACACCATACCAACGGACAACATCATGGATGGACACTCGTCCCGAATTCGTTTGGCAAAGTGATGTGCGAAGCCCGATTCGTCAGGCCTTCAAAAGCTCCGAAGCAGCTTCCAAAATACTAGAGGCATCCATTTTGTGTTTGCGATAAAGCTCTTGTGCGGAGTAAGCGCTTTGGCCAAACTCTCCAGCAACCGCCAGAGATTTCAGTTTCACCTGCACTCCAGCTTCTGCCAGTGCAAAAGCTGTCATTTGAGCCAGGCCACCGATTCTTTGATGATCTTCGATCACAATCAATCGTCCATCTGTTTTCTTCAAAGCATCTTTCAAAGTTGCTGTGTCCAAATGATTATGAAGACCTGGATTGATCACCACAACACCTTTGCCTTGGGATTTCAAACTCTCAGCTGCTTCCATGGCTTGCACCAAACAAGATCCTGACGCCAGCAGTGTGACAGATGCTCCTGCCTTTGATTCATCTCGAACCACTTGGGCCCGCTTCAAATCATAAGAAGCTTGGGGCGCAAAGGCCTTTGGAAAATTCTCTCGGCCCAAAAAGAAAACTTTGCTGTGAGGGATCTTTCCGGCTTTGCGTTCAGTTGCGAACGCCTCAATGGTTTGAGTCATCAAGCTTTCAGCTTCTTCACTGCAAGTCAGGCAATAAATATCAAGATGTGGAATTGACGAAAGCATGGACAAATAACTCAGGGCCTGATGAGAAGCGCCATCTGCGGCGTCTTGAAATCCAGTGTGCGAGAAAACGCAGATCATCGGCGCATCGCTCAGAGAAGCCATCGTCAAAGGCAAGGCGCCTTTGGTCACTCCAAATTGAGCAAAAGTATCCACCACTGGAATATAACCCATTTTTGAAAATCCGGCAGCCGTTGAAATCATATTGCTTTCGGCCACTCCGACATCGAGGCAGGCCTGTGGAAATTCTTTGCGAAATCCAGCCACTCCTGTCGAGCCGGGAAGATCAGAAGTGATTGAAACAACCGGATAGCCAGCTTTGATCGCTTTGATCATTGCTTGTGAAACACCAACCTGGATTTTTTCTTCAGGAGCCGCCGGCTTTTTTTCAGCAGCTTTGATTTTTTTCTCAAGCTGCAAAAGCTCTTCAATCCAAGAATTGAATTCTTTTGGATAATCGCCTTCATAAATTTCATTGAGAAAAGCTGGCAATTCCGAAGGAGATTTCAGAGGGAAACCATGTCCTCCAGTTGAAGATTCGGCTGTTTTTTTCGAACCAATTCCTTTGATTGTCTTGGCTCGAATCGCAATTGGAACTGCCGGATTCGAACGCGCCTCTTGAATGGAGGACCAAATGACATCAAAGCACTTCTGCAAGTCATGACCGTCCGGCAAATCCATGACTTTCCAGCCCAGCGATGACAAAGAGTCAAAAGTGGGATTCATCGAAAAACTTTCCTTATCAATTCGCCCAGAAAGTCCTGTGTTGTTATCGCTAATGATCAGAATGTAGGGAGCAACTTTGCCAGTTCGAGCAAAGCCTGGAATGGCAGCAAAAGCCTCTTTCGCTTCACCTTCCATGCAAGCTCCATCAGAGATCGCAGTGATGGTCACCCGCTGCTTTTTGCCTGCAAGAGAATCTGCCATCGCCAGCCCTTGAGACTGTGGAAAAGCGGAACCCAAAGGGCCGTTACTCAAAAGCACGCCCTCAGGGAAAAGGTGCGACTCCCCATGCCCCGTCAGAGGACTTTCAATGGAACGAAATTTTTTAAGCTTTTCAAAAGTCAGGTCAGCAAAACCATAATTGGCGCGAAGAGCATAAAGGCCATTTTCACAGTGACCTGCATCGTTCACAAAATGAAAGAGCTCGTGCCAGACTCGATTTTGATTGCGGCTCTCCAAAAACATAGCCGCATGGGCGGCTGACATCAGCTCAGCAAAAGCTGCCGGTCCACCATAGTGACTGGCAGCACCACCTAAAACCGCATTCATATCCATCAAAGCCACCAAAGCTCTGGTGGATCGTGGGTCGGCAGCTGCAACTGGACCCTGAGGCCCTTTCACCGAAACAGCATAATGAGGATCACGTGAAGGATTTTCCGCAAGTCGAGGACGAATCGACAGGGGCTGAGGAAGTGGCTGAGTCATGACGGTCTCCGGCTGATGAGATCATGTTTACAAATGGGCTGGTGAAATTTATCCTCTTTTCAATGAATTTTGGTCAATCAAATTCCTCTTACAAGGACTCTCTTGAAGCTCTGCAGTTGATTCCCAAAGTCGAATTGCACCGTCACTTGGAATGCTCAATGCGTCTATCAACATTTGTTGAATTGGCTGAGGATTTAGGCCTTGAGATTCCTTCGACATTAGAGAAAACCAAAGAGGAGTTTCTTGTCACCTCACCGATGAGAGACCTAGAAAGTGTGCTGCAAAAATTTCTGCGCACACAGGCCGTTTTGAGCAGTCCGGAGATCCTCTCTCGGATCACTTATGAAGCGATTGAAGATGCCTCTCTTGAGGGCATTAAGATTCTCGAGTTGCGTTGGGCTCCGACTTTCATTGCGCAGGGGCACCCTCACTTGAATTTTGATAAAATTCTCGACGGAATTCGCAAAGGCGCCCAAATGGCCAGTCATTTGCCAGTGGCAGTTGGATTTCTTTCGATCATACAGAGGATCTTGCCAGTCTCAGAAGCCGAAAAAGTGGTCGATTTCACAATTGACCATAAAGATTTTTTTATCGGTTTGGATTTGGCCGACAATGAAGAGGGATTTGACCCCCGGCTTTTTCAAAAGCCCTTTGAAAAGGCCAAGAAAAATGGTCTTCACATTACGGTTCACGCTGGCGAAGCCAAAATCCCACAAGCCGCTCAGAATGTGAAAAATTCCATTCAAATTTTGGGAGCTCAGAGAATCGGTCACGGACTGCAAATCATTTCAGACCCAAGCATCGTGACTTTCGTTCGCGAACAGGGAATCCCCTTGGAGCTCTGTGTGACGAGCAACTGGTTAACCCAAGCCATCCCGAATTTGCAAGATCACCCCATCCGAAAGTTGATGCAATCGGGGGTTTTAGTAACCATCAACTCGGATGACCCCGGCATTTTTGATTCAAATCTTTTGAAAGAGTATCAACTGCTAGCCCAAAGCTATGGATTTACTGCAGCAGAGTTTGACCAATGCAACGATGTTGCGGCACAAGCCAGTTTTCTGCCTTTGATGAAAAAGCAAAGTGTCTGGCCCAGGCCCATCCACACCTTGAGGTGAATATGATCGAATTTTTTCCTGAAATCGAAGCTTATCAAAGCGGACGTCTCAAAGTCTCTGACCTCCATGAAATTTACTATGAGCAGGTTGGAAATCCAAAAGGCAAGCCCATCGTTTTTTTACACGGTGGCCCTGGTGGCGGCATCAACACCGATCATCGCCGCTACTTTGACCCTCAATTTTACCGAATTGTCCTGTTTGATCAAAGAGGCTGTGGTCAAAGCACTCCCTTTGCTGAGCTTCGTGAAAACACCACTTGGGATCTGGTCAATGATATTGAGAAATTGCGCTCCCATTTAGGAATCGAAAAATGGCATGTTTTCGGTGGAAGCTGGGGCTCAACATTGGCATTGAGCTACGCGATCAACCACCCTCAGCAAGTGACAGCTTTGATTTTACGCGGGATTTTTCTCTGTCGCCCATCTGAAATTCATTGGTTTTATCAAGAGGGAGCAAGCCAACTTTTCCCCGATCTTTGGGAAGAGTATTTAAAACCAATTCCTGTTGAGGAGAGATCCAATTTGGTGGCCGCCTATTACAAGCGCTTGACCAGTTCGGATCAAAAACTGCAACTGCAAGCCGCCCGTGCCTGGAGCAAATGGGAAGGCGGAACCTCATATTTGTTAGCAAAGCCAAATGCTGTTGAAGAATTTGAAGAAGCAGAACGAGCGCTCCCCTTTGCCCGAATCGAATGTCATTACTTTATGAACAATGCCTTTTTCCCAACTCAAAATTATCTTATCGAAAACATCGATCGCATTCGAAAAATTCCAGGAAAGATCATTCAGGGCCGTTACGATGTCGTTTGTCCCGCACGAAGTGCTTGGGATCTACACAGAGCTTGGCCCGAAGCTCAGCTTGAAATTGTCTCCGATGCTGGGCATGCGGCTTCTGAGCCTGGAATTCGCTCTGCTCTCATTAGAACCACTGAGGAATTTAAGCATTTTCCATAAGACTTTCTTATGGCCCAAATCAAAAGAATGTCTTTGCCTTAACCTGGGTCGGCGATGTTTATTGCACCCAATTGTTAAGACACAAATTCTTAACAAGGCTTCGAAACCACAATGACTCCGTGGATTTTGAAGGCTTCAGAGGGGGAAGAGGGGGCCACAAGCCCCCTCCTCAATTGGAGTCAGGGACATCCCGGGGGGGATTTATGATATCTAAAAATCTTTTCGCAGTAGCAGCTTTGCTCCTATCGCTCACAGCTTGCAGTCAACGACAAGCCCCTACCTACCAAGGCGAACTTTCAACAGGTGTCGTCGGTGGACAAGAAGTCGACGCAAAAGACGAAACTGCAGTTTCAACTGTTGGATTGCTTATTTTAGTCGATGAATCTTCTAATTCTGCTATTTGCACTGGAACTCTCATTGAAGAAAATATTGTCATCACAGCAGCTCACTGCTTGGTGAATTTCGAAGAAGACGGAACTGTAAGTGCCATCCGTGGTGGTGCTGTTGTTTTTGCTACTGATATGACAAAGGCCGACGCAAAAGTGGCTCGCCCTTTCGTAAAAATTTCCATTCATCCTCAATTTAGCCCTCGTGAGCCCGGTCAAGGTGGCTGGAATGATATTGGTCTCGTGAAATTCGAAGGCCCACTTCCAGAAGGCTATAAGCCAGCATCCCGATTGACTGATGTTTCTCAACTGACAAAGGGTTTGTCTGTGGTGTTTGCCGGATATGGAATCACTTCTCCAGAAGGACAACACGCAGTTGAAGATGATTCAGGAGTTCTCCGTCGGGCTGACTCTGTTTTGACGGATGGAAAGCACGAAGGCTCTGAACTTCTCTTTGAGCTTCCGCCATCAAAAGTTTCAACTTGCCAGGGTGATTCAGGTGGACCTGCCTATGCTCGAATCAACGGACAACTCACTCTGATTGGTGTGACAAGCCGTGGAAGCGATGAGCGCTGTGATAGCCTCAGCGTTTCCACAAGCGTTGCTGCCCATGTGGATTATATTTCAAAAACTCTGACTTTTTTAAAGTCTTCAACAGCTTTCCATTGAACCATGCTATAACCACCACTGTGGCGGGGGCCTTATGAATAGATTACATTCTCTGACACTTTCAATGTTTCTAGTGCTTTGCGCTTGCTCAGCGAATCAATCTTATCATTCGAATACAGACTCCTCCGATCCTTCCATTGTTGGGGGTGAGGCCGTTGCATTTTCAGAGGAAATCGCAAAATCAACTGTTGGCTTGGCTATGTTAGGTCAGGGCGTGGTTTGCACAGGAACATTGGTCGCACCCAATTTGGTTCTGACGGCTGCCCACTGTGTCTCCGGGTTGCGTCCCTCTTTATTGAGAATTGTTTTTGGTTTGGATCTTGAGTCTGAAAGCTTAGAAGTTCGTCGCGTCTTAGGTGGCCGAGTGACTGAACGCTGGGTGGCACTTGCTGATGACGAAGAATTCAACTGGGGAGACGTTGCGCTTCTCCGATTTGAGTCAAGTGCTCCAGCTGGGTATCAACCTGTTCGGCTGTTGGGAAGTATGGAGAACTTGAAAGATCAGGCTGACATTGAACTGGCTGGCTATGGCCTGACCAGCATGGCGCCTATGGAAGATCCCAAAAAACTTTTGAAAGCGGATGTAAAATTGACCAATTCTCATTATTCAGAAACTGAGTTCCTTGTCGATTTTCAACATGGACAGGGTGTTTGCCATGGAGATTCTGGCGGTCCCATTTACACTAAAATCAATGATAAGCTTTTCGTTATCGGCGTCACAAGCCGTTCAGAAACTCTACAAGGTGGACAAACTTGCCTTGAAGGAGCCGTTTTCACTTCAGTTCCTGGAAGTATCGAATTTCTGAAAGAATCCGCAAAATCATTGAATTCAAAAGATTTTGTACCAATGGAACCGATTCCTGGTCATCCATAAGAGCCTCTAACGTTCGGGAATAATCATGCAGTGTCAGCGTCCATGCAATCGGGGCAGGTCTGCCCCGAACCCCCGGACTGCCGATCTTCCTGATTGGCAGTTCAAAAAGATGAAAACAATTCGTCGAAAAAATGCCGCAGCGTTTTCTGAACGCCGCTGTGGATTGGTTCGATCAGCTACTCCCTTGAATGTAGCATTATAACTTAACATTCATGTGAGTAACCAAAACCCCATGATCAGCTCTGCTGCATTTCTATTTTAGGTTTTCTGGAAACTCGCCGAAGGCGAGCCCCGAAGGGGTGAGGCCTGGAGCCGCGGAGGCGAAGCTGGACGATGACTGTCGGCGGATGGCCGAATTTCCAGAAAAGACGGACACGGACGTTCACGATCAGGCAAAGACTCGACCTTCATTTACAATAGCTATTCAACCAATCACCCATGACTGTAGCAAGACTCACAGGCTGATCAAACAACACTCGATGCCCTGAATTCTTAAGTGCTTGAAAATAAATTTTTGGATTCAGCACATGAAGAGTTTCTCCAATTTGCCGGTACTTGTGGTCATTTTCGCCTGCGATGTAAAAAATCGGAGTTTGTGTGGTCGAAAGGAGATTCCGGAAATCTTCTTGATTGGCCACGGACCAGTTGACCAATGCATCAGCTAATTGATGACGATTGTAATTGGATTCTTTGCGAAGAGGTTCCATCTGTGAGCCTTTGAAAACGGCTTGTGAATTCCAGTCTTGAACGACCCGATCAAATTTTTCATTTAAAAAGCGAGCTGCCCATTCTTGATCGGACTTCAATCGGACTGGTTTTTCTCCAGACCGAATGCCTGGATTAACAGATAAAAGAATGAGCCCCTTCCACAGACCAGGATTTTGTTTGAATGCCTGGAGGCACAGACGCCCCCCTTGCGAATAACCCAAAAGAATTCTTTCTGTTGATTGAGGTTCTTTGCTCATCACCCATTGATTGAACTGAAGTCCCCAATCACCGAGGCTGTTCATCGATGAAAGCTCGCGGGTGTGAAGATAATCAGGAACATGCCATTTCAAATCGGCCCGAGATTTTCCAAGATTCTCTTTCAGAGAATCAAAGTCCGAGGGAAGCCCTAAGAAGCCATGCAGTGCCCAGATCGTCATCGCGAGCGTAGCTCCTGCCAGAAAGAGTGGCTCTGATCTGGATCTGGGCAAAGCTCAATCACAATCCGATCAGAGAGATTTTTCTTTTCGGGAATTTCTGTCCATTTTTGATAATCCCAATCCCACATTTTGGCCCAGTGAGAAAATTCAATCTGGTGACGATTGAGAAAAATATCTTTGCCAAAAATCGATTTGAAAATCTGTCCGCCTTGGTTGTTGATAACCACCAGTCTCAGCTTCATCGAATTCAATTGGGAGCTAATCCAAGGCGCTGAAAGATCATACAGTGTGGTGAGGTCCCCTAAAAGAGCCCAGTTCTCAGTCGCGGTTTGTGCTCCGCCAAGAAAGCTTGAGATCTGCCCGTCGATACCATTAGCACCTCGGTTGCCGCTCTGTCTGCCAAGCTCTTTGCCAAAGGGACAGACCAAATCCCATTCACGAATTGGCAAGCTGTTTCCCAGATAGGTAAAAGAAGCTCCGATCTCGGCAGATAGAAAAGACAAGAGCGCCACTTCGGATTTAGGAAATTTCTGAAGCAGGTTTTGAAAGCTCTGCTTTCTTTCGCGATCGATTTGAAAAATCTCTGATCGAGGATCTTTGGCCCACTGAGATTTCACCAAATGCAAATTCTCAAACCCCACAATGTGCCGAACGCTTCGGCTCAGACCCTTGTAATCCGAATTGGCAACCGAGGCGACAGGAATCAATTGAAAACTTTCTTCCAAATCCCGCCAAAATCTGACAGTGGGAACTCCGCCTATTCGGAACACACTTTGACAATGGCCTTGAACGAAAAGCTCCCGCACAATTCCATCGCCGGATTTGAGAAAAAGCGATTGCAAAGAAGGCTCGGCCCGAAGATTGGAAAGCGCTTCAGCGTAAATGGGAGCGCCTAATTTTTCGAGAAAAGGAGCCGCAATTTTTGCCTCTTGCTCCGAAAGTGGCCCAGCAATCACCAAAGGTTGATTCAGAACCTGAGTCTGCTGGGGCTTTAGAGCTGGCAATCGAGAAGGCAGCACTTCCGAATCAGAAAAATTCAGAGGAGCAATTTCCGAATCCATCAAGGGCTCATCAAAACAGACATTGATCTGCAAAGGAGCTGCCCTTGTCCAAAGAGAAAGATCCAACTCTTCACTGATATGCGCAATGTCCACACAGGTTTCCACATATTTAAAAAAAATCCCGACTTGATCGATGCTCTGAGGCGCCCCTGTTCCTCTGTAACTGCGAGGGCGATCAGCTGTTACAAAAATCAAAGGCGTTGAAGTGTAAGTGGCCTCTACTGCCGCGGGAAGAAGTTCTGCCACTGCAGTTCCAGACGTTGTGATAATGGCAACGGGTCTTTGATCTCTTTGCGCTCTTCCCAAAGCGAAAAAACCAGCGGATCTTTCTTCGAAAAAATTGAGAATTTGAAAACCTTTGGCTTTTTCTAAAAGCACCACCAAAGGGGAATTTCTTGCTCCAGCGCAGAGAAGAATGTCTTTCACTCCTTGCGATTTGAGAGCTCGCAAGACTTTTTCGGCCAAGGCAATGTTCATATTGAAAGTCCCAAGACCTTCATCACGGATTCTCGCTTGAGGGCCAATTCTTTCCATTCGCGATGCAAATCACTGGCTTCAACAATCCCGCAACCGGTACCGATCTGTGAGCCGTTTTCATTCCACTGCAGGCAGCGAATTGCGACTAAGGCCAAAGACTCAGTTCTTGAAATTGGAAAAACCACCGGACCACCAAAAAGGCCGCGTTGCTCTTGATAGGGAAGTGCTTTCATCCACTGAATGCCGTAGTTTCGAGGGTAAACCCCCAAAGCGGCTGTCGGATGTAACCGCTTGAGCAGTTCTTGGATCGACACATCTGAAATTTCAACTTCGATATCGGTTTTAAGGTGCGAAAGAATCCCATATTCAGCGACATGGGTTTCACCAATTTTGACCCAACCTAATTTTTCCAGCTTCTCTTTGAGATCCTGAACAACCAATTGATGCTCTTTGAGCTCTTTGGGATTTCGAAGCAGGTCTTTTTCTTCAGCTCGCGGATGAGTTCCCGCAAGCGCCATGGTCTTGAGAGATTTGCCTTTCAAATGAAATAGAATTTCCGGAGTGGCTCCCAAAATCCCAGAAGCTTCATTCCAGAATCCAAAAACATAGAGCTGGGGATGAGCTTCTAATGCCTGAGCCAACATGCTGGCTCTCTGACTGGGGCTTGGAATCACTGGGCATTCTGCGAAAACCACAGGCAAAGCCTTCTCGATTTCCCCGCGATGAATTTTCCCTTGAATGGTTTGAAAGGATTCCTGAAATTTTTCAAAAGACGGCTGAAAAAAGCTAGAGGCTGCCAAGGGAGCTTCAGTGATCTGTTCTTGCAGAAGAGCTCTTAGAGTGGAAACTTCAGTTTCGATCACTGGCTGAGAGCTTTCGAAAAATTCGGGCTGACCGCCAAAAAACTCCATGCAAGCTATTGAAAAGACTTGCTCTTTTCCAGGCTCACAAGCTTTAAATGGGCCCATCCAAAGACGAAGCTTTCCAGAGGGGAGGCGGATCAAAGCGCCTGATTTGAGAAAGGATTTAATTTCTGCCTGCGTCATAGACCTTGCCTTCTTACACAGTGAAACCTCTCACCACTTCTTTCCGTTTCCCTACGGGATTTTGGTGGTATAAAGGTTCTCTTGCTTTTTATAGCGGAAGTGGACTCAAACCGATATGAAAATTTCTGTGGATACGGATACACTTGTGAATCCTCACAGGGCCGCGCCGTCGGCTCAAGTGAAAATAACAAAGCCTGTTCAGGTGGGCTCTGTCATTATTGGCGGACCTGAATTCACGGTGATTGCGGGACCCTGCTCAATTGAAAGCAAATCTCAATTCGAAGAGACAGCCCGAGCCGTCAAAGCAGCAGGAGCTGTGATTCTGCGTGGTGGGGTTTGGAAACTTCGAACTAGCGCGCAGACTTTTCAAGGCCTTGGCAATGAAGCTTTTGCGTTTATTAAAGACATTCTCAATCAGACAAAAATGAAATTGGTCAGCGAAGTCACTGATCCTCGTCAAATTGCCCTTTTGGACGATTACGTTGAAATGTACCAAGTGGGCTCTCGAAATATGCACAACTATGCGCTTCTCAAAGAGCTGGGCTTGACTAAAAAACCTGTGATGCTCAAGCGCGGGTTTGCCGCTTTTGTTGACGAGTGGATCAAAGCTGCCGAATACATTTCGATTGGTGGCAATGATCAAGTGGTTTTGTGTGAAAGAGGCATTCGCACTTTTGAAACTTCGACTCGAAACACTTTGGATTTGAATTCTGTGATTTATGTGAAAGAAAAGACCCACTTTCCAGTGATTGTGGATCCTTCACATGCCATTGGTGTTCGGCAATTCGTTCCACAATTGGCATTGGCGGCGGCAGCTGCGGGCGCTGATGGAATTATTGTTGAAGTCCATCCTCGTCCAGCCGAAGCTCTTTCGGATGGGCCTCAAGCCCTGACCATTCCTGATTTTCAGAATTTGATGAAAAAGCTTGAGAGGGTTCTGCAGGCTTTGGATCGTCCTTTGAATCAATTGGAAAATTAAATGACTCCTGAAAAGCATTCGCCCCAACCAGAAAAAATCAGATCCATGTTTGCCAAAGTGGCATCAAATTACGACCGAGCCAATTCGGTTCTTTCTATGGGGATTCATCATTTGTGGAGAAAAAAACTAGTGAAACTTTCAGGCGCCCGAGAGGGAATGAAAGTTCTCGATTGCGCTACCGGCACTGGTGATTTGGCAATTGAATTTAAAAAAGCCGTCGGTTCATCAGGCCAAGTCACGGGTACGGATTTCTGCCAAGAAATGCTGGTCCCGGCTCCTGCCAAAGCTCAAAGCCAGAATTTACAAATCACTTTTGAAACCGCAGATGTGATGAATCTGCCCTATCCGGATGCTCAGTTTGATTTGGTGAGCATTTCTTTTGGTATTCGAAATGTCGCAGATCCCGTCAAAGCACTGAAAGAAATGGCCAGAGTGACAAAGTCAGGTGGCTCCGTTTTGGTTCTGGAATTTGGTCAGGCGGATCTTCCTGTGTTTGCACCTCTTTTTAATTTTTATTCCGAAAAAGTTTTGCCATTGGTGGGTGGCTGGGTGACGGGGCAAAAGGATGCCTATCAGTATTTGCAAAAATCTTCAGCTGCCTTTCCTTGCAAGCAGGACTTTCTGTCGCTGATGCAAAAGTCAGATTCATTTTCTAAAATGTCTTTTCATTCTCTGACTGGTGGCGTGGCCTATATTTACCACGGCCAGAAATAGAAATGGCGGCTTCTCCGTTTTTTCCGAAGCTGCCTTCAGGTTGGACCACCGAATTTATCGACATTGCCAATAAGACGATTTCTCTTCGAATTTATCGCTCAGCTGATTTAAGCCAAGGACGCTTTCTCTATCTTGTCCATGGACAGGCAGAGCAAAGTGATCGTTACGAGCATTTTCCCCATTACTTACAAGGTGTCGTCGATGCAGTGATTTGTGTCGATCTGCCAGGACATGGAAAGTCTTTGGGTGTTCGTGGGCACATTGAAAATTTTGACGAATATTCAACAGCTGTTTTGAATGGCTTTCAAGCGGCCTTTGAATGGATGAAACAAAATTCGAATGCTTCTGTGCAAGCCCATTGGTTTGGGCACAGTCTCGGTGGTCTCATCACTCTTCGCGCTCTTTTGAAAGAATCAAATTTGCCTTTGCAATCTGTCACGGTGTCAGCGCCACTTTTGGACTTGGCATTACCGGTTCCAAAGCTCAAACGTCTTTTTGGAGAGCTTGTAGAGCCTCTTTTGGGATCTTTGAAATTGAGCAATGAGCTCAATGGAGATTTGATCTCTCATGATCCCGAAGTGGCCAAGGCTTATCATGGAAATCAATTGAACCACAATTTTGTCACTCCACGGTTTTTTGTCAGCATGATGAAGGAAATGCCTTTAACCCGAAACAATTCGGGACCCTTTGCTTACAATCTTTTTGTGATTGTCCCGTTGGCCGATCAGATCGTCAGCTGGAAGGCCTGCTTGCAGTTTTTCAAGCAACTGCAAATGAAAGAGGGAAAGAAAAAAGTTTTAACCAGCTTCCCCGGGTTTTTCCACGAGTCCTTCAATGAGCTAGGAAAAGAGAGGGCCTTTGTTGCCCTTTCTGATTGGCTTAATAAAACCTGAAAACATTTTCCTCGTCAGTTCCAAATTGGCTTCGTTCACAGATGACCCTAAAAATATTTCCCACTCTTTCTTTTCTACAGCTATTTTAGTTGAGTTGAGATCTCAAATTTTGGACGGATTCTTGCTACTGAATAAGTCCTATCATCAAAAGTTTCGGAGATATCATGAATTTTACAAAATTTTTCCTGCTTCTTGTTTTGAGTATGGTTCTGACAAACTGCGGTCCCAAAGCCGATCTGAAAGAATCTGATTCAACTCCAGCACCTACGACACCAACAACTCAGACACCAGAGGTAGAACCACAAGAGCCAGAACCTGTTGATCCACTTTTACATGCTGACCTTTTGGCGATGCAATGGAATGAGGCTCACAAATACAGTCCAGCTCGTCTTAAGGAAATGAATGAGAAGGCAATTGATCAAGTCTATGCGCTTCCTGTTCAAGCACAGACTCCTCATCCTCAAGGTCGCTACCGATTACCAGCAATTGACCCAGTAAATGCACAAAAAATCATTGAATCCATGAATATTCATCCGGTTGTCGCTTATTCACAGAATGAAAAATACGACCGTGAAACCACGGAAATTGGCTACTGCTTTGGGCGCGCCACTTATGCTCATTTAGTTCTTTTGAAAATGGGCATTATGAAAGAGTCCATCCGTAAAGTTTGGTTGGTGGGACCTATGAGTGCTGGTGGCACAAACTGGGCCTTTCATGTGGCAACAATCGTTCGCACCACGAATGGCAAATGGATGGTGATCGACAATTACGCCAATATCCTCATGGAACTCAGAGAGTGGGTTTACTACTTTTACCCGCAAAACAAAGGTTATGATAATTTGCGAGTGTACATCACGACTCCATCTAAATTCTCTGTGAACATGGCTAAATATGACCGAGTTCAACTGGGGCTTAACCTTTCAGCCGTTGACGATTGGTACCGTCATTATTTCGTCGATCTGATGAATTGGTTTAAGGACCACGACATTTCTGAAGTCGGCCTTCGAGATCTTCGAAAAGATCCGAAAGATGAAAAAAACCAGGATCAGGATAAAAAATAATTTTAAATCTGATCCAACCGCTTTAAAAGCAGATGATCTGCTAAAACCAAGGCCACCATGGATTCAAGGACAGGAATGGCCCGAGTTGCTATGCAAGGGTCATGACGGCCTTTTTTAGCGATGTCCAAAATCGAGCTTGTGGGTTTGAGACTCGCCTGCAGAATGAGCTCTTCGCCTGTTGAAATTCCACCACGAATGCCGCCATAGACCGAGCTTTCGTTTTGATGAAAATCAGTGCCCTTTTCCAATTCAGGAGCTCCTTCACCAATTTGAAATGCTGAGACCGCGCCGACACTCATCAGGGCTTTTGCCAAATCTGATTTTAATTTATGAAAAACCGGTTGGCCTAGGTTCGGGACCATGCCTTTGACTCGGATTTCCACTCGAGCTCCGTAGCTTTCACCCGTTTCTTGTGCTTTCTGCAAAAGCTCGCGAACATCCTGGTCTCTTGAGCTTGGGAATCTGGCAAAAAAAGAATCCTGAGGGGATTTTGAGAAATTCGATCCTGAAAGAAAATCAATTTTTTCTTCTGACGTTAAAGTCAAAGGGCCAATTTGAGTCGAGAAGCCAAAAATGCAAAGCTCTGGAGCCAGTTTTCGAAGAAGCATTTTAGCAACTGCGCCGCCCATCACACGGGCAATCGTTTCACGTCCTGATGAGCGGCCGCCGCCGCGATGATCGCGGTGCCCAAATTTTGATTCCCACACATCATCCGCATGGCCAGCCCGTGCTTGGGATCTGATTTGCTGGTAATCTTGTGATTTGGCGTCCTGATTGCGAACAATAATTGCGATTGGAGTGCCCAGGGTCATGCCTTCGAAAACACCGCTGAGCACTTCGGCTTCATCGGATTCTTGGCGCTGCGACACTCCTGCGCTCTGCAGACCCTGCTGGCCAGGTCTTCGACGTTGAAGTTCTGATTGCAGCAAAGAGAAATCGAATGCTAGACCCGCAGGGCAGCCCTCAATCACGCAGCCTAGAGCTGGCCCATGGCTTTCACCAAAGGAATGGATTTGAAAGTAATGACCAAAAGTATTTGCTGCCATTTCACCGATCCCAAAATTCTCTTTGTGCTCGCGCCTGTTCTTTGAACATGCCGAGACCGTCCAGATACTGAGCATTTACCTGAAGAGCGTACTCTCTGGCCAGGGAATCTTCGCGGTAATTCAAATCCAGCACAAATTCGGGCCGCCAATCCTCTGGCGGAAGCTGGGCCTCAGGTGAAGCGGCCCAGATCAGAATTCGCGGTCCTTCCATTTGCATACTGACGATCTGATCCCGAGTCCATTTCTGCTGATCCCCATATTCTCGTTTCAGCTCCCCTGTTCGGGCTGAAAAGAAAATGGCATTGGGAGCAATTTTTAAGATCACTGGCAGAGTTCCGCCACCGCCCCAAACGGCCAAGGACTGTGTGTCACCGGTGATCTGAGAAAATAAAAAACGAAAACCATCAAGATCCGTGTTGTGAGCCGACCATTTCTGGTCTTTGAAAAAAAGAGTGTTGGCACTTTCAAGCTCTTGCACAATCGGTGATCGCTCTTGAGCCCATTGAAAAGCTTTGACCTTTAAAGGGGAAGTCACTGCCGCCGCCTGCAGTCCCAAAAAAGACAAGAGCTCAATGGCCTTTTGAAATTCCTCCTCTTCGATATCAATGGCAAAAACAGGCCATCCTTTTTTTTGAAAATAAGCTTGGTGCTCAATCGGAGTTCGACTGTGAAAAACGGGGTGGCCTAAAAGAGCTGCGAAATTTTGGATTTGAAAAGGAGTGCTCATCCATTCAAAAAGTGTTGGCTGATCCAAGGCCGATCCCTGATCGAGTCGGAAAAAATTAATTTTTTGCCGGCCTTTCAGCCAAAGGCGAATCCAGCCCCAGCGCCCGGCCTGAGATCTGGGAAGGACGCTTCGCTGTGATGGGTTTTCATTCTGCCAATTTAAAAGAATCTGCAATTCAGAGAAGCTTTCAATGATGGGTGATAATTTGATATGAGAAGTGGCCGGGATTTTTTTCTCTGCAAGGAAAGTTTCCAAACTCTCTTTGCTTTGAAGAATTGCCCTTGGAACTTGATGCAGTGAAAAAATCGGAGCTTCACCAAAAGGGCAGGCGCCTAGCTCGAGGGCCCAATCCCAAGAAATCCCAGTTCGTAAGAACTCCTGAATCCACGGGTTGGTTTTCGCAGACCTTAAGCTCAAAAGCACACGCCTGGGCGGCAGAAGGCTGGTAACCATTTGAATTTGTTGAAGGCTTAAGAGATCATCCCGAAGCTCAAAAAAATCCACATCAAAATTGCGAATCCGATTTTGCAGACTTTCCAGACTGCGAAAATGAATGGGAAGAAGGGTAAGGACTCCACCCAAATTTCGATAGTCCTCTTTAAAGATTCTTTCCTCGATTGAATTGGCCGATTCGATTCCCTCAGGCATGAGATACTCATCTGTGGAATGCTTTCGATAGCGCTCCTCGCGCAGTGGAAGCCGTTGCAGGTACTCTTCAAGCGGTGACATTTCGGGATTCAGGCGAGGCCGATTGAGAAAAATTCTTCCAAGGAAATCTGTTTTTCGGCGCACCCACAGTCGTTGAATGTCAGCTGGGATGTGCTGCAAAGGAAAGCCAGCCCCCATGGAAATGACAAATTCTGGATTGGCACGAATCAGATCATGAAAGACATTCACTTCGAGGTCGCGAAAATCTTTTTCTCCAGCATCATTGAAAATTTGAGAAATGGTTTTGCCTTCACGAAATTCAATCTCTCGGTCAAGATCAAAAAATTTCAAATTGGAAGATTTGTCCTTCCAATAGGTCTTCAGTCTTTCTAAAAGCTGGGATTTCCCAGTTCCGCGATGTCCCAGTAAAACAAGCTTCATGCCTGAATACCCAATGCCCGCCAGAATTCAGGAAAACTTTTGCTCACCACTTGTGGCTGATGAATTTTGACATCAAATCCCTGAAGCTTCAAAATGCCCGCGGCCATCGCCATCCGATGATCCTGATCGGGATCAAATTCGAACTTTTGAGGCTTAAATCCTTTTCCCTGCCCTTGAATCTGCAGTCCATCCGGCCTGAGCTTGGCATAAAATCCGGCAAGCCTTAAAAGCTCGGCCGTTTTTTCGACCCGATGAGACTCTTTATGAGCCAAATGAGTAGCACCCTTGAGAATGGATTCCCCTTTGGAAAAAGCACACAGAACAGAAAGCACAGGAAAAAGATCCGGAGAAGAGTGCAAACTGATATCTAATGGTTTTATTTCCTGAGCTTGGCGTACTTTCAATTGTTGATCCTTCAGCTCAACGGGAATGTTCATTTTCTTCAGCAAATCGATAAAAATATAATCCGGTTGAAAGCTTGTAGCAGTTGCATTTGTGATGACTGTTTCGCCGCAAAGAGCGCCGGCTGCCGCCAAAGCAAATGCGGAACTGTAATCAGGTTCCATCATGATTTGATGGGGCTGCAGTTCCTGTTGGGCGGGAACTTTCCAAAAATCCCCTTTTTTCTGAACAACAAGGCCTGCTTTCTGAGCTAGCTCCACACTCATTTGCCAATAGCCTTCGGACACACCGGGTTTCATTTCAAATTCTAAATCAAATGGAAGTTTCCAAGAGTTCAAAAGCAAAGCAGTTGCAAATTGACTAGAAGTTTCGCGGTGGACGCGAATGGGGATCATTGGCTTTTTCCAGCCCTCACTGTGAATGATGATTTGGTCATTCAAAAGCTGCACATTCACAGAGAGTTGATTGAGAATATAAATCAGTTCATCTTGGGGCCGACTGAGAAGCCTAGGACTGCCTAGCAGAGCAAAGGTTCCCTTTTCCCGAGAAGCCCGCATTCCCATGAACCGAATCACAGTCCCGGCTTCGCCACAGGGAATATTTTTTTTCTGAATAAAAGCGGCCAAGGCCAATTTCATGTGTCGAACATCGTCACAATTGGAGTTACCAACGATTTGAAGACCTGGTTGATAGCTTTGCAGCAACAAAGCCCTGTTCATCATTGATTTCGAAGCCGGAATTTCACCTTGAAAAGAAAAGGACTTCATTGCGCTTGCCTTTTTACCTCATCGAGAACTTCGGAAACAGTCACTGATTGTATCAGGGGTTTTCCAGGTGATTGAAGAAAAATAAAGCGGATTTTCCCGTTTGCGACGCGCTTTTTATCCTGAGAAAGAAATTTTTCCGGAGATTGCAGACTTTTTAGAGAGTTTCGAATTTCAGGCAAAAAATGGGATTGCAAAAGAGATTTGGATTTCAAAATTTTCTTCTTCTCACTCCAGCAAATCGCAAATCGAAGGCCCTCGAGAACAGCCTTTCCATGAGCTTGGCCAAGCTCAGCTTCGAAGACATGTCCCAAAGTGTGTCCGAAATTGAGAACATGACGAATACCTTTTTGTTCCCAGGGATCCCTTTTGACGATTTGATATTTAGCTTTGATCAGGTCTGGAAGAAGCTTCCAGAGATTCTCTGAATTCCAGACCTGAATTTTCTCCCACTTTTTCCAGAGCGCCTTTCCCTGAATCAAAGAAATTTTCAAAGCTTCGCCGAGTGCTTCATCCATTCGCTCTTGAGGTTGAGATATTAAAAGCTCACGAATGAGATAAATTTTATTCGCTGAATGAAAAGAGCCAATCTGATTCTTAATGTTTCCAACGTTTAAAGCCGTCTTTCCACCGTGAGCTGAGTCAATGGCGGAAAGCCAAGTGCTTGGGATTTGAATAAAGTCCACGCCGCGCTTGAGAACACTGGCAGAAAACCCAGAAAAATCACCGACACTGCCCCCACCCAAACAAACAATTTGCAGAGGCCTTTCTGAAATTTCACCAGACAAATTGAGAATTTTTTCCATATGAGCAGGAAAATTTTTAAGATCTTTCAGTTCTTCACCAGACGTGACAGCATAGCGAAAAGGAAATTTTTGAATCCACGCATTCGCGTTTGGACTTTTTGAAAGAATCTGATCATAAATGAGAATTGAGCTTTTTGGAGATAAACCAGTGGTCTTGGGAAAAGTTTTTGAAAATTTCAGTTCTGGCACCTGAAACTTCAAGCTTGGCCCCCAGCGATTTTTTCAGCATGGTGACAGGCGACTTGAGATCCCATTAACACCCGAAGTTCCGGTGTTTTTTCCCGACAAAGCTCAGTCATATAAGGACAACGAGTGTGAAAACTGCAACCAGAAGGCGGATTGAGTGGTGAAGGAAGTTCGGTTGCCTCAGTCGTATTGAAATTTTCAGCTATTGAAATTGAAGGCGTGCTCTTTAAAAGAAGCTGAGTGTAAGGATGGAGAGGTTTCTTAAAAATCGCATCTCGATCACCAATTTCTACAATTTGACCCAGATACATAACACCCACGCGATGGGCGAGAAAACGAACGACCCCCAGGTCATGTGAAATAAAAAGATAACTGAGACCCTTTTGCTTTTGGAGGTCCAAGAGCAAATTTAGAACCTGAGCCTGAACAGACACATCTAAGGCTGAAACCGGCTCGTCACAGACAATCAATTGGGGACTGGTGACAAGTGCTCTGGCAATGCCGACTCTTTGTCGCTGGCCGCCGCTGAGCATATGGGGATAGCGCCGAAGGATTTCGGGTCGAAGGCCCACCATCTGAGCGACGGATTCCACTGATTTTTTGATTTCTTCAGTCGAAACGCCTTTGATTTTTAAGGGCTCAGAAATGATTTGAAAAACCTTTTTCCTGGGATTGATCGACGAATAAGGATCCTGAAAGATCATCTGCATGTGATCCGAAAGTTCCTTCAGAGAAATCGCTGCCAAAGCCTTTCCATCAATTGTGACTTGGCCGGATGAAGGTGATTCAATTTTCAAAAGCACTTTCGCCAATGTGCTTTTGCCACAGCCGGATTCACCGACAATGGCCAGAGTCTCGCCAGCATCAACGCTAAGACTGACCCCGCGCAAAGCTTGAACTTCGAGAGGTTTTTTGAAAGCTCTCGGAGTTTTGAAAGTCTTCTTGAGATTCTCAACAACCAACACTACTTCTTGTCCTCGGACTGAAAGCGCTGCTTGGCTTGAATGACTGACTTTTTCAGGCTCTCGTAAGCATCACCGGTACCAGTTTTGACATCATCCCATGCTTTGCCGGACGACTTTTTCAGTTTTTGCATTTGAGTTTGAAACTCTTTTTGCTCTTGGTCCAATTTAGCCAGCTGGGTTTCCATTTCTTTTTTGGCATTTCCCGAACTCGTCTTGGCTTTTTCCTGCAGTTCTTTGATTTGCACTTTCAGGTCTTCGTAACCTTTTTCGAAATCTTTTTGAATTTGCTCTTTTGTGCTGGAACTTTCAGATGCACTTGAAAAATTGGGAATTGCAAAAAGCAATGCGACCGTAAGAATGAAAATTTCCATTAAAGGCTCCTTTCAACGTTCAGTGGATAAAGACAACGAGCTTCTCGGTTGGCTTGGACCTGAAAAAGCGGCACCGGCTTTTCTTCACAGTTTTTTTTCTTATAAGGACAACGCGGATTGAGCTGACAGCCGGAGGGACGTTGTCCGAGATTGGGCACAATCCCTGGAATTGTCGGTAAACGAAAATCTCGGCTTTCATGAGAATGCAATCCAGGCAAGCACTGAAGAAGCCCCTCAGTGTATGGGTGAGTCGGCTTTTGAATCACCGCCATCGAATCACCCTCTTCAACAATCTCCCCGGCATACATGACAAGAAGTCGATCCGTGTTTTGCGCGATGACTCCGAGATCATGTGAAACCAAAACAAGAGACATTTTTTTCTCTTTTCTCAGTTTCTGTAAAAGCGAGAGAATTTGTTTTTGGATTGTCACATCCAAAGCTGTGGTGGGCTCATCTGCAATAAGAATTTTTGGAGAACAGGCGATGGCTATGGCAATCATCACTCGTTGGCTCATTCCGCCGGAAAGTTCATGTGGATAAACATGAAGTCTGGATTGAGGATCCGGAATCCCTACTTGTCTGAGCAGCTCAAGAATCTTATCCCGGGCCGAAGCACCGGTCAGACCTTGATGAACTTTTAAAACTTCAGAGATTTGGTATTCAACAGTGAAGCAGGGATTGAGGCTCGACATGGGATCTTGAAAGATCATGGAAATGTCAGCACCTCGAAGTTTCAATTTTTCAGCTTCAGACATTTTCCGAATATCCCGGCCTTTGAAAAAAATCTCTCCACTGCGTACAATTGAATTGCTGGCAAGCAAATCAAACAAAGCCAAGCTCGTCACACTCTTTCCAGAGCCAGATTCGCCGACTATTCCTAAAGCTTCGCCTTCTTCGAGACGAAAGTTCACATCTCGGAGAGCCTGAATCACTCCGGTGGAAGTGCTAAAATCAATATTGAGGTTTTTGACCTGCAGTAAACTCATGCTCGTTTCACCTTGGGATCCAAAGCATCCCGAAGTCCATCGCCCAACAAATTAAATGCAATGACGACAATAAGGATACAAAGTCCCGGCAAAGTCACGAGCCAGGGCGCAGATTCAATATAAGCTCTGGCGTCTGACAACATTGTTCCCCACTCGGGGATTGGAGGCTGCGCACCGAGGCCCAAAAAACCGAGAGCTGCTGCATTGAGAATCCCGTCACTAAACCCAAAGCTCGCCTGAACCAAAAGTGGCGCCAGACAATTGGGAAGCACATTCAAAATGTAAATTCGAAACCATGAAGCGCCGAAGCTTTTAGAGGCAGCGACGTAGTTTTTCTTTTTCTCGACCAGAATCGAAGCACGCACCACTCGAACGACATTGGGAAGTGTGACAATTCCAACAGCGATCACTGTGTTGATCAGGCTAGGGCCCAGAATTGCCACGACGACAATTGCCAAAAGAATCGATGGCAAAGCAAGAATGATGTCCATCAATCGCATGATGACCGTGTCCACCCAACCGCCGAAAGAACCTGCCGTCAGACCCAAGATCAAACCAAAGAACAAATTAAAAACGACGACGAAAAAGCCAATCCCCAATGAAACTCGAGACCCATAAATCAAACGAGATAAAAGGTCTCGGCCCAGATCATCCGTTCCTAACAGATAAGAGCCATTTGCTCCATCATGCCAGAAGGGCGGGAGCTTTAAAGACTCGTTGAAAACCGTGATGGGTTCAAAGGGCGCAATCAGGGGAGCTAGCAGAGCGATCACGGCGGCCAACAGAACCAGGCAAAGGCCCATCACAGCACCCCGATTTTGGCGGAACAAATACCAAAAATCTTTCATGTCTGTGACCTCATTCGCGGATAGACCCAAAGATAAACCAGATCCACAATCAAATTCACCATCACAATCAAAAAAGCCAAATACAAAACACCAGCTTGAATGACTGGATAATCACGAGCTTCCACCGATTTCACAAGCCAGCGGCCGATACCAGGCCAAGAAAAAATCGTCTCGGTCAATACTGCGCCAGTCAGCAAGGTCCCCACTAAAAGACCAATCACAGTCACAATCGGAATCATCGCATTTCTCAGTGCATGAATAAAAACCACTCGAAAGGTATCGAGTCCTTTGGCTTTTGCCGTGCGCACATAATCTTCGCCTAAAACTTCGAGCAAAGAGGATCGAGTCATACGAGCCATCACTGCCAGTGGAATTGTCCCAAGCACGATGGCCGGAAGAACCAAATGTTTCAAAGCATCCCAAAATGCTGCAGCTCCATCTGGACTGAGCCATGAGTCGATCAGCATGAAGCCAGTGTGAGGGGTCACGTCGTACATCACATTCATGCGGCCAGAAACCGGGAACCAGCCAAGATTGACAGAGAAAAAAATCACCAGGATCAGGCCCCACCAAAAAATCGGCATCGAGTATCCGATAAGGGACACGCCAATCACCGAGTAATCAAAAAAAGAATTACGCCTCACTGCTGCTAAAATTCCCAAGGGGATTCCCAGAAGCACGGACCATAACAAAGCCAAAAAGGCCAATTCTAAAGTGGCTGGAAAGCGCGACCAGAATTCTTCTGAAACGGGGCGCTTGGAAATAATGGATTCTCCCATATCTCCTTGAAGAGCATTTCCAATGAAGAGAAAATATTGAGTGATGACTGGTTTGTCCAAGCCGTAACGGGCTCGCATTTCGGCGACCACTTGAGGATCACCGCCTCGTTCGCCCAATAAATTGGTGACTGGATCACCAGGAATCAAACGAATCAGGGCAAACGCTATCACGCTTGCCCCAATTAATGTTGGAATCACCAATAAAATTTTCTTCAGAATTCCAATGACCATTACTTCAAATCAACAGTCTCAAATTGCTCAGTTCCAAAAGGATGAATCTTATAGCCTGTGACATTGGCAGACATAGCCCGGTAAACACGAGCATGTGCCAGCGTCGCCCAAGGAGCTTCCTGTTTGAAAATTGTTTGAGCTTTCATGTAAAGGTCTGTTCGTTTTTTGGTATCAGCCGTTTGTTTCGCCTGTTGAACCAAATCGTTAAAAGGCTTGTAGCACCAACGAGCGAGATTCGATCCAGCTTCGATGGCAGCACAACCCAAGAGCACATTGAAGAAATTGTCTGGATCACCATTGTCACCTGTCCAACCCATTTGGATCATCTGGTGCTCACCTTTTTTGGATTTCTCAAGGTAAGTTGGCCAATCGTAAGTCACAAGCTTCACTTTGATTCCGACTTTCGCCAGATCGGCTTGCATCATCTCACCCATTTTTTTCCCTGCTGGGTTGTAGGGACGAGAAACTGGCAAAGTCCACATTTCAGTTTCGAAACCATTTGGAAATCCAGCTTTTGCCAAAAGTTCTTTGGCTTTGGTTGGATTGTAATCGTAGTCCTTGATCGTTTGATTGTAAGACCAAACAGTCGGCGGAATTGGATTTTTCGCCAAAGCCGCTCGATTCATGTAAATCGCTTCAAGGTAAGCTTTGCGATTCAAGGCATAGTTGATGGCTTCACGAACTTCTTTTTTCGCAAAAGGTCCTTTTTCAACGTTGAATGCCAAGTAGCCGACATTCAGGCCTTCTTTTTCCATGACTTGCAATTTGCTGTTGGCTTTCAGCGCATCGATGTCTTGAGGAGCTGGCTCAGCGATCAGATTGCACTCACCGGCTTTCAGTTTTTGAGAGCGAACAGAAGGATCCGGAGTGATTGAAAAAACCAAGTTCTCAATTTTCGGAGTTCCTTTCCAGTAAGTGGGATTGGCTGTGTAGCGAATGAGAGTGTCTTTTTGATAGCTCTTGAAGACAAAAGGACCTGTGCCCACGGGCAGTGTGTCGACTTTTTCTGGAGTCTTCGCTTTCATCATGGCATCGGCGTACTCAGAAGAGAGGATGCTGGCGAAATCCATGGCAAGATTGGCGAGGAAAGGAGCTTCACGCTGAGTCAGATTGAAAACGACTTCGTAGTCCCCTTTCTTTGTGATGTTCTTGATGACCTTTCCCATGTCCATGCCCTGGAAGTATTCGTAGCTTCCGCCCGAAACCTTGTTGTAAGGATTAGCGGGATCGCGCTGGCGATTGAAAGAAAACAAAACGTCATCAGCATTGAAATCACGAGTTGGTTTGAAAGCTTCCGTTGAATGGAATTTCACACCTTTGCGTAATTTCATGGTGTAAGTCAGTCCATCTTTGGAAATGGTCCAAGATTCAGCTAATGCGGGTTCAATCTCGGTAGAGCCGTGTTTGAATTCGACCAAATTGTTGTAAACAACGCGAGAGCTGGCGTTGAAAGTGGTTCCATCCGTTGCCAATTGCGGATTGAAAGTGCTGGGACTTCCTTCCGAACAGTAGACGAATGTTTTTGCAGCTTGAGCAGACAAAGCCAAGAGCATCACCAAAGACGCTAAAACTGTTGTTTTCATAGTGGTTTCCCCCATTCATTGAATCTTCCCTTTCTAACATCAAGGAAGAAAAACTGGCCAGTTGAAAAGCCTCTGAATCACTCTCGTGGGCATTGCGTTAAAAAGCTTCTTGGCGAGGCCAGCTTTTCGTCTTAGGATGAAGGAATGCGAATACCAACTTGGGTGCAACTGCTGCTTTATATCCTCAGTTCTTGGGGAGTTTTTGAACTCTTGGCGGCTTGGACCTCATTTCCTGCTCTGCATTGGCTGCCAGTCGGACTTTTCGGAATTGGAATTTTCATTTTCAAGGAAAGACCTTTCGTCAAAGCCGGCTTGCCAGTCGCCTTTGAGAACAGCCTGATCTTTGCCTGCGGCTTGGTGCTCTTGGGTCATGTGCTTTGGGTGATCCTGGTCCCTCGATTTGAGGCAGAGAAAATCGCCCAAGAACCCTGTGCGCCTTCGAGCATTGAAATGCAGTGCTATACTTTCTCTAAGAATAATTGCTCATCGCTTTGGACGCATTTTCAAGACGAATGCAAAGCCGAGGTCAAACAAAGGTTCGCAGGCAAAGCGACCAGTCTTCTCACCGGCCCCATGGTCAAAAAATGCACCTATAAAAAGTTAGACCGCTCATTCCGAAGCAACCGCCGAAGTCCGACAGAAACCCTCTGCCAAGAACACTTTAGCGTTTTGGATGCTCCATCCCTCGATTGAGAAAGCTCTGCCACTCTTCAGGAGTGTTGAGATTCATCCGAACCTCTGGACTGTCAAATTCAACAAATCGAACCTGCTCGAGAGGAAAATCAGCCAAAAATTCGTCTAACCTTCGTGGAGCTTGACGAAATTTCTCAATAGCCGAGAAAGAAAGCCAAACCGGATGCCCGCCCTGACCTTGAAAAGAAGGCTTTAAAATTTCAATTTCAGTTGCCCGCGATGAAAGTAAAAGCTGAAGATTCGAAGATTTCAAAGGAACATCAATTGGGGATAGGCAAACACCTTGTGAAAAAGAATTTTTCTGAAAAGCCAATTCAATTGAATCAGAAGGCGAAGATTCAGATTCAGTATTTTCAACAAAATGAATTTTAAAACTTTCATTTTCAAGCCGCAGTAAAAGATCTTTATATTTTTGAGTTTTGCCAGGCTGATCAACAATTACCAATTGTTGAATCAAATTCGATTTTTTGACCTCAGCCACTTGCGCTTCAATCCAAGTGGTTCCAAAAAAATCAAGCAAAGCCTTATCTTGATGCATGCGAGAGGATTTCCCAGCAGCTAATAAAAGAAAGTCACAAGTACTCATGGATGACCTCAGTTCTTGAAGTCACCCATAACACAAAATGAATGAGATTAGTAACCCGTCGTCCAATTAATGAAGCAAGTGCTATAGTTGCTTCCGCCGTAGTAAATTTTAAAAATACTGGCGCCACTAGTCGGTGAGCTCGCGGGTACCATTTTGACTGTCGTGCAACCTGAAAAACTGTAACTTCGGGACGTCGTATCTTCGATGACCAATGTATAGTGTCCACCGGCTGCCATTCCCGAAAGACTGATCGAGCTCGAGGGCACTGTGGTCAAGACAAGTGAATTTCCGTAGGCGAAGTCCGCGACAGCCCCTGAGGCCAATGATTGTTGAGAGACAATGGTTCCCTGCACCAGCAATTTTGCATAAGGATCTGAGGTCGTCGTTCCAACTAACAATTGACCGTTAGCAGTGAGTCGCATTTTTTCAGAGATACTGGGAGATCCAGTATTCGCCGTCCAAAATCCCATTTGCGTGCCCTTCATCGAGACGCCGATAGTTTCTGCAGCAACAAAGGAAATTTTTGCTGAAGCCGTATTGCTCGCGCCATCGTAAGGACCAGCCATGATTTCACCTATAATATCTCCAGAATTCATCTGGGTGGGAGATCCCCAGGCACCTCGAGCATTCTCCAACGAAAGAGTAGGAAATGTTCCGTAAGATCCTGCATGGTTTTTGATCACAACTCGCGAGCCGTCAGCAGAGGAGGCACTGGTATTATTTTCGATCAGGACACGAGGAGGGCTGCCACCACCACCAGCAATATGCAATTTCTCGGTGGGAGAAGATGTTCCTATTCCAACTTTTCCATTTGATTCCAAAGTCATTCGACTGACGCCGTTGGTTTCAAAATGCACTGGAAAAGTATCGTTCGTACCAAAGCTGACAGAACTGCCAAGGCTGTTACCGCCATTCACGAAAGCTCCGAGTGCCTCAATGGTTTGACATTGAGCCCATCCTGAAGCATCGAAAGATAAGATCTGGCCAACAGAGCAAGTGAAAGCTTGCAAAGCACTTCCGGTTCCGTTGGCTACGATCACCTGATTGGCACTGAAAGAGCTCACGCCCGTTCCGCCTTTAGAAACAGAAACGTTTGTGATGTTCAAAAATCCGCTCCCTGAAAGAGTGGCATCACCGCTCAAGCTAAGAGGAGTGTACTGGCTGCCATCGTAAAATAAAAGCTGTCCAGCCGAAGGCGTTGAAGAACTGACTGGGTATCCACGAAGCTTAACAACCTGATTGCTGGCCATAGTTCCAGAGACATCGCCCGAAAATGGCGTGCCAGAATCAAGTTTATTGTAAAACAAATCGTATTCCGTTTTGCTGATCAAACCCGCAGTCACCCCAGAAGCAGAAGCCATTGGATATTTCCAAGTGTGAAGCGAGCTGGCGGTGTTGATCTGTGGGGCTGCGATGGCATTGTCGTTAGTGATTGTGAACGTTTGCGAGCTTGAAGTCGCTCCGTTCATCGAAGTGATTCCGCCGCCGGCTGCGCCAACCGATTGCACCGAAGATCCATCCCAATATTTGATTTGATTGGCAGAAGAATCAAACCAAGTGCGACCTTTCTCAGCGACACTCCATCCTGAAGAAGGATCGGAGGGTGTTGAATAAAGTCCCAGAACTCCCGTCAACGTGTCACCGGATTTGTTCATTGGGGTGAACCCAATGGCAGCCGTGATATCAGAAGAAGCGATTTGAGAGCCAGATAGCACTCGGCCTTTGGCATCGACTGTCACTTTGGAATAACTACCAGCCGACACTCCCGTATTTGCGAGAGCCAAAGCATTGTAAGTTCCAGAAACATCACCAGAGAAGGCAGTCCCGGCTGACAATCCTGCACCGCCTGAAGAGAGAGTTAAATCAGTAGTCCCATTATAGTATTTCACTGCATTCGCTGTTGAATCATACCAGATGCTTCCCGCCACAGCCGAAGCTGGAATTCCGCTGGAAACCACAGGCAGTGTGGAACCTGCAGCGGCATTTTTCTGCAAATACTTTGTGGAAGTTCCAGCAATCAAGGCATTGAATTCAGTGTACTGAGCAGAGGTCAATGCAGTGACTGTTTGAGCCACGCCAGAGCTTTCAACACGCATAACATTTGAAGCCGTCAAATGTCCGAGCTTTTCAGCACCAATCGACATCGGAACTGGATTCATGTCCAAAGTTCCTAAGAGTTCTGAATTCACAGTCACAGAAAGTTTACGACCCGCACCTGCCACAGGAGTGTAGGAAGTCCCAGAGGAGCAAGTCAGACCTGTGAAAGCCGCATGATTAGCAAAAGCTGCAGAAATCGAATGCGAAAGAGCATCATTTCGGGTTCCGCTTCCAATCGAAAGTGAAACGTATCCATCCGAGGTCGTCACCGAGTGGGTTTCATCATAAAGAAGACAAGCTTCAGATCCTGGACTGTAAACTTTCAAGCGAACCGAAATCCCTGAGCCTGTGATTGGAGTGTCATTGGAGTCAGCAAGAAAACCTTCGAAATTGAATCCCGCCAATGAAATCGCTGGCATCACCAGGAGAATCACTCCAAAAAACAGAGAAGATAAATGATTTAAAATACGCATAACAAAAACCCTTTCGTTTTCGTTAAAAAATTACCTAACTCCGCCCTTGAACTGAGTCCCATTAGGACCTGTCAGCTTAAAATCTAAATTTTTCTCAGACACGTGGGCGCGCAGTTTATAACTCGCGCTGGCCAGCTCTTTGGCTCCGACCACAACATTTCCACGAAGCCCATTGGCAACAGCTGGAATGGTGCCGTTACAGCTCAGTGGCCAGCCACGCTGGACTGCCAAAGGCTGTGATGTGCTTGGTAGAGTGATTTTAATTTCAACCTGAGTCTCTGGAGGAGCCACAGTGACTCCTGATTTTTCACCGAGGTAATAAATCTTATAAAGAGGAAAATTCCAAGATGAGGAACTAACAATCGGACAGCTTTCTGAAGTGCTATCACGAAGAAATCCATAAACTTCAAAGACCCGATCACTCCCCGCCGGAACATCCAATTTCAGATTCTGCCCTGGCGGAACTGTCGTTCCTTCGAACAAACCTCGATCGATATTGCAGGTTGATCCCAATTGTCCTGAAATCCCAGGCCCCTTGACGTTCACAGCAAAACACAATCGACTGTAATCCACTGTCGAGGCCGTCGTATTTTGATAACGAGACGCTTTGAATTCTTTGACCGAGGGAATGCGAATAGAAACGGAAGAGCCTTCATCCTGGGGACGATGACAACTAATAAGGCCAATTAAACTGAGGAGAAGCAGTGGTTTTTTCACCTTAAGGAACGTTTCGGATCTTCAGGTTCGCTTCTTGATTTATCTCATTTTGGGAGATGGTCTTTACAAGACCTTAGTAAGTAATGATCCAATCTGAATCAATGTTGAATTTCCTGAATTGTGACAGGCACTCTTTGTTTTTCCTGTTTGGCCAGATCCAGAAAGTAAAGTTGCACAAGCTCAGCACCGATGCTGAGAGCAACCTCTTTGGGAGCTTTCCCACCGATAGGCAAACCTACTGGACAAGAGATTTTTTCCAGCTGAGATTGTGGAAATCCCTTTTCCAGCAAGCGTGAAAAAAATCTTTGGCGTTTGGTCTGCGATCCAATCAGTCCCAAAAAGCGGAGTGGTTTCCCAAGCAATTTTTCTAAAATCGCTTCATCCAACCCATGATCATGAGTCATCACAATGGCGTAAGTCTCTTCAAAGTTCCAGCCAGGATTATCGTCAAACCATTCCACGGGATTTTTCAGAAAAGTTTCGAGTGCCAAATGACTGAGTTGAAACCGCTTTCTCTGCGCTTCTTCAATCCACTGACTGCGTTCATCCACCAGCTTGCATTCATATTGAGTTCCCGCCATGACTTCTAAAAGCGCCTGCCCAACATGGCCTGCGCCAAAAATCAAAAGCCGCGGCCGAGGTTTAATGATATCAAAGAAAAGCTCAACAAATCCGCCACAACACTGATGGGCTTTTGAACAGAGCGGAACCGACCATTTGCTGTTTTCACAGGATTCCAGAAGCCCTCGGGCTCTCTCGATAGCCAGCCATTCCAGAGTTCCACCGCCGATGGTTCCTTCGATTTTGTCTCTGGTCACCAGCATTTTTGCGCCGACTTCACGCGGAGTTGAACCTTTGGTATTCGTGATGGTCACGAGCACGGATGTTTTTCCTTCAGATTGCAGATCCGCAATTTTTCTGAACACTCAACTCTCCAGGTAAATTCCAGGTGGTTTTCCCAATATCTCAATCAAATGAGCAACCAAATTTTTCGCCACAGCTTTACGGTACGCCGCAGTCGAGCGAACATCATCAATGGGAGACAATAGGTTTGAAAACGACTGCGACACCTTTTCAGAATCCACCAACCTTAGTTTTTGATGAAGTATATTTTTTTCAAGATCCAGAGCTAACATTGGAAAGGGAGCTACTGAAGCGAGTCCCAAATGGAAATTCAAAACCTGATCCGCTTCCACTCGAGCCGCCACTGACAGAGCTACTTTCGAGATGGATTGAAAAGCCCGAGTCCCCACTTTTCGATAGTAATGATGAGTCCACCCCTGATTTCGCGGAATGCGAACAGAAGAAATGATCTCATTTTCAAGCAGAGCTGTCTTTTTATACTCCAAATGAAACTGAGTATAGTCCAAAATCCGACTCCCCTTCTCACTCTGCAATTCAATCTGTGCCCCGTAGGCCAAGAGACTGGGAGGAGTGTCAGCGGCCGGACTGGCGTTGGCAATATTTCCGCCGATGGTGCCACGATTTTGAATGGCTTTGGCGCCAGTCACCCACCCGGATCTCACCAACAAGGGAAATTCATTTTGAATCACTGGATGAGACTGAATATCAGAATAAGTGCAAAGAGAACCAATCTGAACAAAATCCTTTTCTACTTGTATCTTTCGCAATTCAGAAAATGGAGCCAGATTTAAAAAGCGATGATGCTTCAGTTTTCCAGCTTCAAACAGCACCATCAAATCCGTGCCGCCAGCAAAAACTTTCCAGATTTTTGGCTCTTGTGACAAAGTTTTCAGAGTTTCCTGAAGACTGCCTTTGGTCACAAGCTCATAATCAGGAACGAAGGCTCTCATGGCTTCACCGCCTTTTCGACCGAATCAAAAATTTTCATATACCCAGTGCAACGGCAAAGATTTCCAGCCAAAGCCTCTTTGATTTCATCTCGACTGGGATTTTTATTTTTTTCCAGAAGCGAAACTGCCGCCATGACCATGCCTGGAGTGCAAATCCCACACTGCGCTCCCCCGTGTTGCAGAAAGCTTTTTTGCACAGGATGAAGCCCGCCCTCTTTGGAAAGACCTTCGATGGTGAGAATTTTTCGATTGAGAACTTGAGACACGGGAATCAGACAGGAATTCACCAGCTCACCATCCAGAAAAACCGAGCAAGCCCCACACTCCCCTTCGCCACATCCTTCTTTCGTCCCTGTCAGATGCAGACTTTCCCGAAGCACATCCAAAAGTCTTTCCATTGAGTGGGCTTCAACAGTGACGGGCTTTCCATTCACTTCGAAAGAAATTTTATGTTGCATGGAATTTCTCCCAAGTCCGAAAGAGATCCTCTGGCAAAAGAGGAATTTGATTCACTGGAATTTGCAGGGCATTTTGAATCGCATTGAGGATCGCTGGTGCCGGACCATCCATGGGAAGCTCACCAATGCC
>JBGGMM010000166.1:0-3082 GCA_041288045.1 Pseudobdellovibrionaceae bacterium | reverse complement strand
TGCCAAAAGTTTGTGATGCGTGTAATCGGTCAAATGATCCCATTCATCCCCTCCACCCATGGCGAAAGGGAGCCGACCTGTCAGCTCATTCATGATTGGATTGAGATCATCGCCGTAATTTGTGAGGGCCAATTGCATTTTCAATTTGGCTGCTGCATCGTTTTTGACGGCGGCTTGAAAAACGATTTTCGCGAACTGTTTCAACTGCGCCAATTTCTGTGGGCTTGGTGGAGGACCCTGTTTGTAGGCCGCAGGATCAAAGCCTCCGCCAATTTTGGTAGCCAGCGAAATCAGAGCTGCGTTTCTTCCGTACATTCCACTTAAAAACATTTGTGAAAACCAAGTTTGCTTTGGGTTCCCCATTTGGCTCAAAAGGGCTAATTTTTCATTCTTGCACTGGTCGGCGGCCGGCTTATCGACTTTGCTGCAGGGGATTGTCATATAGACAGCAGCTCTTTGAATCTCTTCTGGCGGAAGTCCGTAAAATTTGACTTTGATATTTCCCTGGCCAGCACTTTCTAAATACGAAAACAGATCCAGCCGTTCATAGTTGGTGATGAAATCCACGAGAATTTGAACTTGAACTCCGCGGCGAGCGGCAGCGATCACTTCGGCGTTGAAAAGGGAACTCGAATAATCATCGCTCCAGATATAATAGACCAGACGCAGATTTTTTTGCGCACTTCGAACCATTTCCAGTTTCTTTTGAAAAGCTCGATCGTTATCGATAATCAGGTGAGCCGTTTTGAGCTTCATCTTTCCACCCGAAGAAAGTTCTTCGATTTTGCCTGAATCCAATTTTTGAGCTGATGTCGGCGCCCAACTTTCTTTGCTGGCGATCTCTCGCTTGGCAGTTTCCGATTTGAAAGTGGCACAGGCCGCGATAGCGAGACCTGAAGCTAATAAGAGACCGAAGCCCTTCTTGGAATTCATAAACTCTCCTCAATCCTTTGAAGATAAATAAAATGGACATTTTCAGTTTAGAATGAAATCAGAAAGAAGGTCTTTGAATTTTCTGGGCCCTAGAGGGAAGCTCCGTCGAAAGACTGGGTTTCAGGACGAAGCTCTAGCACTATTCGAGATGTTCGATGTAATTTTGAAGGTCCTGTGTCGTACAGGGAACGCAGCCAACCTGGCCGACAACGACTCCGGCAGCAAAATTTGCCAGCATACAGGCTTCTGTCAATGGCAAACCAGAAACAACTCCAAGAGTGAGAGCAGCAATGACTGTATCTCCAGCTCCGGTCACATCAAAAACTTGTTTGGCAAAAGTAGGAACTTGAACAATTCTCTCTCCTGAAAAAATGATCATCCCGTCTTTTCCAAGAGTCATGACCACTTCTTTGGCTCCGGTTCGAGCTTGCACGGCTTTCCCCAAATCCACCAATTTTTCCGGATCATCCCGAAGCTCATCGTAATCCAAACCCGAAAGAGCAATCGACTCGGTAAAGTTGGGTTTGACCAAATCTACGCCGGAGTAAAAATCGCCAGAATTGGTTTGATGAGGATCAACGAAAACTTTTTTGCCTTGAGTTCGGGCCGCTTTGACGATCTGCTGAATCAAGTTTCTGCTGACCACTCCTTTGGCATAGTCTTCAATCACCACGGCATCAATAGAGGGAATCAATTCAAAAGCTTTTTGATAGATGCGGCTTTCAGTCTCAGTTGAAAGCGGTTTGCGAATTTCCCGGTCCACCCGCACCAAATGGTGATGTTTTGCCATGACCCGAGTTTTGCGAGTGGTCGGTCTCTTGGCATCAGCCACCAAGTGAGAAACGTCCACTCCATTGCGGCGAAACAGTTGGCTTAAAAGGTCGGCTCCGGAATCTTGGCCGACAACAGAAACTAGAACCGGTTCCCCACCTAGACTTTTCACGTTCTGAGCGACATTGGCGGCAAGGCCTAAGCGCAAATCCTCAGCTTCGACATCAAGAATCGGCACTGGAGCTTCGGGACTCAGCCTGCGAACATCGCCCAGGATGTACTCGTCCAAGCCCACATCCCCCAAAATGAGAATTTTTTTCCCCTTCAAATGAGGAATTTGTGAAATCAATTTCTTTTTTTCAGCAGATCCGGCCGTGACTGTCGGAATTGAGTTCAATTTTGGCATGGAATCAATTAAACACAGTTCCCTAAGACATGTCAAAAAAAGGCCTGATTTACATTCCTAAGTTCGTCAAAGCGAAAGAAAAAGAGGCGATTCTCGCTTACTTAAGGACTTTGCATCCGATTTGGGAAATGCGCTTTTCTAAAAACAACCCACCGCCAGAGGGCACTCCCAATCGCCAGCTTCTACGACCCGTCTACTGGCTTGGCAATTGGCAGTTTGCCTGTCTTGATTACTACCATCCACCCAAAGGTCTCTACAATCGATGCGTCGAAGCCGAAGCTTTTCCGCCTGTTTTGGCCGAAATGGTCTCTCAGATCGAAAGCATGGTTCACCAAGAATTTTTAGAAAAGGACGTTCCCCACGGTTGGCATTTGAACACTTGCTTGATCAATTATTACGGCTCTCGCTTGGAAGGCGATCAGAAAACCGATGTCGCCCGAGTCGGCGAACACCGCGATTACGAACCCGGCCCCGTGGCTTCGGTTTCCTTGGGTGAGCGCGCTTTGTTTCAATTCGTCTCTTCAAAGAGCAAACAACACCAAAGCCAAGTGGTTCTTCAGCAGTGGCTCGAAGATTCATCCTTGCAAATCTTCGGCAGCGATCGCTTCAAAAAGCAGTTGTTTCACCGAGTGCAAAGAGTGGAAAAAAAACTCTCTCCCATCGATGGCCTACACACTTCAAATTTCGAAACCAGAAGAATCAATTTCACTTTCCGATACGTACCAAATGATCACATCGTCGAATTTTCACGATTGCCAAAAGCCCAGCAAGAAGACATCGAACCCTATGTCCGAGAACTCGCAACTCACTCTGCATTTTTCACCGAAGCTTTGGAAGCAAAGTAGATTCACTCATGAGCCCCCTCTAATTCAGAAACCTCTCCATTTTATTGGCCCCAAATGCTTGAATGGCAGCCCTTTGATTACAAGACTTGCAAAGAAGTCTCAAATTGCTAGCGTCATCCGATCCACC
>JBGGMM010000165.1:0-3746 GCA_041288045.1 Pseudobdellovibrionaceae bacterium | reverse complement strand
ATTCAATCCCGCCAGCCATCGTTGTGATAGTGTGGCTGGCACTTGAGGCACTGTCGGCACCTCGGCTTCCGGTTCCGGAAAAGCTGGCGCTGAACAGATCATACATCAGTTCACCACGAATATTCATGTGCTCTGTCCAACGGTAAGTTCCAAAAGCCGAAAAGCTTGTGATTTTTCCAGAAGATGAAAGGCCGGAAGACACAGGTGATTCGCTGACATCTGTATTCAGGTAATACATCAATTTGGCTCCAAGAGTGAGCGGCATTTCTTCAGAGACGGGCAAAGATCCTGCAACCCCAATGGCCAGGCCTGAAAAGCTCAGAGAAGTATAGGCTGTTGGAGATGAGGTGTCGACAGTTGAAGAAAATTTAGAATAGCCGCCAAGCAATTGAAACTTGGGTCCGAAAAATTTGTCATGCAAAAGAAAATTGTAACCAACTTGCAAAGTGGTTTGGGTCGAGGAAACTCCAATATTGCCAGGACCGGACCCAGGGTAAGCATTTTTCAATGACAGAATATATTGTTTCAAATTGGCTGCCATAAACCAATGAGTGGTCAACCAAATCTCTCCATCCAAATGAATGGATGGAGTCGGAGTTTGGCTCGAGTTCACAGCGCCGACCGATTGCAAAGTGTTGTTCACGGCGTAACTGCCAAGCCCAAGCAAAAAGCCCACTTTCCCCATAGAAGGAGCATCGTCAGGCACCCATTCATTGGGTTCGTCCCCTAAGGAAACTGTGCTATCGGGACGTTGAGCGACATCATTTAAAAGTTTTCCGTCACCAGCTTTTGGAGTTGCTGGATAGGACACAAAATTCACTGGAATCACTTTCATCCCGGGCTGAAGAACATTTTCAGATCGCTCCAGAACGATCGTGCCAAAACTGAGAGTCTCATCTGCTTTATCGACTAAAACTTTTCCAATAATTTCTTTTTCGGCACTGACGACAAAATGAAATCGGGGATGACGATTGACCTTGATGATCTGAATGACAGAAATTTCATCACCTGCTTTTAAACCCTGATCGGATCCGAGGTTGACGGTAACCTGTTGATTTTTTCGGCTCAAAAGAATGCCTGTGTAAGGAAGCCGAGATTTCATGCGTCCGTACAGTTCATTGAGCTGCCGACGTAAATCTGAAATCTCAAAACCAGAATAATCCTGAAGAGTTTCTTGAGCCAAAAGCAACCCATCTTGGGCCAAGAATAGATTCAATTTGATAGAGATTCCGTTGGGCCCTTTGGTCAGGCGACTGGAAATCAGGGCATCAGTCCCTGCTTTGCGAAGCGCTTCTTTGACGACTTCAGGTTTGTCTTCGAATTCTTCAGGAGTATTTTTAATGCTATCAGGGTAAGTGCGAAGATCCCACTGTCGGTCGCTTCCAACAATGCTTCGAAGCTGACTGGTCAGTGGCTTTGCATAAATTTGTGAAACATTATCGACCATCGGCGCGACAGTCACAGTTTTGATTGATAGAGAATCATCCACGGAGCTTTTCAAAATTGTTTTCTGGCCATAAGTCGGTTGCAGAAAACAGAGAGAAATTGCGGCGACCACAGGGGAAAAACGGAAGATTTGTCTGGATCTCAGTCGCATTTTTAGCTTCATATTCAACCATTATGATCTTTCCCTCAGAGAGGGTCAAATTCTCTTCAAGCCGAGTGCTTTTTTCTCCGAAAAACGATCATGCGATTTTTGGTTTTCATCTTTGTTGCGAATCTGACGTCTCATCTGTGTTTTGCTCAGATTGATGTTTCTTCCGAGTTGCTGTTGGCACCTTCTGCGACGGATAATTCGCAATCACCTGGACTGGAATCAGGTCGGTACAAAGTCAAAAAGGTCAAAAATCTCCCGAGCAAAAAGGCAGCTTCAGCACAAGCAACTGGACCTGCTGAATCCGGCAAGCCTGTTGTTCTTCCAGCCGCGACAACAACAACGACCACGGTGACAAGCACCTCCACGACCGTGAAAGCCGCTTCAACAAAAGAAACTTCCAGTCCTGTTGGCCAACTTCTGTTTTCTCCGCAGACACAGTCGCAAAATCAGGCCCAGGAAGCTGAGAAAAAAACAAATGCTGAAAATCAGACCCAACAAGAAATGGCTGAGCCCTCAGTTGTTGACCAGGTTCGAGACATGATGGATGGAAAAGGGCAGACTGTGGTCGAGGCCTATAAAGAGCAGATCCATCCTGATGACATTCGCTTGAATTTTTTAGAAGTCGATCTTTTGCCCGGCGTGGTTTCAAACAATTCAAAGTCCAGTTATTCCTATCGAAACTACAACACCTTCTCTCCAAAGATGCTCCTAGGAGCTAAGCTTTGGTTGACTCCTTTTTTAGGAGTTTACGGTCAGTACACAACGACCATGGGTGGGGATGTGGTCGAGGATCCGACAACCGAAACTCGCAGCACTGCCCAACATGAATGGACAGAGCTGGGTTTTAATGTTCGAAAGTTTTTTGGAATGTCGAGAAAATCAAACTCGCTCCAATTTGGGATTCATCTTTCTGAATACAAATTCAAAGTTCCAGGCGACAGTCAGCATCGGGTTCAGTTGCGCTCTTCGGGTGTTGGCCTGCATCTCCTCACTCGGATTCCGGTGGCCCCCTCATACTCATGGACTTTTGGCGGGAAAGTCATTCCTCGAATCCAACACACGGAACTGGGGACCGGGATTGACCTTTCTTCTGGTTCGAATGGCGAGTCCAGTCGAATTGAGTTGATGGTCGGCGGAGAATTCAAGCTCTCAAGGGAAAATCAAATTCTCTGGGATCTGACGACGTCCTATGAGAAAAATCAGTTCAATGGGTCGGCCAACACTTTGGATCCTGAATCGGGACTGATGCCAAGGGGTGTGGCTGTTGAAAATACCTTTTTGATTTTTTCCCTAGGCTATCGCTGGGGCCAGTAATTCCTTTGTCGAGTTCGATTCTCGAGAGTAGCGCTCTTTTGCCGCTCGCTCTAAAATAAAAAAATGGCAGTGCGAATTTTAATTGCTGATGATGCAGGTTTTGTTCGAGAGCTTCTCACTCAAGCTTGTGAAGCTTTGGGCTTTGTCGTTGTTGGTGAAGCCAGAAACGGGGAAGAGGCCATTCAAATGGCACTTCAGCGAAAGCCCGACATCATTCTCATGGATTTAGTGATGCCGAAGTACAATGGGCTTGAAGCCACAGAGCAGATACTGGCTCAGCTTCCCAATATCGATATCATCGCTTGCTCAAGTATGGATGATGAAATCACTTTGCAACAGGCACTGAACAAAGGCTGTCGCGCTTTTTTAAGAAAGCCATTCACCAAACAAAGTATTCTCAGCGTCTTTCGCCAAATCAAAGATCAAAGAAAAGGAATGAAAAATGCTTGAATTGATGTTTGTTCTGAAATCTCTAGCTCTTTCAGTGGTTGTGATGATGTGTTTGCAAGTCAAAGTCGGAAGCAGCAGTTTAGAAACCCATGCTGAGCATTGGATTCAAACTTCTTCAGTTTCAAATTATCTTCAGAAAGTTTCATCAGGCGCCGTTTTGGCGATCAGAAACGCAGCATCCATCACCAAAGATTTCGTCACAGAAACATTTGGCGATGAAAGCGCGACACAAAGGGCAGGACGTTTGAATCTTGAATTCAAACGCAGCTCAAAATACCAACAAGAGCAGGAACAAAGCGAAGACTGAGAAGGATCTCAGTTTTAGCGTGTTCCATTCCTTGAAGAAGAGTGAACAGCTGTGCCCTTTCCGTCAGGAAGAGCCGAT
>JBGGMM010000164.1:0-5811 GCA_041288045.1 Pseudobdellovibrionaceae bacterium | reverse complement strand
TAAAAAATGGTGCGAAATCGGAGGCTTAGTTCAAAATCGGGAGTGACTTTGCCTTCATCAATCACTCGATTCATGGAAAAGCTTTCCATCAGAAAGAAACTCATTCTGATTGTGGGTGTTTTTGTCGTCATGAATATGGGTTTAGCCACCGTGGCCTATTTAGCTCAGGATGCGGCCTCAACTGTGCGTGCTTATATCGAGGGCGAAGGCCTTTGGTCAAAATCTCAAAGAGATGCCGTCTATCACCTCTTTAAATACGCATTTTCCCAGGACCCCATTGAATACGAACGCTACAAACGTTATTTGCAAGTGCCATTAGGCGATCGAATCGCCCGCTTGGAACTTTTAAAAGAAAATCCAGATTTTCGAATTTCTGATCAGGGCTTCATTCAAGGCGGAAACGACCCCAAAGAAGTGCGAGCAATGAGCGTCTTCTTTGGCCGCTATCAAAAAGTCAGTTACATGGAAAAAGCCATTCGCCTTTGGGCACTTGGTGATGAAAATATTGAAAGACTTCAGAAAGTGGCAGAGCGCCTCCATCATGATGTAACCACCCATGGACTGACCCATGAGCAATCCCTCAAATACATGGCAGAAATTGATCAGATCAATAATACAGTGCGAATTTTGGAAGACCAATTTTCACATTCTCTGGGCGGGTCTGTTCGCTGGCTGAAGAATTTGCTTCTGTGGATGCTGTTTTCCACCCTGGCGCTTTTTCTGGGACTGGGACTGATTGTGGCGGTGATGGTTTCTAGAAAAATTTTGCGCTCAATCCATGTGATTCAAGCGGGTACAGAGAAAATTCAAGCGGGCGATCTCAGCCAAGAGATTCATTTGAACTCAGGCGATGAACTGGGACAATTGGCGCGCTCCTTCAACCATATGACCAAAAGCCTTGAAGAGCAGACCAGAAAACTGGAAATTCAAAGATCCCACAGCGCTCACACTGCCAAAATGGTAGCGCTCGGTGAAATGGCCGGGGGAATTGCCCATGAAATCAATACTCCTCTGGCGACTATTTCTCTCACGGCGGGACTTTTGAATAACCACATCGAAAATAATCATTATGATGCTGCCACTTTTCTGAAAATGAGTCGGAAAATTCAAGAAACCGTCAAACGCATTTCAAACATCATTCAGGGCTTACGAAATTTTTCCCGTGACGCCAGTAAAGACCCACTGACGCGAGTCCGTTTGGTCGATATGGTGCAAGATACGATTTCACTTTGCCAAGAGAGATTGCGACACAATGAAATTGATTTACGAATTCAACAGATTCCCCAAGATTTTTATATTCGCTGTCGTCCCGCTGAAATTTGTCAAGTGCTGGTCAACTTGATCAATAATTCTTTTGATTCCATTCATGAAGCTTCTGAAAAATGGATTGAGATTTCAGTTCATGTCAAACGGCCCTGTGCAATCCTTTGCGTCACTGACAGTGGGCCTGCCATCTCAAAGGACATTCAGAAAAAAATCTTTCAGCCCTTTTTCACCACCAAAGACATTGGAAAGGGAACTGGGCTTGGCTTGAGCATTTCAGCTGGGATCTTGGCCTCCCACGGCGGAAAAATCGAATACGATGAAAAAAGCGAGAATGCCCGTTTCTGTCTTCAGCTTCCTTTGGCCGAAGAGGCATGATAAAACCTGAGGCCATGAAAACAGGCCTTCCTTCAGAACTTAAATCTTTGGTGCATGAAGTTTCCAATCTCTGGGGTGAAGTCATCTTTGAAGAAGCTGGTCGCGGGCTTTTTCAAAAAGTCGAAGACCTTCGGGAATTTCTCAAGGTCTTTCGGAAAAAAACTTCTTTCCGGCAAAGCTTTCAACTGTGTCGAAGGCTTCAGACTCGAATGCACAAACTTTCCCCTCAGGAACTGATCCAAGTCACTCACTCTTTTTCCGTGCTTCTGGAGCTGACAAATATTTGTGAAAACTCGGTTCGAAGCCTGAAACTTCGTCAAAGGCAAAAAGCGATTCAGCCACCCGTCAAATGCAATGAAATCTATCTTGTGCTGACGGCTCATCCCACCGAATCGCGTGCAGCTGAGATGGTCGAAACATTGAACAGCATTCAAAGAGTCATCTCGTTGGCTCTTTTTGAAGGAAATCTGAATCTTTCAGAAAAGCTGAAGCCTCTTTTGCGCCGACTTTGGCATTTACGAATGGCCAAACAGAAAAAACCAGAAGTTCGAGATGAAGCCAATTATCTTTATTCCATTCTTTTTCAACCGGAAACTCTGGCTCAACTTTTAGGTCCAGCCGGTGAGCAGCTTTTCCTGCGAACCTGGGTGGGCGGTGATAAAGATGGACATCCAGGGGTGGATGAAAAGGTCATGCTCGAAAGTTTGCAGGGATCTCGCACACAGATCATGCAGGTCCTCCAGAATCTGATTTCTAATTTGCAAAATGAATTGCTGACTTTTCAAAAGCTCTCTCCGAACGACCTGGCAAATATTTCCCAAAGAGCCCTTCGTCAGCTCAGGCCTGTGCAAACGCATCTCCGATCCTTGCAAAGACTGCAAGCCAACGATGCTCTTCGGGTTGAAAAATGGAAAATCAGCTTTGCTTTTTTCTTGAGGGCTCTCAATCCCTCCTTGCAAAAAAGTCTGATCCATTTGCAGCCGATTCAGCGCTTGATCCAGATGTTTCCCTCTTTTGTGATCCCACTTGAGCTGAGAGAAGATTCACAAGTCTTCAGAGATTTTCAAAATCTCAAATCACGCCCAGCAATTTTTCGAATGCTTCAGACATTGCAAAAAATAAGCGGAGGCCGGGATCCCCGCGGCTATGCCCGAGGCCTGATCATCAGCATGTGCCAAAGTCTTGAGGATCTTCAAGCAGCCGAATTTTTTTTGAAAAAAGCTTTTGGTCCAAAACCCAGCTTTCCGATCATTCCTCTATTTGAAAAAAGTCGCGATTTAAAAAATGGTCATCTGATTGCCGAGGCCTGGATTCGCCAGAAAAAATTAAAAAAATTTGAAGTGATGCTCGGTTATTCAGATTCAAGCAAAGAAGGCGGGGTTCTCCCCAGCCGGATTGCGATTCGCAATGCCATTTTTGAATTTGAAAAATTAAGCCGTCGGATTTCTGGACTTCAGCTGACTTATTTTCATGGCACAGGCGGCAGTGTCGATCGCGGTGGAGGATCGATTGAAAATCAGACAGCGCACTGGCCACCGGTCGCTTTTGAACGCTACAAGGTCACTTTGCAGGGCGAAATGATTCAAAGAACATTTTCGACTCCTGATATTTTTCATCAGTACCTCTCAAAAATCCGCCTGCTTTGCTCGCAACGAAAAAAACATCGGATTCTTCAGACTTCGCCTGCGCTTTTGTCATTCAGCGAAGAGATTTCTCATTTTTACCGGGAATCGGTTTCTGATCCCCTTTTTCTGAAAATGGTGGAGAAAGCCAGCGCCTATCGCTTTCTTGAAGAGCTTCGAATTGGCTCAAGGCCAGCGAAACGGAAAAAGCTTGAAGGCCTTTCTTCGTTGAGAGCGATTCCCTGGATATTGGCTTGGACTCAGACTCGCATTCTGCTTCCCACTTGGTGGGGATTTGGCACTGCTTACAGTCATATGAATCCTTCGGCACGAAAAGAATTGCGGCGCTTGGCCCGCGGTCAAGACCCTTTGTTCACCAGCTATCTTCAGCAACTGGGATTTACGCTTGCGAAAATTGAACTTGCCATCTGGTTTCTCTACTTGGAACAGAGTTCGCTTTCGGCACTTGAAAAAGAACAATTCTATCAGCGCTTTCAAAACGAATTGAAGCTCACTCACAAAGCTTTTGAGGATCTGACTGGAAAGAAAGATGTTCTTTGGTTTAAACCCTGGCTGCAAGAAAGCATTCGCTTGCGTTCGCCACTGATTCATCCCTTGAATATCGCGCAATTGAAAGCATGGAAAAATGGAGATTTTGGATTGCTTCGTGAAGCCAGCGTTGGAATTGCCTGCGGAATGCTGACCACGGGTTGATGCTAAAAAACACCCCTGAAGTGGTTCTTTCTGGCACTCGCTATGCAATCCACCCTTTTCATGGAAATGAACAAAGAGCTTTCATTCAATAATAAAAGTCGAATTCGGGTCCTTGCTGTTATTGGCGGGGTTTTCATCACTCTCGCCACTCTTTTTTTCTTTATGTCTTTAGGGGCAGCATTGGGATTTTGGTCTTATCGCATGGACGAGTCGATGCTGGAAGATACAAAGTTCTGGGCTTTGGCAGCTGCCACTTGGTCACTGAGCGTGTTGGTCGGCACTCTTTTCACTGTGGTTGCCGCGGGCACCACGACTTACAAAGATGCCCTCATCAACTCATTAACCACTTGGGCTGCCAGTTATTTGCTCTTTGGTGGAGTGGCAGTGTCCATAGCTGACACCACTTCAAGTTCTGTTTTTGGTCCGCTTCTCTCTGCCAGTCTTTTCTGGAATGGATTTGCCGGTGATGCCTCTGCTTTGATTCTCACAATTGTTGGCAGTTACTTCGGCGTTCTGATTGAACGCCGAAGCTTTTCGAAAGTTTCATTGTCATTTACTGGGGCTGCGAGCCAACCTGCAAAATAATTTTTCCATGAGATTGACCTTTTTGCAGTCGATCCTGCGCAAGTTTTGCCTCTTCCAAGGGAAGAATTTCATAAATTCGGGGTTTTAAAACCCCATCCGCAACCAGCTTGGCCATTTCTGACAGATCCTCTGAATTCTGTTTGGCATAGAATTGGATTCCCTTCACATTTTTTTCTGCTGCCTGTTTTTCATCTAAAGGGCCCACTGTCGTTGCCAGGATTCCACCGGGTTTGACGACCGCAAGAGATCTTTTCAAAATTTCGCCTCCGACCAAATCGATGACCACATCGACAGATTTGACTCGATCTTCAAAGCGCTCCTTTTTGAAATCAATCAGCTCACGAACGCCGAGCTCTTTCAAATAATCAAAATCAGATTGATCAGCGGTTGCAAAGATCTGTGCTTTTTTCCAGAAAGCGAGCTGAACAGCAAAAGAGCCGACTCCACCTGCGGCTCCGTGGATCAAAACGGTCTGGCCTTCACGCAGTTGGGTGGCATTCATCACCAACTGATAGGCGGTGATTCCAGCAGTGGGAATGGTTGCGGCCGTAATGAAATCCACGAGCGGCGGAATTTTAGCGATTTTGTCTTCACTGACAATCACTTGTTCAGCATAAGCTCCTGAGCCGACACCGTACACTCGATCACCGGGCTTGTAATCATGCACTCCCTTTCCGACCTGAAGAACTTCACCCGCGAAATCATGACCTAGTGTCAGCGGGAACTGGGCTGGCATCACCTCTTTCATGTATCCTTCGCGAACTTTCCAATCAAAGGGGTTCACTCCGACAGCACGAACTTTCACCAGAATCTGATTGTCATTCGGTGTGGGTGTTGGAATATCCTCGACGCGAATCTGATCTGATCCGCCATAAGAATGAATTCGAACAGCTTTCATATTTTCTCCTTTCCATAAGAGATTCTAAAGGGGCGAAAAGGGGTCCTTAACACCCTCTCTCGCTTGCCTGTTCCGAACAGTGCAAAACAAGTGCTTATTCCCGCGCTAACATCCCTATCTTTTCCTGACTCCTCGACATCTTTTCGACTTCCGGACACGCCTTGCTCTCTCCTCTCGCTGATTGGCCTTGAACCCTGCCTTGAGCTTGCAGTGCCTGCTTGTCATGGAGGTACGTGGGGGTATGGGTCACCAACTGAATTTTTTCGGCAAAACAAATTGGAAATTCCGCTACACACACGGCGGGATCTTACGGAATAAACGCTTAGGCCGCGGTGCCAGGTCTTTATCTTC
>JBGGMM010000163.1:0-17572 GCA_041288045.1 Pseudobdellovibrionaceae bacterium | reverse complement strand
TGAAGATTTTGCAGGTCTGTCTGACATGCTGACAATCCTGGGCTTTCGCTAGCCCTGGCCCTGAATGTGCAATTCAGGGCTGCGGAGGATCTGTTCTCTCATTTACCGGGGGTTCAAAAGTAAATATGACAATTTGGAATGAAGCTGTGCGATTGTTTTTTGCTGTTTCAGCTTTGATTCTGGTGGGGATGTTGTCAGCTCCAATGGGTGGAAATCTTGCTTCTCAGCCGAAAGCCATCAAAGAAATCACGGCTGCCGAGCTTGAATCAAAACCAACCGCGAAGAGCAAAAACACCATGAAGATCGCGGACCGAAAAACAAACAAGAAAATCAATTTGAAAAAGAGCTAACACTCTTTTTCTCCAATTTAAGAATTCGCGTTAAGAATTTGAGCGGCAGATCTGCAAAAAGCTTGGTACCTCAAGCGATGCACCGCCGACCAAAAACCCATTCACATGCGGAATGGAAACCAGCTCTTTGGCATTTTCTGCTTTGACACTGCCACCATAAAGAATTGGAGTGGCGCCTGGAAATCCCAAGGACTGAAGAAGTGAATTCACTTCTTTATGGGCTTCTTTGACTTGATCATTGTTTGCCACTTTGCCAGTCCCAATCGCCCAAACCGGTTCATAGGCAATCACCAATCGTTTCATGGAGTCAGCCTGCGAAAGTCCCTCTTCCAATTGTGATCGTAAAATATAAAGGGTCCGCCCGGATTCTCGCTCACCCAAAGTTTCGCCAATGCAAAGAAGCGGAATCAAATCCAGTTTCTGCGCCAGCGCCACTTTTTTGGCGATCAGATTGTCTTTCTCTAGAAAAAGACTGCGCCTTTCACTGTGGCCAATCAATACATACTGTCCGCCGAGATCTTTCACGGTCTGAGCTGAAATCTCTCCCGTGAAAGCACCTTTGACTTCAGAGTAACAGTTTTGCGATCCCCAACGGAGGGACGTTCCGTCTAAAGCCTGAGCAGTGGCTTCTAGATTGGTTGCTGGAGGAAAGAAAACCACTTCATCCTGGGAGGAAGTATTCCATTGCTTTTTCCACTCGGTGAAAAATTGCCGAGTCTCTTGGGGATTTTTGTGAAGTTTCCAGTTGGCGGCAAAGATTTTTTTCACTGCAAATTCTCCGAAGTTTTTTTAGGCCGGAGGACTTCGAGACCTGGCAATCGATCGCCTTGCAAGTATTCCAAAGAGGCACCGCCACCTGTTGAGATATGAGTCATCTTGGAGGCAAATCCTGAAGCTTCAGCAGCTGCAGCAGAATCCCCGCCGCCAACGATTTTCACAGCTTTGCTTTCAGCTAAGGCCTTGGCAATGGCAAAAGTTCCTTTGGAATAAACTGGGTTTTCAAAAATTCCCATAGGACCGTTCCAAAAAACAGTGGCCGCGTTTTGAATTGCTGTCGAATAATTTTTAATTGTCTGGGGGCCGATATCGACGCCCATAAAATTTTCTTCAATTGCTGGCGTCGGAGCCAGTTGCACTTGATTAGATGCTATATCCATTGTCACTTGATGATCCACAGGCAGAAGCAGAGTTTTATTTCTGGCCTCGATTCGCGCCATCATCTCTTTGGCGTATCCAACCTTGTCCTGCTCAACCAAGGAGCGGCCCACTGCCATGCCTTTGGCTTTTAAGAAAGTGTAAGCCATGGCTCCACCAATCACAAAGCCATCGACCACATTCATGAGTTTTTCAATCACTTCGATTTTGTCACTGACTTTGGCTCCGCCCATAATTGCAATATAAGGACGTTTTGGATTTTCCATCAGCTGATCGAGCATCTTAATTTCTTTTTCAATCAGAAAGCCAATCCCCCGATCTTTCATCAACCGAGGCAAAGCATCGATCGAAGCATGCGCTCGGTGAGAAGCGCCGAAAGCATCATTGATGTAGATTTGACTGTAGCTCGCCAGCACTTGAGCGAATTCTTCTGAATTCTCAGTCTCACCAGCTTCGTAGCGAAGGTTTTCAAGCAGGATGACTTGGTTTTTCCGAAGCCCAACCAGAAGCGGTTTCACAGCTTCTGATTTAGGATCCTCAATCAAAATCACTTCTCGCTTCAAAAGTTCAGTCAGTCGGTTGGCCACTGGCTCGAGAGAGTACTTCTTATCTCCAAAAGCTTTCGGACGTCCCAAATGAGAGGCCATCACCAGCTTTGCTCCCTTTTCTAGAGCATACTGAATGGTGGGAAGGCTGGCTGTGATTCTGGTTTCATCACTGATCTTGCCATTTTCGATTGGCACATTGAGGTCCAATCGCAAAAAGACCACTTTGTCATTCAACTCAAAATCACGGATGGTTTTAATCCCTTTGAGACCGGCTGCCATTAAAGACCTCGTTTTTCCATGTAATGGGCCAAATCCACCATGCGATTTGAAAAGCCTGTTTCGTTGTCATACCAAGACATCACTTTTCCAAGACGTTTGCCAATCACCATGGTGCAGGGAAGATCGACGATGGAAGAGTAAGGGTTGCCATTGAAATCGACACTCACCAATTCATTTTCTTCAACCGCCAAAACCCCTTTCAAGGCTCCTTGAGAGGCCTTCTTCAAAGCTTCGTTGATGGCTTCAATGCTGAGATCACGAGCTGAATTGAAAGTGAAATCCACCAAGCTCACATTCGGAGTAGGAACTCGGATCGAAGTGCCGTCGATTTTGCCTTTCAGCTCCGGGAGAACCAATCCCACAGCTTTCGCAGCTCCCGTGGTGGTCGGAATCATACTCACAGCTGCTGAACGAGCTCGTCGCAAATCACTATGAGGAGCATCGAGGATTCTTTGATCGTTGGTGTAAGAGTGAATGGTGGTCATCATTCCACTTTCGACTCCGAAAGCTTCATGCATGACTTTCGCCACAGGCGCCAGACAGTTGGTCGTGCAAGAGGCGTTACTGACGATGGTGTGCTTGCTGGGATCGTAAGTTTCATGATTGATTCCGTAAACGATGGTCAAATCTGCGCCTTCAGCTGGTGCCGAGACCATGACCCGCTTCGCTCCCGCTTGCAAATGCAGCTGGAAATCTTCTTTTTTCTTAAAAGCGCCTGTGCACTCAAGAATGATATCGGCTCCCCATTGCTTCCACGGGATTTCAGCTGGATTTTTCGATTTGGAAACTGGAATTTTCTTGCCATTGACGATGATGCTTTTTTCATCGAAAGAGACATCGTGTTTAAAAATGCCGTGAGCACTGTCGTACTTCAGAAGATGGGCTGCACCCTCGACACTGTCCATGTTGTTGATGCCGACGACTTCGAATTGTTCAAATCCGGCGCGAAACAAAACGCGACCGATGCGACCAAAACCATTGATACCGACTTTGAGTTTTGCCATTGAAAATCCTTTTGCAAAAGAGTTGGACCTCTCGAGGAAGTCTCTTAAAGCTTAGGATCATGGCTTACCAGACGATTTTCGGGAAGAGTTGACGCGCATTTTCGTTGGTGGCGGCAGCAAGTTCTTCTTCGGAGACACCTTTGAGCTGGGCCACCAAAGAGGCCGTATGAACCACAAAAGCCGGTGTGTTTTTCTTCCCGCGCTGGGGCACTGGCGCCAGGAATGGGGCGTCGGTTTCCACATGCAGGCGATTTAAAGGCACCATTTTGCAGGTTTCGCGTAAACTTTCAGCATTTTTAAAGGTCACAACACCGCTAAAGGAAATGTTAAATCCCAAATCCAGAACCTCTTGGGCCAGCCAAGCTGAGCTTGTAAAGCAGTGAATCAATCCTCCGACTTCGCCTTTGAACTCTTTCAGAATTTCAACTGTGTCCTGCTCTGCCTCGCGAGTGTGAATCTGCACAGGCATTCGGTGCTTGCGGGCGATTTCCAACTGGCGACGAAAAGCCAGCTTCTGTTCTTCCACTGGAGATTGGTTGTAATAGTAATCAAGGCCGATTTCGCCAACTGCGATGACTTCTTTTTCTGGCAAATGCTTTTCGATCCAATCGCCGATTTCCTCTTTCCACTGCATGCCTTGGTGAGGATGAACGCCCAAAGTGCAGTAAATATCGGGATAAAATTGCTTGGCCGTTTTTAAAACGAATTCGTGATCCGAAGGCTCTGTGCCGATGGTGACGATTTTACTGACGCCGGCGGCTTTGGCTTTTTGCAAAGTCACTTCTGGAGAGTCCTCCAGCATATCCAAATGGGCATGAACATCAATCCAAGACATATTCTGAAAGTATCACTCTTAAGGCCTGGTCTCAATCCAGAACTGCTCAAAGACGAGAGAAGAATCCTGGTTTTGATCCAGCTTTTGCTCAATCCAAAGTGATTTTTCACAAGCTCTCAACAAATGATCCACTGAAAGAGACTGATTGAGTTTTTCAAGCACTGGGATTTGATCTGAATTCAAAACCTTCTCGGAAGCTCCCAGTTTCAAATACATAGCATCCCGAAGCAGCCAGGACACATGATGAGCAAGACTGCGAGCCACGGATCGATCGCGCACAAGTTCCCGGTTTTCTGATTTCAGATAGCCTTGTCCCTCGCCACTGGCCCAATCCTGCAACCAGGCCAGAGCGCTTTGACGAATTTCCAGCTCGTCTTTTTCCAACAATTGCGAAAGCCTTTCAAAGCTGCCCTGACTGGCACGAAGCGCCCATTCAGGAGCTGACACTTTCTTTTTCATATCACTTGGCTGCAGAGGAGAAAAAGCCACCACCTGCGCCCGCGATTTCAAAGTCGAAAGCACGTGAGCTGCACTGGGAGCAATCAGAAAAAAATAGGTCCCCACAGGCGGCTCTTCCAGAGATTTCAACAGAGAATTGGCAGCTTGTGGATTGAGAGTCTCGGCGCCATCGATGATCACCACTCGGTTTTTAGAAAGAGTTCGCAAGCTCAAAAAATCCAAAATCTGATGGGCTTGATCCAAGCGGATTTGATTTTTTTCTGGTTGAATGAGCCACAGTGATTCCGTGCCAGTGGCATGACCAGTGGCGGAATTTTTTTTTGAATTCAGAGCGCTGGCCCAGTTGCTCACTCGCAGGCAGCTCCCACAAAGTCCGCAAGCTGGGACCGATTTTTCGCAGAGCAAGTTCTGGGCGAGAGCAATGGCCACTGTTTTTCGGCCCACGCCGGCCGGGCCGACAAAAAGAAAAGTGTGCGGCAGTCGGCCTTCTTTGTAGGAATTGAGAAAGCGCTGGATGATGTCCTGATGGTCCAGAACTCCTTTTAAGAGTTGAGCCATCGCAGACTCCGAATGTGCTGGAGAGTTTGACTCAAGAGAGCTTCTGGAGTTTCACCGGCATTCAGAACCAGCCAGCGGTGTGGGAATTTCCCAGCTTGGGAGAGAAATGATTTTCTCACTCGCTCATGAAAAGAATCCGCTTCTGATTCGATTCTGTCTTCTCTTTCCCCACCATGAGCATGGCGCTGATTGCGACGACGACGGCTTTCCTCGACGGAAAGATCCAAAAGCACAGTAAGATCAGCCGACAAACCATCAGTTGCAAATTCATTCAGTCTTTCCACCCACTCTTCGGCAATCTCTCGCCCTCCGGCTTGAAAAGCAATGGAGCTTGCTGAAAAGCGATCGCAGAGAACCCAAGCGCTTTTTTGCAAAGCCGGCTTGATCACTTGATCGACGTGTTGAGAGCGACTGGCTTCATAGAGAAGAAGCTCTGTGCGGGCTGTGGGAGCTGGTCCTGCTTTGTTGAGAATCATTTCGCGAATTTGATCCCCGAGTTCAGTGCCTCCGGGTTCACGAGTTCGAACGACAGGAAGCCCCTTGCTCTTCAGCTCGGTTTCCAGCGCCGTCATCAATGAACTTTTCCCAGAGCCGTCCAAGCCCTCAAACACAATAAATGGCATGGGAAACTTGTGCTTTGTTTTTACAAAGAAGTCAAATCGAGGGCCTTGCCAGTGAAATAGTCGACAGGTGCCTGATCTAGGAGGCCTGCGTTGAGAAGAGTCTGCACAGAATCTGGCGCTTTTTTATTCACATTCTCAAACTCAGCTTTCGCCAGACGCAATTTCAGTTTTCCAATGCGATTGATTTCTGTTTTCATCAGCTGAATGTCAGCTTCTCGCCAGATTTGCTTCAAGAGCTCAGCCCCTTCACTCTGCCCGCCTTTGATTTTCTCAAGTGCCTGTTGACTGGTTTGATAGGGATTTTTTTGAAAAGCCCGAGCGGCAGCGTTAGCCACGGACATCATCGGCGGCTTGAGAAGTCGCTTGGCTTCACTAATGAGGACACGGTCCACAGGCCAAGGCGCTCTGACTTTCAAAAACCACTGGCGAAAAGTCGGCTGTGAGGCCAATTGGGCAGCAAAACGAGTTTGGATTTTTTCAAGCTCATCGAGCAAGAGCGAGCGGATGACTCCACTGGTACGAAGTCCCACCAGGGAGCTTTCCTCGTAGGGGAAATCAGCGGCAAACAGAAACCAGCTGGAGAATTCATTTTGCATTTGTGGCCACTCGGATTGAAAGCTGTGAGCTCTACTTTTGAGCATGGAAAGCTGCAGGCAGGCCATCAGTTGATTGAGGACTTTTTCACTTTCAATTTCACCACGAATGAAATTGGCGGATTCCAGAAATTCTTTTTGCAACTGCGCAAGTGGCTTTTGATTGGCTTGAAGCAAGGGTTTCAGCTCTTTTGCCGGGTCTTTTTGCAAATCGGCTGTGAGCTTGTAAAGAGCGGCAATTTCATCGGATTTTTGAATTCCTGAAGTCATTTTCTCAAGGCTCAGTTTGTCTTTGGCAAAGCTCGAACCTGTGACCGCCAAAGTGAAGATCAAAGCTAAGAAAGGGGCCATGGAATCCTCCGACATTTTGCATTATCCCCTGGAGGGACTCTGGATTTCAAGTGACTTTGAGGTCTGGTTTTTTCTATATTGATCCGTCATTTCATGGAGGCTTCATCACGATGGAAACGTTTATCGCCATTATTCATATAATCACGGCTTTGGCTTTGATCGCTCTGGTTCTCTTGCAGGACTCGAAGGGCGGCGGAATGGGTGGAGCTTTTGGTGGTGGTGGTTCGAATTCCATCCTCGGTGCGACCGGCGGCGCGACACTAGCTCAAAAAGTCACTCGCATTGCGGCTGTGATTTTCGCACTGACCAGCATTTTGCTTGCGACTTTTGCTAACAAACGATCATCGGTTGTCGACAATCTGAAAAACTTGCCAGCAGCTCCGGTTGAAACGGCTGCACCGGCAGTTTCAGGTGATGCCGCAGCTGCCGCAACCACTCCTGCTCCTGCCGCGGAAACCACAACGACAACACAAGCTCCTAAAAAGTAAGACTGCATGCCTGAAAAGAGCCAAGTGGTCTTCGGATTTTTGTTCCTGGGACTGGTGCTGATTGGCGTCTCGACCTACTTTTCTTTTTTTGCGCCCAAACCTAGCGTGCAGGAAATTCGTTTGGCTCGAATTGAAAGAGAAAGTGGCAAGGTTTCGGTTCTCAGATCTGGCTACACTCAAAAAGAAAATGTCGATCGTAAAATCAATGTTTACAATTTGGATTCGGTTGAGACCATGGAAACTGGCGAAGCGCTTCTTTCTTTCGAAAGCGCTTACCGAGTTCGCCTTTCCAACAACACTTTGGTGACACTTGAGCGCATTGAAGACCAGGAATCCTTTCGAGTCCTGATGATTGTGAAACGCGGCGAAGTTCGAGTCGAAAACTTTGGCCGCGAAGGCGAGCTTGTCATTGCAAAAAATGGAGAGAGAGTTTCTGCCACCGATTACAACAGCTCCCCTCTTGCCCAAATGGCAGTCGAGCCGATGAAACCAGTGGATGATCTTCCCAATCCAGGACCTGTGCATCTGGGTCTCACGGAAGATGAAATTGGGACTGTGATGAACAATCATCGCAGCAGTTTTTTTAAATGCTACACTCAGCTTCTGCAGAAAGAGCCCTCGGCCAAGGGCAATGTGGCTTTGAGCTTCACAATTGAAAACAATGGCAAGCTCAGCGTCGCCGAAGTCACTGCCAGCCAAATGACCAATGACGAATTTAAAAAATGCCTGTTAGAAGTGCTTCGTCGCATTGAGTTCCGCTCGTTCAAAGGGCCTTCAATCTCGACGTTATTCCCGTTGAAGTTTGAATAAGGGATTGTTAGGATTTCTCTAGAGACAGTCTGCGGAGGAAACCATGGCCAACGAAAATACTTACAAAAATTTGTCAAAAGACGAAAAAGAACAAGCGGTCCGCACTGAGATGTTGCCATTTTTTATGTATGCCGCCATTCCACTGATCATCACCATTGCCATTGCTCTGGTTTTTGGCCCAAGCCTCGCTTAAAACTGATCTCGCAATCCTTGGTATCAAACAATTGAGTCTGCAAGGGTGAGCTGTTAGGCTCCAAATCATGGCAAGATGGATCAGCATCTTCATTTTATTTCTATTGGCCTTTGAGCTTTCGGATCCTTCCTCGAATTTCATTCGCGCTTCGGCCCCGGCAGCTCAGGAAGAGTCTTTGCCTTCATCAGATTCTCTGCCACCGATCGCGGACCAGGCGCCTGTGCACGCTTGTGAAGCGGCCTCTTTTTTTCTTTTTGTCTCTCAAGAATTGATTTTTCTCAAACCATCTCTATTTGAATTTCTCGGAATTTCGGATGGCATTCCGCCTTCGATTTTCCATCCTCCGAAATTGGGCTGAGCTTTCAGCTTTTTTTGAAAAATCAGTTCCATTTTTTCTTCGGGAGGATGTCTCTCTATGGTTCATGTTCCACAGCTCATTCACGATTTAGGAATTATTCTGATCACAGCGGCAGTGACTACTGTGTTGTTCCGCTATCTCAAACAGCCGGTTGTTCTGGGTTATTTGGTGGCGGGATTTCTTGTCAGTCCACATGTTGGCTTTCACCCAACGGTCATTGACGTTGAGGGCATCAAGATCTGGGCCGAGATCGGCGTCATCTTTTTGCTTTTTAGTTTGGGGCTTGAGTTCAGCTTTCGAAAGCTTTTGAAAGTGGGGCCGAGCGCTTCGATCACTGCTGTTTTTGAAATCGTCTTTATGATGGCTCTCGGCTATTTGACGGGGCAGCTGCTGGGTTGGTCGATGATGGACAGTCTGTTTCTGGGCGGGGTTCTTGCCATCTCTTCAACGACGATCATCATTCGGGCTCTGGAAGAATTGGGAATGAAAAAAAGAGCTTTTGTCTCTTTGGTTTTTGCCGCCTTGATAGTCGAAGATCTGGTCGCCATTTTTCTCATGGTGCTGCTTTCTACAGTGGCGAGCGCCAGTGAGAGTGCGGGGGCCGAGCTGGCCTTGACCAGCTTGAAGTTGCCTTTTTTCATGGTGCTTTGGTTTTTGTTTGGGATTTATATTTTGCCCAATCTGTTTAAAACTCTACGGAAATTTCTCAATGAAGAAACACTTCTCATTGTCTGCATTGGACTTTGTCTGGGAATGGTGATGATTGCGACCCAGCTGAATTTTTCGCCGGCATTGGGAGCTTTCATCATGGGCTCTTTGATTGCGGAGACTCGCGAAGGACGAAGGGTTGAGCACACATTAATGCCTGTGAAGAATCTTTTTGGCGCTATCTTTTTTGTCTCGGTGGGGATGATGATTGAGCCCAGGTCCCTGCTTGAGCATTGGAAAGTCATCACGCTGCTGACGGCACTCACAATTTTCGGGAAAATCTTTAGCACGAGTCTTGGGGCTCTGCTGGCAGGACGAAGCCTCAGGCATTCCGTGCAAGCCGGGTTCAGTCTGGCACAGATTGGGGAATTTTCTTTTATCATTGCGACTTTGGGGCTTTCGTTGAAAGTGACCAGTGATTTTCTCTACCCCATTGCCGTTGCGGTTTCAGCGATTACGACTTTCACCACTCCCTATCTGATCAAAGCTTCGGATCCCGTCAGTGATTGGCTCAGCCAAAAGCTTCCGGCTTCTTTTCTTGAGAAGCTTGTGCGCTACCAACAATCGGATCCAAACAAAAAATCAACAGGCTTTGTTCGCCAGTTTCTGCAGGACAGTGGCTTTGTGCTCCTCTTCAATTCAGTTTTGGTTCTGGCCATTGTTTTCAGTATGAAAAATTGGGTTTACCCCATCTTCCCCCATATCCTCAATGACGAGCTTTTCGGACCCACCCTCTTTTCCATGCTCACATTGACTCTGGCTTTTCCCTTTATTTGGGAAATCATTGGAATTCGCCGGTTGATTCGAATGATGAAAAGTCCCATGGCCATGGATCCCTTTCTCGTCACGACCACCGCCCTTCGCGGAATTTTAGGATTTATATTGATTTTGACTGCCATTCTCTTATTGCCTGGCAATCCCTCTTCTCGATTGCTGGTTCTTTTTCTTCTGCCCGTCTTAGTTTACTTCGGACATCAATCGGCGACTTTCATTTATCAAAAAATGGAAATGCGCTTTCGAAAAAATCTGTCCGAGACCGAAACTGAACCCTCGACAACAGAATCGGCAGAAGCTCACCGCCTTGCTCCTTGGAACACAAGCTTGGCACAAGTCAAAATTTCCCCGCAGTCATCAGTTGTCGGAAAGACCTTGGCCGAAGCCAAACTGCGCGAGCACTTCGGCGTCACAGTCGTGATGATTCTTCGAGGGAAAAAAAGCATCCTCCCCGCGCAACGCGGTGATTTTCTTTTCCCTGGAGACCAAGTCTTGGTCTTGGGAACCGATCAACAGATCAGCGAAGTCTCTTCTCTACTCGAAAGCGAAGAAGGAAACCATGAGCATGAAGAAGATATTCAATTGGAACCCATTTTAGTTTCCGACCAATCTCCGTTGCTAGGAAAAACCATTCGCGATAGCCAAATTCGCGAGCTGACTCACGGGATTGTGGTTGGGATTGAACGCGCCGGAAAACGAATCCTCAACCCTGAATCTAGCTTTCTGATTCAAGCCAAGGATCTGATTTGGATTGTCGGCAAGCGCGAGGCGATTTTAGGACTGGGGAAGTGATGCCTTTCGCTTGCGGGATCACCGGTAATCATGCAGGTAATCCACCCGCATCTGAACCCAAGGCTCGAAATGGCCTTCGAGCTCGAAGACTTTTCCTTCGATGACTTTGGTTTCTCGGACTGCGGGGATGCTGGGGGTGAAGTTGCCGGGGAAAATTCCTTTGTCGATGAAATAGGCTGTGAGCCTTTGAACTGCGGATTCTCCGAGGACGTGACGGCGGATGAGTTCGTCGAAGCTCCGCACCAGTTCTTCGGGAGCGAAGCCGTAATTAAAGATCATGTCTTGGGCGACAGTGTGGACTGCTTCGACGGAAATTCGCTGATCTTGAAACAGATCGCAGGCCACTTGAAAAGTGTTGTAGGTCGGTAGAGTTCTTCTGCCGAATTTCAAGTAGTAATCGGGATCTGTGTCGACGGCGAGGTTGATGTAGATTTTTTCAACCGGATCGTGCTCTGGCACTTGCGATTGCAGGAGAAGAATTTCATCGATCTGATCATTGGTGACGGCAAAACCCTTTAGTACATTTCTGAGATCTTGAGCTCCCATTCGTCTGGCGCAAATGTCTGAGTACAAATTGTAAATGACCGCATCGGATTCGCTGTCATCTCCCCAGAAGACTTGCCTGACATCTTCTCGCAGTTTCATTCTCAGCATCAACAGAGCTTGGATTTTGTAGCCCACTTGTTTGTTCAATCGCCACAGTCTTTTGGGAGTGAGGTTCTTGAGGTTGTCTTTGTAAAAGCAGCCAAAAGGGCGAATGTTGTCGATCGTGAATTTTTCAGCGATACGAGCTTCCATTTGCGGAGGCGAAGCTGAAATAAAATAAAGTGGAAATCGGCTTTGGCCTTTGATCTCCTGCCAGCGCTGAGCAATGACTTGCAAAAGTGTGCTGGTGCCTGGAACATTTTTCTTATTGAGGGCCCGCTCAATAGCGGTTTTTAAAAGAGCGCTCAAAGAATCGATACTGGTGTCGAGATAGGTTTTATCCAAATCCCACACGAAGACTTCGTCGATGTTTTTTTCGACTCCCTGAGTGACGTAGCGAAAAAAGACCACATCTCCTGTGATTTGACTGCGATCGCGCCAATCTGCCATGAAGGAAAAGCTACCACTTTGGATTGCGTCTGACCACCCTTCATGATACCCGGATCCTCCTATGTCAAAGTCTGACCTGAAGCCTCCCCAACTCTGCTCGATGTCGCAATGCGATAAAAGCTTGGATTTTTCCCCGCTTCAGTCTTGGCCCGAGGGACTTCCTGCAGTGGCTGTGAACTCTTTTGTACTGGCAGGATTTTCGCGGGAGTTTGTCTTTAATCATCAGCTCGAAGAAAATGACGTCGAAGGAATTTGCACTTTGTTTCGCTCTTTGTATTTTGATCTCAGCTTTGCCGAAATGGCGAGGCTTTCGCAAAAAGCAAAATTTCTTTCTTGGTTTCCGTTGGCTGCACTTGTGCAAAAATTCGGCTGGCAGGCCAATGATCAGTTTTTCCAAATTGCCGATCGCTTGGTGAAAACTCCGGTGGGCTTTCAAAAATGGTGCACGGAAAAGAAAGTGTCACCTCAGGATTTGGCTCCTTTGCTGTCTGCCGATGGACTGGAGCTCAAGCAGCTTTTTCATGACATCCTTCATTTTCAGCTTTCCAAATCTCTTGGAGTGAAAGCGCTTGAGCTGGGAATTGAATTGATTCTGCAGGGACAAACGGTTGAAAATCTCACTTGCCAAAAACTTTTGAGCTTTGTGAACAATGGGCAATCGCCCGGAGAAGCCTGGATTGCCGCGCTCAAGCAGCTTCGTTACCCTGAAACATTCAAACGCGATCAAGCGCAAGAAGAGAAAATGACCTCTCTTCCCTGGCCTGGCACCAGTCACGCCAAATGGATTCGTCAAGGCGACAAAACCGGAATCGAACTGAAATTATTTGTTTCTCAGCCTTCGGATTTAAAAAAATATCTTCAGTCTCTCAATAAAGTTCAAGATCTGCTCGAACAAGAGGCGACGGGAACTAAACACTGATGATTTCTCCCGAGATTGTTCAACATTTTGAAAAAATCTTTATCGATGAGAAAAGTCGGGATTCAGAACTCGCGCAGAGAGTTCTGCAGATTTTTCCAGCCGAGAAGATTCAATTTGTTTTGGGTCCTCCCCTTTCCAACAAAGGGCCTTTGTCTGCTGAGCAATTTGATCGCAGCAAACGGCTTCTCTATGTGAAACCCTTTGAAGGTCATTTCTTCAAACGTTGCCCGGGAGCCAGTCAGAAAAAAGTTCTCACTTGCTGCAATTATTATGTTTTGAACTTGGGTCAGCAGTGCAATATGAATTGCTCTTACTGCTATTTGCAAAGTTATCTCAATACTCCCACTATGCAGATGTACTCAAATATTGATCAGGCTCTGAAAGAGCTCGAGGACATGGCTGAAACTCATCCGGACCTTCCCTACCGCGTAGGGACTGGCGAAGTGATCGACAGCTTGAGCTTGGATGAAATCAGCTTGCATTCAAGAAAGCTCATCGCATTTTTCAAAAAATTTCCCAAGTGGACTTTGGAATTTAAGACCAAGTCCGATAAAGTCGATCAGTTCTTGGACTGCGAGCATGCGGGAAATGTCGTGGTCAGCTGGTCCATCAATGCTCCGGAAGTGATTTCCCGAGAAGAACATGGCACTGCCAGCTTTGAAGCCCGTTTGAAGGCGGCTCGCAAATGTGCGGACCGCGGCTTTCAAGTTGCTTTTCACATTGATCCCTTGATCTATCATTCGGGTTGGCAGCAGGGCTATCAGAGCCTGATTGATGAAATTCACGCCCGCTTTCGGCCTTCGGAAGTGCATGTGGTTTCAGTGGGAGCCCTTCGCTTTCAGCCAGAGCAAAGACATTTGATGCGAGAGCGTTTCGGCATGAGCAGCTGGGTGACTTCGGCAGAAATGTTTCAAAGTGAAGGCGGAAAGCTTCGCTACGACCAAAACCTTCGCAAAGAAATGTTTGATTTCGTTGTCCACGGCTTGAAAGCGAAAGATCCGGCTTGGAAAGTTTTTCTTTGCATGGAAACACCTGAGTCTTGGATCTCTTCCTATGAAAAAACGCCGCTGCAGGTACCGGAATTGAAAGAGATTTTCAGACCTCTTCCAAAAATTCGCTCAGAAAGCCAAGAGCAGAATGCCGGCCAGGCTTGTCACCCATAACATGAATGTCGAAGTGGACTGATGATCTTTTGAAAATTCGGCAGAGTTTTTTAGTTCTGAGGACAGGTATTCTGGGGCCAGATTTGAATCTTTCTCTCCACCCGAATAAAGTTCTTTCAGTCGATTGAGTTCCTTTGGGAACCGAACCAGCGAATTTTCTTTCAATTGCGAAGGGTCTGACATTTTTTGAATTTCGACCACAGCTCGGTCGCCCTTCAAAGATTGAACTCGGCCCTCGGCAGTCACTGTCACTTTGGTGGTGCTGCTGAAAAAAGCTTCATTCACATCTCCGACCACTTGAATCCACTGAGCCGTGTCCCCCACTTCAATTTTTGAGTTGGCACCGATGTAAATTTGCGCAAAGCTTTTTCCGTCTTCTTCATAGACGGCTTTGCCGATCACTTGGTCGGTGACCTGAAAAGCTTGATAGGGAACTGCCAGGATAAAGGCATTCATCAATTGTGTGCTCATTCGCACGAGTTGGTCATTGATGGGCAAAGCAGGATGAAATTCGGCATCCCCTTCCCAAAGCAAATAACCATTTTCACCTTCATAGACTCGCATCTGCAAAGTCCGCTCTTTCAGGAAAGTCACAACCAACGCCTGGGCATCCAAAATTTTTCCAAGAATGATGGCATCCGCAGGTTTGAGGGTTTTGCGCGGTTGAAAAACCCCGCGATTGATCATAAAGCGCCTGCTGGCGACGAAAAATCTTTGATCCTTCGTCAGAAGTTCACGCATTTGCCACCAGGCTTCTTCATTATTTGATAAATTGGCTTCAGCAATCGGAAAAACGGCAATTCGTCTGAGCAAAGTGTGTTCAACTTCAGCTCGCGCGGCGTCCGGGAAAAGCGGGATCAGAAAAAGAAAAAAAAGAAAGATTCGCATCCTTTTTATCTTACATTTTCCCAGCTGACGGAGGACAAAAATCTTCCGCAAGTTTCGACAAAAGACTCGTAGACCCGGACTTTGGATGTGCTAGTCTTGATGGAATGACGAAAAAGAATTTGATCGAAAAAGTCCTCTCCTCGGCTGTGGTTTTTCAAGGCCGCTTCCTGAAAATCTGGAGAGACGAAGTCGAACTTCCCAATGGCCATCAATCCTTCCGCGAATACATCAAGCATCCAGGCGCCGCTACCATCGTGCCCCATTTGGACAATGGAAAATTTTTGATGATCTATCAGTACCGCCACTCAGTCGGCCAAGTTTTTCTTGAATTCCCCGCTGGCAAAGCCGATCTCGGAGAAAAAACCGAAATCACCGCCGCCCGGGAGCTGCAAGAAGAAGTTGGCTTTCAACCCGGCAAGCTCACTTTTCTGACCCACATTCACCCAGTGATCGGCTACTCCAACGAAAGAATCGATCTGTATCTGGCTGAAAACCTGAAGCCAGCACCCAAACTCCCCGACCCCGATGAAATTCTCGAAACCGTCGAGCTCACTCTCGAAGAAATCCAAGCCAAAATCTGGAACCACGAAATCTCCGACGTGAAGACGCAGATTTGCGTGTTTTGGCTGCTTCGACATTTTGGCAAGTTTTAGGGCTGGCTAAAATACTGCGAAGCCTTCTCGCAGCCGCAAGGAATGTAAACGGAAAAATTAGTTTTTTCTCCTGGTAATCATTCACTGGAAAAGCTGATTCACAGTCAGGCTCAGAAATTCAATGTGAAAGTTTATGGGCTTGCTATTAATTGGTCTCACTTTCATTTGATTATCAAGATCAAAGAGCGCGAAAACCTCTCTTGAAACACTTTTTGACCTTCGCCCCTTCACTCGCATTATTTCATGGGGTCGGGATTTCAAATCGGTTCTCAATTACTTCATCATCAATCAGATGGAAACTCGAGGTCTGATTTTCAGACCAGAAAAGAAACCGACTGCGTAGCAAATCGCGCAGAGCAACACCACGATGGTGTTGTGGTGTTCCAATTGAAGGGCTCTCAGCTCAACTCAAATCTTCGGAAATTCGATCCAGGCTTCTTTTCGTGGAAAGCCGGCCGGCTTTGGTTCTGTGGCTTTGATGAATTTGAGGTAGGCTGTGTAGGCGCAGATGAAAGCTTCGAAGGCGTGGTTGTTTTCGACCATGGATTTGAAATCTTGTTGGTAGACGAAAATTTCTTTTTTGTCACACAGGGCTTGGAGGAAAATTTTTCGGCTTTCGTCGCCGCCGACTGAGTGCTTGTGGTATTTCAAATGGACTTTGGACACTTTCAGTTCTTGGCCGATTCTCCAGACAGAAAGTTTTGGGAAAACTTCGACTGCTGGGATTTTTAAGCGCCTTTTGATGAACTGGGCCCTGACGGTCAAGGGAGCCAGATTGGATCCCAGAGCGTGATGGATTTCAAAGTGTTCTTCGAGGCCGTGAGCGACGTAGGCCTCAACCGCTCTCTGCGTATAGGGAGTGAACATTTTCTTTGGTTTTTTTTGTTTGTTCACTTCCGAGTAGAATTGGCGCAGCCATTCCATTTCGGTTTCTGAACAGGTTTCATAGCCTGGGCAATTGAGCTGACAATGCACACAAGTGGGCAATGTCAAAGGAACGTCAAATGCCAAGTACTCGATGTCTTGGTGAAATTGACTGATGATTTCGTGGATTTTCAAATCGGCAGAAATGAACTCTTCGGTTTTGATTTTTTCGTAAAGCCTGCCGAGAAAAATTTTCTGGTGCTCTGGAAAGTACTCGACCACAGCAACACAGGCCTTGTCGGATTTTCCACCTGACAATGAGACGCCGACAAACCGATGAACTTTCGGTTTGTGAGCTCCGGAACCCGTTACCGGAGCTTTCCGACTGGTTGTGCGGCGAGGACTTGAAATCCGGCCCCCTGACATGCTGAACGCACCCTTTCCCTGGCAGAAGGCTCGGTCCAGACAAGGACACATCCACCGCCCCCCGCTCCACAAATTTTAACAGCCGAGGCCCCCGCCTGCAAAGAAACTTCGGCCAATTTGTCGATTTCAGGGCTTGAAAAAGCGGGAGCCAAAGCCACGCGAGCTTTGAATTCCCTTTGAAAAAGCGCCGGCAAAAGGGACCACTGGCCGCCTTGAACAGCTTCAAGGGTCTCTTCGGAAATCTGCTTCAATTCCCAGAGGGCCCTGATGGTTTGAGAATCTTTTTGCACAGCTTTGGTCAACACTTCAAAATTATTCAATCCTGAATGGTGAGCTTTCCCAGTGTAAACCAACATGAAATTTTGAGCGAGAATGGAAGTCTCTTGATCCAAAACAGTTTGCTCAATTCCTTCGGCGGAATAGCGCAGGATATTGATGCCTCCACTGGCCGCCGGATAGTAATCCTGGGTTCCAGTTGGGGTGTTGAGAACCTGTGCCTCCAAGTTATGCGCAACTTCCACCATTTGATGCACATCCTTCAGGTCGCCTTCGCAGAATTGGTTGAAAGCTTTCAGCAGGGAGATGGTGAGACTGGAACTTCCCCCCAAGCCTCCACCGACCGGGCTCTCGGAGCGAGTTTGCAAGCGAAAACCGTGCTTTGGTTGCCAGTACTGCAGCTGAGTTTT
>JBGGMM010000162.1:0-6751 GCA_041288045.1 Pseudobdellovibrionaceae bacterium | reverse complement strand
AGCCGACTGCGAAGAAGAATCATAAGCTTTCACTTGATAGCAATACTGAGTGGAAGCAGCGACTGCGGCATCTGTGTAAGACAAAGTTGAAGATGAAACGGAAGCAGCTTGCGCATAAGATCCAGAGCCTGCTTTGCGATTGACGATAAATCCGCTCTGAGAGCTTGAAGAAGAATCCCACTGCACTTTCACTTGATTGTAAGCCAAAGAAACCACACGAAGATTGGTTGGAGCTGCCAACGAAACTGGTGGAGGTGGCGGCGGTGTTCCGCCGAAAGAGCTTGGTCCAAGGTCCAAACCATCAGACGCAGCTCTATATCCGAGAGAGGAAGAAGTCAGTTGGTAACCCGCCCAAGTGCTCGGTGCCGAACCGCCAACGAAAGTGGGTGAGCCAATGAGAGCATTCGTTCCTCGGGATGAGCTGCTGGCATCAAAAAGATTGGAGTTATAGACGCAGTTGTTGCACTGAAGTTGGTCCCCGGAATTGATCAAATCACTATTCACAAAAATATTATCCCGAACTGTCCATCCGCTATTTGCCGTATCGCCAGATTTGGTTCCATGAGCGATGATTGTATTTCTGAAAGTGTTATGGGCCATGATCATGCCCTGGATTCCACCAAGTTGAAGATTTTGAAGATTGTCTCTTGGTGGACCAAAAACGTTGTGGGTGATTTGCTCTGAACTCCCACCATCGTAAAAACCGATATTGATTGTGTTGTTGAAAAAGTAATTGCCCGTGATGATTGTACCGGATTGCCCGACGCCTTGAATCGCATCGACGTGGCGGCCGTAATTTCCTTGGATAATGCCTTCAAAGACGTTGCCAGGACCAATCTTAAGTCCTTTCGCGCTCATCTGAATACCGTCAGATTCGCCTGCGCCACCAAAATGATTGTTTGAGATGGTAACTCCGCAAGGCAAACTTGAAATCACCTCCACGCGGCCTTCATAGCAATTGGTGCAAACGCTAATGCCATCAAAAGTATTTCCATCCAGAAGAATATTGGCATCGCCATAGTTTCCACCATTGCTGCCCATATTGATCACTGTTTGGCCAGTAAAGGTGTTGCCTTGAGCGGTAATATTTCGAGAACCATTTCTGATATCCAAACCTGAGATCGTTAAACTTTTCAGGTCAATCCCGCTGGCGTTATAGTAGTTGGCACTGAGAGTGGCCGTTCGCCCGGACACCGATTGCACCGTGACTCTCGGAGATTTGCTGAAATTCGTAAATTGGACGTTTCCGTAGCTGCCAGCATTTAAGCAAATGGTGGCTCCCGCAGGCGCACTGGAAACAGCCGAAGCCACATTTGCACCTGGACTTAAAGTCTGGTCACAAGCCGCATGGCTGATTTCTGCCATCATTAAAAATGAGAATACGCTCAAGATCCATTTCATCTTTCCCCCGATCATTGATATGGAATTTGCTGTAACAGGAGTGGATTGAACGGACAGTGACCTGTTAACTAGAAATCCAAATTTGATAAAACTTAAAACCCCTAAAGATGAAATTAGGATAAGGTAAGTTATTGAATTTAAATAGATATCAAAAATATTTCCGTTAACTAGTCGTTAACTACTGTTGTGGGACCCAATGTTTCATGACACAATTAAAGGACTTAGGGAAATTCTCAAAAATGGACAAGGCACCGAGCCTCAAAACAGTTTTCGAATACGATGATTATCGGATTTATCTGAGGGATTACTATTTTCATTCAAAGGCCACGAACAAAAATTTTTCTTACAGATATTTTGCCAAACTCGGTGATTTCAAGTCTCCAAACATTCTAAAGATCGTTATCGACGGAAAAATCAATATCGTTCCTGAGACCATCGATAAATTTAGTAAGGCGATGAAGCTGAACAAAGAAGAAAGCGCTTTCTTTAAAAACCTGGTTCTCTTCAATCAAGCAACAAGCAGTGAAGAAAAACAAAAGTATTCACAGGAACTCATCCGCTCAAGAACATTCAAACGAACTTATCCCCTGAGCGAAGCTCAATATCATTATTTTGATCGCTGGTATTTCCCCATCGTGCGGGGTCTTGTGAACCTTACGGATTTCAAAGAAGATCCTGAATGGATTGCCAAAAAAATCAATCCGCCGATCACCACTTCTGAAGCGAGAAAAGCTCTCGAAGAACTCATCAATCTCGGTCTTCTGTCTCGAAATGAGTCGGGAAAGCTCGTGCAGACCAATCCCACAGTGGTGACGACCAATGCGATCACTTCGAGTTCGCTCGCTCAGTATCATAAAGAGATGATGAAAAAAGCTGCCGAGAGTATCGACCGAATCCCTCGGAATCAGAGGGATTTATCGGCTCTGTCTCTGGGCTTGTCGTCAGAATCTGCTACAATAATTAAGGAGATGATAGAGAAATTTCGAAGGGATATTCTCGAGGTGGCCTCCAAGGACCAGGGGCCCAACTCTATCTATCAGCTCAATATCTATCTTTTCCCGATCACCAAGGGAGAAGATGAGGGGGAATCGTCATGAAACGAAGCACTCGAGCCGCCATTCTCATTGGCTCCATGGGACTGGGATTAACTCTCAGTTACAATGCCTGCAACAAGCCCGCGCAATTTATCGAAGTGGGACCTGTGCTGCAAAACACTGTCGCCGGAAATCCACTGGTGACAAGAAAAATCGCAACCAGCATTTGCGAAGTCGTCAGTCGCTGCCACCCCAGCGTGACTGTCAGTCAATGTCAGCAAAACATCTTATCAACCACCGGCTTTTATGCTCCTTTGAAAATTCCATCAGCTTATAAAACACTTTCTTCAATCATTCTGGCTGAGGATTCTGGAACTCTTGTTGGAAGCGGTTCGGGAGCGGATTCTTGCTCTCAATCACTTTCCCAATTGAGCTGCTCGGATCCATTGGTGCAAGCTGCATACGATCCTTCATCAGCCGAGCCTTATGCGGGATCACCAAATTTGCTCTCAGGACAAAGCTGTGGACAGGCGATTTCTCCTGCTGTGAAGTACGCCTGCTCGGCCCGAGTATTCCTTCAAGGCCAGGCCAATCCACCACAAGCTCCATCTGTGGCGACAGCAGGAATGTCTTACTCGATTTCTCCAGCTCTTCCGGATGGCCTTAGCTTGAACTCTTCGACAGGGGAAATTTCAGGCACACCGACTGTGTCTACTTCCCGCACAACATACACAATCACAGCCACTGGCGGTGCTGCGCCCATCACCAATAATTTGCAAATTCAAACGGGATCAGGATTTTTGGTGAATGATCTTGGGGATGCCAGCAACATGGGTGGAACTACCTGCCGAACTTCCAGCGGAACATGCACTTTGCGCGCAGCCATTTCTGCCGCAAATGCGTCTTCAACTCCGAAATTGATTGTGGCACCGGCGGGAAATATTTCGCTCACTTCAAGAACTCGATTGAGTATCACCAAAGGCATGGAGATTTTCGGTGACTGCGAAAACAAGACAGTCATCGACGGATTGCAAGCCACTCAGATCATGTCAATCACAGCGGGCCCAACCCTTCTTGAAAATCTCGTCATTCAAAATGGCTTTACGAATGGTGAAGCGGGCGCTGGTATCGAAGTGGTGAGGTCGACAGTCCCAATCACAGCTACGATGAAATCCTTGATCATCCAAAATAACAAAATCTCTGGTGGAGGCTCTTCGGGGTTGGCGAATGGTGCTGGCATTGCGGTTTTTGGCCAGGCAGGTGCACAAGCCACATTGGATCTGAGCGATTCGATCATTCAAAATAATGAGACCATCAATGCCAATTTTGGTGGGGGACTGTCGCTTTGGTTGTACACGCAGGCAACGATCACTCGCTGTGCTTTCATTGGCAATAAGGCGAGTGGCCCGGGTGCTGGGATTTCCAGCCACAGCGGGAATCTCAATATCTCGCAGACTCTTTTTGCCAACAATACATCTGGCTCCAATGGTGGAGGCCTCTACGTCGATCAAACGGCCTCTTCCAATGCCACTTTGTCCAACGTGACTTTCGCATCCAACTCCGCAAATGCTGGCGGAGGGATTTATCATGGAGCTCAAAGAATGGCGATCACTCACGCCACTTTCTTTAACAATGTCGCTAGCAGCTCTTGGTACCCTGGTGCTATCGCTGTGCAAAGTACAAATGTCACTTTGGAAAACAGTATTTTCTCAAACAATCGCTCAGCCGGAGTGCTGGCCCATTGCAAGGGCAGTGCGGCTCAACCCATCACTTCATTGGGTCACAATCTCAGTGACAGTGCCGCCAACGACTGCAATCTTTCGGGAGTCGCCGATCAAATCGGCAAAGACGCTCAACTAGCTGCTCTTCAGGACAATGGTGGACTTTCGATGACGATGGCATTGCTTCCCACTTCGCCGGCAATCAATCAGGGCAATCCTTTGACCTGTGCAGCTGAGGACCAGAGGGGAGTGCCACGTCTGGTTGACGGCAAATGCGATATCGGGGCATTTGAAGTCCAGTGATCGATTTGGGAAATTAATTCAAAACAAAAGCCTAAATAGTCGGTAGAAAACAAAATCTGTCGATTGCAGAGACAATTGTGGTCTCTCATCGATGATTCGGTTTTCAGAACCACATAAATGAGCTCTCAGAGGGCTCGATCTTGCACGATCTACAATCGGCACAAACGAAGTGCCAGTTTTGGGGGATCGTGTGAAAAAAGCAATTTTCATTTTTACCCTTCTTTTTTTGATGGCTCTTGATCTGAGGGCTTGGGGACCTATCGGTCACAAGGCAACTGCTCTCGTGGCGGAAGCCTACCTTTCACCGGCAGCAAAAGCTGAAATCGCCAATTTGCTCGATGGAAAAAGGCTGGTTGATGTGGCCAATTGGGCTGATGATATGCGAGGAAACCCTGATTACGCTCACACTTTGCCCTATCATTATCAAAATACTCGGACTTCGGACGCCACTCCAGAATTTGACTATCAGAATAACCTTCTGAGTCTGACAGCAGGCGGCCGCAAAAAATACCGAGCTGGGGTGGTCGAGGCCATCACTGCTTCTGAAAAAATTCTTAAAAACCCAATGGCCACTCGTTCTGAAAAACAAATGGCCTTGAAATTTTTGGTCCATTTTGTCGGTGATTTGCATCAGCCTCTTCACACTGGATCCTCACAGCAACAAGGTGGAAATCCAATCCAGCTCAATTGGCAAGGCGGCCGAAGCAATCTCCACAAGGTATGGGATTCTGAAATCATTTATGGAAAACTGGCACAGATTGAGGGCTCCCGGCACCGGGATCCCAGCTGGAAATATGCTCAATGGCTTCTCGATACCCAATCTGCAGAGGTCAAAACCAAACAAACAACAGTCAATGTTCTAGTTTGGTACAGGGAATCCCTGAACTATTTACCTTTCGCCTATGATCAAAGGTATTTAACAGACCAAAATCAATATTCAAAAGAAGCCAGCACCATTATCGATCGCCGCGTCCTTCAGGGCGGAAAGCGTTTAGCAGAGATTCTCAATCTTTCTTTGTCTGAGGACAAAACCTCAATACCAACGGATTCAATGATTCAATTTGTAGAGGGGCTCTTTGGGGCCTTGGAAAAATGGATTCGTTTGGCCCCTCGGGCGGCCAAGTAAGACCAGCCAATTTCTTGTTTACTTCATAAAAACAAATAATTACTTGTTTTATACCGAGGCGTGATGGCCGCGCCTAGCTATGATTTTAGAGCTGAGAACTAAAATATTTACCTAATAGAAACGATTCGGGCGGCTGTTGTAAATCCTAAAACTAGAGTTGGCGTTCAGAGGCAAGGTTTGCTATAAAGTCTACTCAAGAAAGATGCTTTTTTGTTTTTTCTTTCGACTAAGGGGTTCTCTCAATATGTCAGCATTTTCGAATTTAGGTCTGTATTTGAAAAAGAAGAGAATGGATGCCGGTTACACTCAAACCCAACTGGCCAATGAAATTGGCAATGTCCATTCACAATTTGTTTCCAACTGGGAGCGTGGTCTTTGCGCACCTCCCTCGCACAGCTTGCCTCGTTTGATCAACATCTTGAAATTGCAACCTGAAAAGCTGGTAGAAGTGATGGTTGCAGATTCAAAGATTGAGATTGAAAAGAAAATTTACGCAAAAAGACAGACTCGACGTAAAAAGGCCGTCTGATTTTTTTGTAGGGGGCATTCATGGAAAATTTGAGCTTCAGTGCGACTGATCAGACGATCAGTGAAATCGATCTGACTGTTCTTCAGGGTGTTGAAACTTTGGCGGGCCTGAGCACGACTCTTTTGGGTCGCCCGGTTAAGGCTCATTCTCGAAACGCAATGACGAAGCTTTCTGCGATGTCAGGTGATCGCAAGCAAGCAATTCAGAATCAGATTAATGTCATGAAGCAAATCGTTTCCGGTGAATTGCAAGACAGCAGCGTTGAATCGATCAACCATCCCGAATGGCTTTTGGTTGCTAAAGCTATGAAACTTTACGGTCTAAATTTAAAAGACGATTTTCAGAGCATTCTGCAAAAAGACGACGTCATTGAAATTTACAATTCGGACCACATTCAAATTTTTCGAACTTTTAATTTTTATCGTTATTCTGGATATTCTTATTTGGATCTCCTGGTGAATGAATGGTTTCATCTGTGGGAAAGACCTCGATATATTCTTGAATCAATGTTGGCTGTTGGCATGTCTGTGGTCAATGGAGATAAAAAAGGTGTGGTTTCGATGGGTCACATTCCTGAGCATGTCTACAAAGAGATTTACAACTCTGAAGACGTGCAGAATTTTGAGAGCCGCTCAGT
>JBGGMM010000161.1:0-3274 GCA_041288045.1 Pseudobdellovibrionaceae bacterium | reverse complement strand
AAAAAGTCCTCTGTCAAAGACATAGACAGTTCATTTCTTAACTCAATCTCATTAGATATCTAAAAAAACTCGGTTTTTTGCGGGCTCTCGGTTGGTCCCGGCATTGCTCTTTTGATCCCCCGGCGGAGAGTTGTCATGAATTTTGGACCGAAAAATTTGAAATTCGGAGCTTTTGTATTGTCCTTGGTTTGGACTTTTTCTGCTATTGCGGAAGTTCAATCTCTGCAGGGTTCTTATCGAAAACTATTGGAAAAAACATATCAAGTTCAGACGGGACAGAGCCTTTCCTTGAATCAGCTTCTCTATCAATTGCCATTGGAGGCTCTTCAAGAAAAGGCCGGGGAGTCGGCGCAGACAAAATTTCAGATTTGGAATCGTGAAAACGTGCTCATTCACCAAACGAAAACTCAGATGATTTCGAATGTGGGATCTAGTGAAAAGGATCTGTTCGATCGTGAATCATTGAGGAAAAATCCGGTGACTTTGGTTGTGGTACCTGGAGTGTTTGGTGAGTTCATTGATCCTTTGGCTTTTAATGAAATCACTGGCAGTCAACAATCCACTCTCAGTCCGAGCTTCAAGAACAAGATTCAATCTCTTTCCCAATCACAGGGTCTTTGCCAATCGGGTGGAGAATTGCACTGTGATTTCCATTTTTCTTTGGATTTCATGGCTCTGGATAAAAGCCGAGTTCGAGTTGTTGCCTTGGATGAGCTTCTTTCGGTGACAAGCTTAGATGATGAATCGGGACGGCCGCTTGTGAAAATCGTGTTGTTTAAAACTCCGCGAATGTCTCTGGAATCCGTTGGTGAAATTCAAAATATTGCTGGGATTTTCAATCGGCGCTTGCAGAAATACTTTGCGATTGAGGGAAAGCCGCAAAAATTTGCCTATGTCGGCTACTCTCGTGGGACGATGGTGGCTTTGGAAATGCTTCGTCAATCTCAGGATGCCAGTGCCAAAGGGCTTTTCGCAGTTGGTGGTGTGACTTGGGGATCGGATTTGGCCGATCAGATGCTGGTTTCTGGTTCTATCATGAATCGGCAGCTTCAAGCTCTGCAGTTTCTTGCTAGCAATCTTAAGCTCACACATCAGCTTGGATTTTTTGAGGCTGGAAAGACTCGGCTGCAAAATATGCATTTGTGGCTGAAATTTTTCTCGGAACTTTTGATCAGTCCTGGTCATGACCTGCAGGCTTTTCTCAAAGCTCAAATTGCAAAGGGAAAGAGTTCAGATCCTCGCGCCATCATCGGTCTGGCGCTGTCAGTGGCGGCCAATTATGGATTGATTGAACAGTCGCCAGAATTTCCCTATTTTTCATTCCATGGAATTTCACATGAAGCATACAGTTTGAATGTGATTCGATTTCAAAAATTTGTTGATCATGCCGTGAAAGCTGCGACGGAATTGACGACTCCGGCTCGATTGAAATGGTGGACTCAAGCTCAATTGCCAAAGGGATTGACCTTCTACTCGTTGACGGCCACTTTGGCGGATCCTTATTCTTCGATTCAAGAAGAAAAAGATTTGGCTCAGCAGCAATGGGCATCGGGACCTTTCAATGGTGCGGATTATTTGGGACTGCTTGAAAATTACCGTGACCTTCGCAAAGCTTCCGGAGCTTCGCTGAATGACAGTCAGGTGGCAGTTGCCAAAGTCATTGCCTGGCCGGAACTGATTCGCAGTCTGAACCCGAATTTGGAAATTCAATCTAAATTTTTAGGACTTTTTGGCTGTCATCATTGGGCCTTTGCTCTGCCTGTTGTGAACGTCAATAAAGATAAATCCGTGAACCCATTTCCACGAAGCGCCTTTTTGGAAAGCATGGCTCATGTTTTTGCGAATGATTGAAGTGATTATTTTATGAAAGGTTTTTTATGAAAAACAAATGGATCAAAATGGGTCTGTTTCTGGCTCTGATGGTTTTCAGTCAAGTCGGCTCAGCTTACTCGGTGGATACGCATTTTTATGAAACTTATGCGATGGCCAGATGGACGGGGATTGGGCACGAGGTGGCTTTAGAAATTGCCACTTACAATCAGTGGATTGATGTGCAGCTTTCGACTTCGGCCATGTTTCCCACTTGGGTTGTCGGAGGACGTCTGCGAAGGATTTTTCATTTTCCCACCAACAAAGTCGAATACAAGACAGGCGTTGAAACCAATCATGGTCAGCACATGAAAATCTATGGTCTGGCAACCAAAAATCATCCCTTTGCCAGCGAGATGCTGACGGAAGGATTGCGAACTGGAAATTTGATGTTGGTCGGTGGCGGTCTTCATACTTTGATGGATTCCTATGCGCACTCGGGAAATGGATATTCTGTTGGTCACGCCCTGATGGGCCATTGGCCTGATCGGCCCTACACCTATATAGAGAAACACAACGAGATGCGAGCAACGCTTTTTAAAGCCTTTGTCGCCATTCGAAAGCTTTTGCCTGCAGAGGCTCTGGACACGAATCTCAACACTACGGGGAAAAAGCCCAATTATCAAATGAGTGAAAAGGAACTTTTCGAAACTTACAAAGAAAATGCAGTCATTAAAAAAATCGTTGAATCCAATCCAACTCGGGATGCTCGATATGTCATTCCGACTTTAGAAGAAATCATTGCTTCTGCGAAAAGGAACAATCTGGTCACAGATGCTTTCAGTATGGATTGGATCAAAAAGACTTTTCCAGGAATTTTTGAATCCGGCCTTGATGCTCGAGAAATCACCGAAGAGATTTTTCGTTACCTTGTGAAGCAGCCAGAAAGTGAAAAGGCCAAACTGGTGAATCTGAGCGAAGTTTACACTCAGGTTCTGCCGGAGCTGCCGGTGGGAAAGACATTTAATGGTCTGACGATCACACGTGAACGCTTTGCTCAAGAACTGGGAGAAGAGGCCAATGAAATCATCGTCAAAGAATTGGTTCGCATGGTGACCTGGTCGATCGTGCCTGAAGAGCCATTTCGGGATGCAAAGGGCAACTATCGGGATGATGGTTACACTCCGAAGGCCGCTTTCGAACATGAAGGTCAGTACGAGCGTGAAGAAAAAATGAAAATTGGTGACTGGCAGAATGGGCTTCAGACTTTGTTTGGAACGAACAAAATCGTTTTTGCTGGCACGAATTGGTTCATTAAAGCTGGGCAGTTGTTTTCAAAATCAAAAGGGGCTTCGTCATTGCTTGAATCTTTAGAAAGACTTGAAGTCATCCAGATGAAATTTGACTATCGAATGCGTTACTACTGGTATTCTTTGAAATATGCGATTTTGGAATGGGGTCTTTA
>JBGGMM010000160.1:0-5657 GCA_041288045.1 Pseudobdellovibrionaceae bacterium | reverse complement strand
CAAAGATTGAGAGGGCTTTCGACAGCCGATTGGCAGCTGCTTTGGAGTTGAGAAGCTGTCTACTCTCACGACAGATCTTTTTTTCACAGAGAGCCTTGGCATGGGGTTCTTCGATTCTTCGTCTAAATGAATTCTTTTCTTTATTGACCTAAAACTGACATTTGAAATTTTTGAAAATGGCCTTCTAAACGAATTGGCTCGCTCGCCGAGGCGACAATTCTGGGCACGTGGATTGAATATAGGCAGTCTGTTCGGTCTCGATAGAAATTTGGGGTTTATTATGGTGAGAGACATTTTGGATTCAGTCGCTGTGGGGAAATTAAAGGGCATCCTAAAGGACCGCTATGGGAAGGGTTTGCGAGTCAACTTCATGCAGGAAGTCTCTTCTTTGGAAATCAAAGAAGATGGCTTCTTGTTATCTCGCGGGGATTTACACGTTCCAATTCAAGTGAACGACAAATTCTTAGCGACGGCTATTGTTGACAGGGGGGCTTCTCTGCAGAAAACAGAGCAAGAAACTGTCAGTCAGTTGATTCGCCTTTTTTTGGAGCCGGAACTTTTCAATTGGTACGTGGAACAGATGACCCACAATGCGAAAGCCGAGCCACCTGAAGAGGTGATTTCGATTTTCCAACCCTTTGAGCTTTCCGAAGAAAATCAGAAAACAACGGCAGCGACAAATATTCTTTGTCTTCAAGCAAAGAATCCGCACCTCATTCCTCGTCTGGCCCAGAACATTCATGAAGTCGCCGAGCGCTGGGCTTTTTTGAAATTTTCAGACATTCAAGATCAAGTGAAAACTCCGGCTGATTTGAAATCACTAGGGGCTTTGACTCTTTTAATTGAAGACATTTTGAATCTCAGTCCGGAAATGCAGGACATTCTGCATTTGGCTTTGGCGGACGGCTCCCCTGCCGATGAACCTTTGCTGTTGATCGGATGCACGACTCCCGTAGAGGAATTGCAAGCTCAGGGAATGCTTCATCCAGGTCTAGCTAAGATCATGAAGGTTCACCGGCTTGAGGTCGAAAGACTGCCAAGAGACCCCAAGCTCATGCAAGAGACGCTTGAAATCATGCTCGAGTTTTGAGACCATCAGTGGATGCAAGCCACTGTGGATGAATTTTTTCAAAAATTTTTAGAGACGCATCTTCAAAGCGCTGATTTTCAAGTCTATCAGCTGGCCGGAGATGCGTCGAACCGACGTTACTACCGGGTGGTTCACAACAATCAATCTCTGGTTTTGATGCGTTGGGAACCTTTTGACCCAGAAAATTATCCTTTCTTATCAGTCCTGAATCATTTCGCTAAACATAAAATTCATGTTCCCGAAGTCATCGGCATGGACGAGAAGCTTGGACTCGTGCTTTTAGAAGATTTGGGCGATTTGACGTTGGAAAGAAAATTTTGGGAAAGCCAGAATCAAGAGGCTTCCCTTTCTTTTTACAAACAGGCTATCGATGAAATCATCAAAATTCATTTTCATGCAACTGCCGACAAGAGCCCGTGCACAGCTTTTCAAATTCAATTTGATGTGGAAAAATTTCTTTGGGAAATGAAATACGGTCAGGACAATCTGCTTTCGGGAGTTTGCAAATTTCAATTCAGCGAAAAGTCCAATGCCGAACTGACCAAGGTTTTCACTGATATTTGCGAGCGTTTGCACAAAGAGCCTAAATTCATTGCTCACCGGGATTATCACTCACGCAACTTGATGATCAAATTCAATGAAATGCGAGTGATTGATTTTCAGGATGCACGTTTGGGACCGATCCAATACGACCTGGTCAGCTTGCTGCGAGATTCCTATGTCAATTTGAATGAGCAGATGTCGGGTCTACTTTTGGATGACTATCTTTCAAAAGCAAAATCTTTTCTGCCGAAAGATTTTTCCCGAGCCCATTTTGATCGTATTTATGAATTGCAGACAATCCAAAGATGTTTCAAAGCTTGTGGAAGCTTTTCAAGTTTTTTTAATTTAAGAAACGACACTCGTTATCTGAAGTACATCTCTCACACTCTTCGCCGTGTGATCAAAAGCTTGAATGAATTTCCAGAGTATAAAGTTTTTTCTGATATCTTGATTGATTCTGGCGCCATTGAGCGCAAGTACGAAGCCCTATGAATGTCATGTTGCTGGCCGCTGGCGAAGGGACAAGACTGAGACCTTTTACTCAGACTTTGCCAAAGCCAGCCATCCCCTTTCTCAGTGTGCCACTTGCCTGCTATCCACTGGCTTTGATGGAAAGAATCAAAATCGATAAGCTTGTGGTGAACACCTATCATTTGCCTGATGAAATTCGGAAACTCTTTGAAAGAGTCTCTCGCTGCTGGAATGAATTGGTGTTTTCCTCTGAAGAGGGGGAATTGCTTGGAAGTGGCGGTGGCATTCACAATGCTTTCAAACATCTCAAAGGCCGCGGAGATTTTTTTGTGATGAATGCCGATGAGGTGATTCTGCCACATCAAAGTGGACTGCTTGAAGAAATGATTTCCTTTCATCGCTGGCACAAAGGGATTGCCACTCTTTTGACCATTGAGCACCCCGAAGTGGGGCAGAAATTTGGCGGAGCCTGGCTGTCTGAAGGTAGCAAGATCAAATTATTTTCGAAAACCAATCCAGGTGCAGAAGCTCCTCGGGGATTGCATTTCACTGGTGTTCTTTTGCTTTCTGAAAAAATCGCTTCTTATTTCAAGCCACAGGTCACAGTTGAAAATATCCTCTACGAAACTTTGACCGAGGCGATGAAGGCCGGGGAAGAAGTGCACGCTTTCGAAGCCCAAGCGGAATGGTTTGAAACTGGAAATCCTGCCGATTTTCTTCATGCCACTGAGACTTGCCTTCAATCTTTGCAGGCAAACTTGAAAGAGAGACCTTTTTGGCAGGAGTATCTCATTCAGACCATTCGCTTGAATTCACTTCAAAAGTACGTTGTAGAAAAGGACTGGGCTCAGCTTTCAGATTTGCAGGCTCTGGTTCAGAAAATTCGCAAAGCCAATTAGTAAGCTTCTGTGATTTTCCCTAAGAACACGGCTTTTTTTGCGCCGGTGGTTTTTGGAAGATTCGCAGTCTTTTCCCAAATGCGGTAAGCCGCGAGCAAGGCAAAGGCGGCTCCTTCAATGGAGCTCACAGGCCAACCAAAATCTTCGGTGGTCATGACTTGGGATTTCGGCAAATGATATTGAATTCTTTTTTGAAGGTAGGGATTCAAAGCGCCACCGCCGCAAAGAATGATGGCTTTGGGGATTGATGAACAGTATCGATTGTAAGCATCAGAAATCGATCTGGCTGTGAGCTCGGCAAGAGTGGCCATTTTATCTTCTGGCAACATCGGTCCTAAATGATTTTCCAATTTTTGTAAGAAGGAATCTCCGTACTGTTCACGACCACAGCTTTTGGGTGGCTTCTGATTGAAAAATGGATCTGAGCTCAGAAGGTCTTCCACATACTTTTGCACAGGAATTCCTTTTGAGGCGAATTTTCCACTTTTATCATAGCTCAATTCGCCGTGGCTGACTTTGGAAATGAAAAGATCCATCAGCATGTTGGCGGGGCCTGTGTCGAATGCCTTTTCCACGTCCCCTTTTTTATTGATGAAGCTCAGATTGCTGATTCCCCCCAGATTGTGAACGCTGATCACTTGATTGGGAAATTGGGCTTGAAAAACCACCCGATGAAAAAGAGAAGCAATCGGCGCTCCCTGTCCACCAGCTGCTAAATCCGCTGTGCGAAAATCTGAAATGACGGGAACACCTGCTTGTGTGGCCAAATAAGAGGGCTCACCGATTTGCAAAGTGGCTTTGGGTGGGGCGTGATAAACCGTTTGTCCATGAAGACCAATGGCATCCACTTTCCAATTTCGTTTAGCTATGATTTTTTTAAACTGGGCTTGGTACAATCGGCCCAATTCATGGTGCAGGTCCGAAAGCTCTGCCACATTCAAAGTGTGATTGGCGGCTTTGACCAATTGCTGGCGGATGGGATCTGGGAAAGAAAAATGCTCTTGGTCCAGAAAAGAGATCTTGGTCTTTCTTGAATTTTCGATTTTGCAATAGACATAGTCGATGCCATCAAGACTGGTTCCATTCATGACACCAACAACACGAAGCTCTTTCTTCCGTGAAAGCGCAGCTAGACTCATGTCCCTCAGAATGCCCGCTTATTTGCTGGGGAGCAAGAAGGATCCCTTTTCCCTATGAAGGTCGTATCTGCGATCAATCATCAAAAAGACAGAATCCGCAGAAACCCCGATGGGCTCACCGTTGTACATTTTTTTCATCCCGGCAACTTGTGCGGGATCTCGATCAATTCCAAGCTTTGGCCCAGTCGAGGCGGTCTGAAGTCCAGGAAATCCCGCCATACCAGATGCACTATTTGTGGGTTTGCTTCCACCGCCAGTGCTGTCGCCAAACATATCTTGGCTGTCAGTCCCTTTGGCGAATTTTTCCTGAGCCTTTGCAGGCACCTGCTTCATCGCATCTTCAAAGGCTTTGATATCACTCGAAGAAAGACCCTGAGCTTGCATTCCAGCAGCTGAAGTCGTCGCTGAAATCACTTTACCATCCGGAGTGGTGATCGCTCCTGTCTTCGGATCAATTTTAAATCCACGATCCTTCAAAGCCTTCAAAGTTTTCTGCCCCGATTTCCAATCCGGATCGCCCTCAAAATCAGGAGTCCGCGGAGCCGAAGCCGAACCACCAGGCAACCCATCAGGATTGAGATTGTAAGGATCCGCCCCAACAGTCACAGCCGGAACTGTTTTGCTGGAGCCCTTCGCTGCACTCATCATTTTGTAAGTCACACCAATACTGGCAACTAAGCCTGCGACAAACGCGTAGCAAGTTCCACAACCTGAGTTACACGGACAGTGTTTTCCTACGCCAGCAGCAGTTACTCCAACCGCCGCAATCCCAAGCCATGTTCCCATTTGTGTATTTTTCTCACCTTGCTCACCCAGTGTCTGAATGGTGGGATCTTTTTTCGGTAACGTCGTGGTCGTCGTTGCTGATGTTGACACAGTTGTTGCATCCACTCCTTGCGCCATTGATGACCCGGAGCTGCCGCGACCTGTTTGTGCGAGACTCATTGGAGAAATCAATCCGATCACGGCTATGAAAGAAATCAATCTTTTCGTTTTCATCGCTCCCCCTTATTTCCCCATGAGAGTTGGCTTGTTATCCACATAGCGCTCTCTCACTTTTTCCCAATTTGATTTTGATCCAGCACCAGTGACTTGCCCATTGCCAAAAGTTTTCGAGGCAATGTTGCGGCTTGGATCTTTGCTTCCACCCGGCATGTAAGCACCGTAAGGAGAATCGGGGCGACCACCGCCACCACCACGTGATCCTCCGCCTCCGCCGCCACCATCAAAACCAGACAGAATATTTGGATTCAAAGCTTTTGTTTCTTTACCATCGGCAGCTCCATTTTTTCCAGCTGCGCTATTGCCAGAACCAAGTCCGCCGCCACCGCCACCGGAACCAGCTGATCCACTGCCACTTCCACCACCAGCGGTCGGCTTTGGCGCCCCACCAGTTGGAGAAATATCATCGGAACCATCGATGTTGACTCCAGGAGCTCCAGTTGCATCGGCCCCATTAGTCCCATTTCCAACACCACGACCAATAGGAGCAGCAAGCCCTGCCTGACCATTGTA
>JBGGMM010000159.1:0-3527 GCA_041288045.1 Pseudobdellovibrionaceae bacterium | reverse complement strand
AATTTGCCGTCCATCCTGTCACAGGTGAGCGGGTGGTGATTGAAATGAATCCGCGCGTGAGCCGGTCTTCGGCTTTGGCAAGTAAAGCCACAGGTTTTCCAATTGCTAAAATTGCGGCTCTTTTGGCTGTCGGTTACACTTTGGATGAAATTCAAAATGACATCACCAAAGTCACTCCATCCTGTTACGAGCCCGCTTTGGATTATGTCGTCACTAAAATCCCAAGATTTGCATTTGAGAAATTTCCTGGCTCTCAGGATTATTTGACGACTCAAATGAAGAGTGTTGGTGAGGTCATGGGGATTGGAAGGACTTTCCAAGAATCCTTCATGAAAGCTGCCCTCTCTCTTGAATTTTCAACTTTGGGCTTTCCCGAAGTTCAGGTTGTGATCGATAAAATTTCATATCCGAATAGTCAGCGCCTTTTTCAGATTTATCAGGCTTTTCGAAATGGAACTTCGATCAAAGAAATCCACCGCCTGACCCAAATTACACCCTGGTTTTTAGAGCAGCTAGAAAATCTCACTTCATTTGAAAAAAAATTGGCAAAGGAATGGGATGAAACTGAAAAAGAAAAGCAAAAATCTCTTTTGCTTCAGGCCAAGAAAAAAGGTTTTTCAGATGCCTTGATTGGTCATATTGTGGGCACGACAGCAGAGCAAATTTTTGAAACTCGCGAAAACTTTAAACTCTTTCCAAAATTTCAACAAGTCGATACCTGTGCTGGCGAATTTGCTTCTAGTACTCCTTATTTTTACTCGACCTACTGGGCCTATGAATCCAGCCAATGCCAAGTGAAAAATCCAGTCGTTGTTATTGGCAGCGGACCGAATCGAATTGGACAGGGAATTGAGTTTGATTACAGTTGCGTCCGAGGTGTTAAAGCATTTCAGAAATTTGGGCATCCGGTTGTGATGATCAATTCCAATCCAGAAACTGTTTCCACGGATTACGACACTTCAGATATTTTGTTTTTCGAGCCATTAACTCTTGAAAATGTGAAAGAAATCTTACGCTGGATCAAACCATTCGGGGTCGTTGCCCAGTTGGGTGGACAGACTCCGATCAATCTCGCACAGGGTTTGGTCAAAGCCGGGTTTCCGCTTTTGGGCTCCAATCTTGAAACAATTGATATGGCCGAAGACAGAGGGCTTTTCACAAAAATCTGTCAAGAGCTGCAGTTTAAAATTCCAAAATCAGCTATGGTTGGCAGTTCAAAGGAAGCTGTCGAGCAAGTTAAAAAAATCGGCTACCCTGTTATTTGTCGTCCTAGCTATGTGCTAGGAGGTCGACGGATGGAAGTCGTCGAAAATCAAATTGAACTGCAATCCTATTTTGAAAGGCACAAACAATTCACTGGCCCCGATCGTCTTTGTATGATTGATCAGTTTTTAGAAGGTGCGTTGGAAGTCGATGTCGATTTGGTTCGCGGAAAAGATTGGGTTTTGGTCGGTGGTGTGGTTGAGCATATCGAAGCGGCAGGAGTCCATTCAGGCGATAGCATGGGTGTTCTTCCACCGCACCGCTTGAAAGATGAAACCTGTGCGAAAATTGAAGAGCTGAGCAAAAAACTAGCGGATCGAATTCAAGTGATTGGCCATCTGAATCTGCAGTTGGCCGTCCAGAATGACCAAGTCTACATGCTTGAAGCCAACCCTCGAAGCTCGCGATCAGTTCCTTTTGTTGTCAAAGCGGCTGGGGTTCCTTTGATCGACCTTGGCGTTTTGGCAATGTTGGGAAAATCACAGGCAGAGGTTCAGCCGCAAAAATTCAACTGGCGCAAGACAAAGACCGTCTCTGTCAAAGGTGTTGTTTTTCCATTCAAAAAGTTTCCCGAAGCTGATTCGATTTTAGGTCCAGAAATGAAATCAACTGGCGAAAGTATGGGGAGAGGGCGTGATTATTCAGAAGCTTTGATGAAGGCTTTCATTGCCAGTCAGATCAGGCTTCCTGAAACTGGCGAAGTTTTCTTTTCTCTTCGTGATAAAGACAAATCTGAAATGCTTCCACTGGTCAAAGAGCTGCAAAAGATGGGCTATACAGTTTCGGCAACTGCAGGAACAGCGCAATTCTTTAATGAAAATGGCGTCGGAGCTCTCAGTCTCCGCAAAGTCCATGAAGGTCGCCCTCACTGCGTCGATCGAATTCGGTCTGGAGAGGTTAGTTTTGTCGTCAATACCACTCGGGGCAGAACTTCCATCGAGGCCAGCTTCGATATCCGGCGTGCCTGTACGGATTACAGCATTCCCTGTCTGACTGAAAGTGATGCTGCCGAGGCCTTTGTTTTGGCATTGAAAAACTCACGCCGCGGAGATTTTCAAGTGTCACCTTTACCGGCGATGGAAAAAATCGAGGGGCAATGGTCAGACGTTTAATTCTTCTCTTTTTTCTATTTTTCACAGTCATCACACAGGCTCAGTTAGCACCTCGGGAAATCACTATCGGAATTCTTCCTGGAGGAGATCCTGAGGTCGCTAAACGAGGATATTTGGAAATTGCCAAAGCCCTTCAGACAGAACTCCAGATTCCAGTGAATGTTTATCTGTCAAAAAATTACTCCGGCCTCATTGAAGCAATGAAAACGAAGAAAGTGGATTTCGCGTTCTTCACAGCGATGACCTATGTTTTTGCTGAAAAAGAGGCAGGCGCCAAAGTCCTTTTGAAAAAGGTGTGGAATGAACCATTTTACTATTCGATCATTCTCAGCAAAAAGAAATCCGGTATTAAAACAGTCGAGGGTTTGAAAAATAAGCGATTCGGATTCGTCGACGAAAAATCGACTTCGGGGTATTTGTATCCCAAGGTCCTCATGAAAAAAAAGAAAGTGGAACCGAAGGAGACAAAATTTTCGGGATCCCATTCACAGTCTATTGTCTGGCTCGACCAAGGTGAAGTCGATGCTGTTGCTGTTTTTTCTGATGATAAGGAGGGGAAGGGAAGCGCCTATGTGAAATACTCAAAATCGCCCCAGCCAGTCCAGCAAGTCCGGGTGCTTTGGGTCAGTGATCCTATTCCCAACGATCCTTTTTGCGTTCGACAAGATTTCTATGATCAATACCCGAAACTCACACATAATTTGATGTTTGCATTAATTGACGTTGTCGATAAACTCAAATCCAGCAGTAAAGACGTCAAGGAAACAGTAGGAGCACAAGGCTTCATCCCAGCTACGCAGCGGCAGTATGATCCCGTTCGCGAAATGGTCAAGGAGCTTGATCTCCATCTGTAAGGAGGTCAAATGTTGAAAGTCCAAGGACTGTTTAAAACTTTCAAAGCAAGTCTGTTAGAAAAGCCTCAACAAGTTTTGAAGGGGCTCTCTTTTGAAATCAAAAAAGGCCGAACCACAGGGTTTGTGGGAGTCAATGGCGCAGGTAAAACCACAACTTTGAAGTGTGCACTTGGCTTTGTCAGGCCGGATGCCGGCGAAATCAACTTTTTCGATCAAGGTCCCCTGACTTCAAATCTGAAAAGTCGGCTGGGGTATTTGCCGGAGAGGCCTTACTATTACGACTTTTTAACCGCAAAGC
>JBGGMM010000158.1:0-5040 GCA_041288045.1 Pseudobdellovibrionaceae bacterium | reverse complement strand
GAATTTGGGCAATCAGGCTATTGGCCACTTCGTCCGTGACGGCTGAACCCAGAATCACAATTCGATCCTTCAAAAGGCGGGAATAAATGTCGTAGCTGCGCTCTCCTCGGGACGTTTGTTCGATGACGTATGGGATCAGGTTCACGGTTTTCTCCTCTTCTTTGAGATAGCTGTCATTTGCTTTTCGGCCAAAAACAGCATAGGTTCAATCGACTAAGGTCATAACTTTTCTGCGTAATCGCATTGTTTGATCAGTTATTACTGCAAAGGGAGTGCTATGAAAATCGAACTCACAAAAGTGTCTCAGTCTGGTGCAATTTTAGTCGCTTTTGCGGTTAATTCCAAGCGGGGAAAGACAGACAGTCTCAAATTGACACACTCTGGGTTGAACACTCGACTGAAAACTGCCATCGATGGCAAAGAATTGTCATCGCGCGCCCAAGACTCTGTCTTGTATCGAGACATGAATTTCGAAGGTTTTCGCCACGTCCTGGTTGTCGGTGTGGGTGACAATCTCAATCACGAATCCATTCGTCAAGCTGCTGCAGTTGTTTGCAATAACGTCAAAGCTCTCAAAGGCGCTGATGCTTCTGTCTTTTTCGATGCCGTCATTGATAGCAAAAGAAACACAGCTCGATTTGTTCAGGCTTTCACAGAGGGTGTTTTGTTGGCGGATTACAATTTTGATGAATTGAAATCAAACAAAAAGGAAGCTGATAAAAAAGCTGAAAATACCATCAAAATTGTCACTCAATCAGCAACCGATGCAGCTGCAAAAAGAGCCTTTCAAGAAGCCCACATTCTTGCTGAATCCGTGAATTTTTCGCGTCGTTTGGGCGATATGCCTGGCAATTTGATGACTCCAACCATTTTGGCAAACACAGTTGTTGCTGCTGTCAAAGGAACCGGGATCAAAGCCACCATCTGGGATGGAGCCCGAATTAAAAAAGAAAAAATGGGTGGTTTGCTCGGGGTTTCTCAAGGCTCAGATCAAGATCCCCATTTTATCATTCTTGAATACAAAGGAGCGGCAGCTTCTAAGAAGCCTTTGGCTTTTGTTGGCAAAGGTCTGACTTTTGACTGTGGCGGGATCAGCATCAAACCTTCTGCAGGAATGGAAGAAATGAAATTCGATATGTGCGGAGGCGCTAATGTGCTGGGTGCAACTTTGGCTATTGCTCGACTGAAACTGAAAGTGAATTTGATCTGCTTGGTTCCTGCAACTGAAAATCTGGTCAATGGTTCTGCGACAAAGCCCGGTGATGTTCACTTTGCACGCAATGGTAAATCCTTTGAGGTCAACAACACCGATGCCGAAGGTCGTTTGATCTTAGCCGATGCTCTTTGCTATGCCAGCGAACAAAAGCCTCAGATGATCATTGATGCTGCCACTTTGACCGGAGCTATGGTGGTCGCTTTGGGAAATACTCACACTGGTTTTTTCACTCGTGATCAGGGCCTCAAGAAAAAAATCGAAACAGCAGCTCAAGCCTCTGGTGAATGGGTTTGGAACATGCCACTCACTGATCATCATGTGAAAGACATGAAAGGGACTTTTGCTGACCTTTCCAATATTTCAGCGAGCAAAGGCGCAGGATCGGCAACAGCTGCGGCTTTCCTCGAGCAGTTCGTTGAAGAGGGAATTCCATGGGCTCATTTTGATATTGCTGGGACGGCTTGGGCCGTTGGCAACCGATTGCCTTACTGTTCAAAAAAGGGAGCTTCTGGAGCCATGATCCGAACTTTCGTCGAGCTGGCTCGCCAGTTCTAGGGTCATCATCAGAGTCTCTTTTTGGGATAAACAAAAAATTGACTTTTCTTTTTTCCATTATGATGTGGAAAATAAAGTAATGACCGGAAATTCAATCTTAAAACCATCTCAGCGGAAGAACAAACGTCTGAAGGTCAAAGCAACCTGTGTGGTGAATGGAATTTCCGTTGAAATATGCGATCTTTCCCAAGAAGGAATGGGCTTTTACATTAAAGCCCGAACTCTCCAGGAAAAGCGCTTAATGATCGCCGAGATTTGCTACAACAAGAATAAAATGCTGCAAAAAAAGGGAATCATTATCAAAATTGATGACGTTCATGGCACTCGCCCGCTCATTCGCTGTGCCTTTCGTTTTGAAGAAAAACTCACTCTTGAGCAATTCGAAGCAATGATTACAGCATTTGATCTGCAATCACCTGAATATTTCGTTGAAAAAAAGCTTCCAAAGTAAATTTAGAACTGAACCAAAAATGGCTTTTTTAAGATTTGTTTGAGTTCAGAAGTCGGCACAGCGACTTCGCCATTTTCGCCTGTTGGGTCAATCAGTCTCAAAGATTTCAATTGCCAAAGAGTTGGCCATTGATCGGAAACATTGGCGAATTTCAATTTGGATGGATGATTTTCACGAAAATCAAATTCAGAATCCCCGACTGGCTCTCCCATGATTTTTGAGACCGGAATCCAAACAGCTGCAATTCGATTGATGTCGTCTGAAATTTCACAGGTTCCTTCGACTTCCATGTGCGGAGGCTCACCGCTAGTGGCGACTCCTTCACCTTCAAAGGCCATCACGATCTTAGAGTATCTTTGGCAGGCGAAAACTTTTTGTCCGTCACTTCCACGAATCACAAAATGTCCAAGCTCAATACCGATGTCTTTCCGATCATGAATGACCGCTGCCCCGTCTAAAAGTCTTTGTTTGGCTGCATAGTTCAGGGCGGATCCTTCTAGATGTGAAAAATCGTATGTTTTTTTGATAGCAGAGGGTTCACGAGCGACTTTTGTGATCACAGTGTAGGAGGCTTGTGTCGGAAAATTTTTGGAGAACCAACTGATTGCAAAGCCTATACAAAATAAGCAGGCCATCCCGAAAAAAGTGAAAAAAGGTTTCATCCTGAAATCCCCCATACGCATGCAACCATTTTACAACGGATTTTCAGCCAAGATGTGAAGATTCGATTATCTGGACTTTGGACGGATTGGACTTTGGGCTGGGCTTAGGAATGATCGTGAAATTCTTTCTTCGGTTGAAGAGTCAGCCGTCCGTGGCTGTGCATCCCGAGCACTCGCGCTTCCTGCGCTCGCCCCTGGCGGGGCAAAATCCTTCGGATTTTGTGCTCGCGATGACCTGGAAAGGGAAAGGAAAGATGGGAGGCGAAGGTCAGGATTAATACCCAACCATCAATTTAAGACTGAATTTAAATTATAAAGAAGGATTTCCCCTCCCCAAAAAAAATTCCTCTTTAAAACTTTAGCCCCCGAAGGGGGTGAGCCCATGGATGGGCGAATTTTAAAGAGGCAGAGGCAAGGACGCATCACCCGGCCGAAATGACAAAGACAAGCAACAAGATCATCGAGAACTCAAGACCCGCAAGCCTTCCTCTGAAACCCAGAAAACTGAGCATTCATCTGTTGAGCTTCCATCCCGATCGCCAAAAGTCCAAGTCTTGCCGTCCATCCATACACATTCTCAAGCGGCGAACCCTGAAGACTCACATTCAAATCAGAAACACAGAGCCGTTTGTAAATCGCTCCCGGACTGTTCAAACTCTCCGTTGAGCTTTTCTCAGAGTGAGTTCGAAGAAAACCACCGGCCAATTCGCAACCGATCATGTAAATCACTGGCTCCGCTGAAGCTCCCTCGGCTTGCACCACAGAAGGAATTCCCTCTTGAATGATGACCTCTTCAACGTCACGGCCGCCTTTAGCTGCTTTCATTTTTTTTCTGGATTTGTAATTCCAATCTTTGATTTCAGCTCCGCTTCCGACTCGGATGACGGCCAAACCATAAGTTCCAGAATTATTTTTGACAAAGACAAAAGGTTCTTGGCTGATCCCTCGTTTTGAGTATTCGGTTTTCAATTGATCAATCATTCGATCCACTCGATCAGCCAGTTCCAATCGAGAAGAATCTTCGTTGATATCAAAGTGTTCAAAATAATCTGTTTTTACATTGAGCAAGAAGGGATCGAATCCCATAAGTTCAGAAAATTCCAACACCAATTGATTGTAGTTTTGAAAATACTGAGATTTTTTTCGTTGATACCAACCCAGCTCCCGCGGCGGATTCATGGGCAGGGTCAAATGGGAGGCCCACTCGTCATGCGACTCTGAAAAATCATTATTTGAAATGATCAAATCGGGCTTGAATTCTTTGACGGCTGCTGAGTTTTCAAATGCAGAGACGATGGAAACTTCTTGGCCGGAGGCGCTTTGCACTTTGAGCGGCTGATCCATGATTCTGGGAACACCGATGAGCACTTCGCGACCTGCGCTTTTGAGAAGCTTTTGGATTGTCAGGACATTTTCCCAATAATAAGGATTGTTGGTGTGCTCTTCCGTCACCAGCAGAATTTTTTGAACATCACTTCCATAGTGTTTGTCCAAGTATTGTTCCATGAGACCAATGGAACTTTCTTTATCGGTTGGGCAGATATTGTTAAACCCTGCCGGAAAAATATTGGCATCGACGTTGGAAATTTTGAATCCGGCATCGCGGATATCATAGCTGGAATAAATGGGATAATACAGATTTTTGGTTTTCTGACAAAACCAATCAGTGACCTTATTAGACTGGCTGCAGATATTTTCATGCAGGGTTTTTCGAATCATTTCTTGAGGCCTCCGCGTTTTCGCGCTTCAGGTGTCAGTGGTGTACGGTCTCCAGTTGAAGTCAAAAACTGATGCGCTTGCTTTTCGAGTTTGGCAAGAGCAGAAAAAAGCCCTTCGGCTTCAACACTTTCATCTCGAGAATCCGGAATTCGATACATTCGCAGTTCATTTAACAAAGTCAGCATCTGCCCAGTGAAATTCACCTGTAGATCCACCTGTTCCCGTCTGGCTGCGCCCGCATCCAAAGCGTTGTTCAAGGGAATCTGCTGAATGGTTTTCCAAATATCCCTGTAATTTCCAGTCAAGCCTTGAGCTGCCTTTTTTGACCAAGGCTCTCCACTGGCTTCAGCACTTCGAAGGCTAAAGATCTGTATCATTTTTAATGTGTCAAGGGTGGTCTGCAAATTTTCAAAAGACAGCTGGTTAGTTGAAAAGAC
>JBGGMM010000157.1:0-28493 GCA_041288045.1 Pseudobdellovibrionaceae bacterium | reverse complement strand
GCAGCTCAAACGTGAGAAGGGATTTGTCGGCGCAAACAGGAAAATCCGGACTAAAGCCAATCGTGACGAATCACATTATCACTTGTTTTTTGCTGTCTCGAAAGCCCGCTGCTGTTGAGCCAACAAAAGACAAAGCACCACGGCTGGAATTCCGATGAGTGCAGTTCCCGCAAAAAAGAAGGCATAGGCGTGCATCAGTCCGAATTCAACTTTCAAAGTGTCGACAGTGATTCCAGAAAATCCTTTTAGAAATTTTCCCAGTAGTGTGTAGAACGAACTTAAAAGCGCATACTGAGTGGCCGTGTATCCGAGACTTGTCAGGCTCGACATATAACCGACAAGAGCGACTCCGGCAAAACCGCCAGAGAAATTATCGATGGCCATGGCAAGAGAAAAAATTTCTGTGCTGGGCCCATTCAATGCCAATACCGAAAAGGTCAAATTTGAAAGAGGACCAATCACAGCTCCAATTAAAAGAGTCGTGATCAAACCAAATCGAACAGCGCAAATCCCTGCCACTGCAATCCCAGCAATTGAAGAGACAAGGCCAACAGATCCACGAATGGCTCCAACAGCTTCTTTTGAAATCCCCAAATCGGCATAGAAAGGATTATTCATGGGACCCATGACAAAATCGGCCAAACGGTACAAGCAAACTGCGGCCAAGATCAGGATTGCTTTTTTTCCATGGTGTTTGAAAAATTCAACCAGAGGACCAAACACAGCATCCCGAACGCTTTTTAGATTCCAAGATGACTTTGCAGTTTGAATGGTTGCAGCTTTCACTGGTTCTCTGGCAAAAAAGGTGGCGGTGATTCCAATTCCACAAGCAGCAGCCATGGCGATATAAGAATTCGACCAACCGACACTGCCAGCAACAATTAAAATCAATGCATCCGTCAGTAAAAGAGCGGCCCTATATCCCAGCTGATAAGAGGAAGAAAGCAAAGCCATGTCCTCGCTAGATTCAGAAGCTTCAATTCGCCAAGCATCGACGACCACATCCAAAGTGGCCGAAGCAAAAGCTGCCAGAGCCGCGAAAGCTGTAAAGAGACTGATGTTTTTTTCGGGCCCAAGACTGGCCATGGCCAGTAATCCCAGCATGACAAGAATCTGCGCAAACAGCATCCATCCTCGTCGTAATCCCAAGAAGCGCCCCAGAAGAGGGGCGCGAACTTTATCAACAAGCGGAGCCCAAAGAAATTTGAAAGTATAGGCGAAGCCCACCCAAGAAAGAAACCCAATGGTTGTCAGTGTGATGCCGCTTTCTCGAAGCCAATAGCCAAGAGTGTTCCCCACCAACATAAAGGGGAGGCCTGATGCAAATCCCAGCCCCAGCATCACAGCCGAATCTGGACGCTTCAAAGAGCGACCGACTTCTTTCCAGCTCATTTTCTTTTTGCTGGCACTCACGTCAAAGAGCTCCCATGGATTTTCTCATTTTCCACAACAAATGACTGATGTAGGGCCTTCGGTTCTCGCCTGTGGTCACCATCAAAAGCTTGGTGATTTTCAAATCCGTCGGATCTGTGTAGAGAACAATCAGCATCTCTTGAATAAAATTGGTATTGAGAGTGACGTAATTGTCAGTGCCGACAGCGAGCTGAACGCCTTTTTTCTCCCACCAGGAAAAGGGGTGGTCTTTGTAGTCTTCAAACTGTCCGGTGAGCTTATTGTTCGAAGAAGGCAGAGAGACCAGTGAGACGCCTTTTTGGATCAAGCGGTTGAGCACATCATGTTGATAGTGCTCGACTTCGCGTGCAGTGTGGAATTTCGCTTTGATGAAAAGAATTTTTTCTTGGTCATTCAAAGGTTTTCCGGCAATTAGTTTTTCCAGCACGTCTTTGTGTTGACGCCAATCCAATTCGAGCAATTCTTTGTACTCAGGATCAGCGGCAACAAGCCCGATTTCTTTTTCGTTCTTTTCCATGACATTTTGAAAGATCTTGTGAAAATAAAAATTCGGGTTGATCCCCAAAGAAAGGCCATGTTCCAAAGTGTCGATGTGCCAAATGTTCATGGCATTATCGACAGCTTGAATCCCTTTTTTCAAAGTATGAAAGGTCTCGCCGTGGTGGGAACGGATCTTAAAGCCACGGTATTGAAGCTTTCGGAATCCCTTTTGGAATTCATTGAAATGCTCTTTGCGGTAAAGTTCATTTTCGCTACCGACTGTGTCGACATCAGTCATGTGCTTGGCAAGAAAGGGAAATTTATCCAACATTCGCACCAGCTCATCCACTTGCGCTTCGAAATGTTCTTTCCGAGTTTTGTATTTGCTGGCATCAAAAAAATTCGATTCTTTCCGAAAAGAAGGGGAAAGCGTGAAATCAAAATTTGGATGTCCATTTTGAAAATTCTTAAACCCCTCATAAAGTCCGAGCACGACATCTTCCGCAGAAACATTGTCGGCGCCGGGAATCTGCTCTGTCGAATTGGAAGAAGCTCGACTCAATGAAAATTTCAGTCTGATTTTTCCAACATTGTAATTGTGATAAAGCTCAGAGGCCATGTGATAAGCGCTCTCTTCATGGGCTTTACGATCCACTAAAATCAGTTTTGGAAGATAAAGAATTTTTAAATAGGTCAAAAATCCTTCAGTTTCTTCTAGTCGAATCAGGCGGTCCACATCGGCAACGGATTTGATCGGCCATGACTTGGGACCATAGACCTCAGTGATTTTCTTTTTGTAAATTTCTGAATTTGGCCCTTCAAGCAAAGGCTTTAATCTGGGATATATAAATTCAGCCGTGAGGGCTCCGGTCAGGTGAATGTGCTCTTCTGAATACTTGAGCGGAAAATTTTTGAAAAACTGAAAAAGCGCCTCATTCACCGGGTGATCCATCAATTCATGAATGGCCAGTTTGTTCTGATGAAAATCAGAAATAAGAGCTCGAAATTCTTCGACCAGTTGATAGGCTTTTTTGCTTTCGTTTTTCAGAGATCCTTCGGCGAGAAGCTCCAGAGTATCGGCTAAAGAAATTCCGTTCGTTTCGCTGATTGTCTCTACGAGATGTCGAAGAAGGACAGACTGTGTATCTTTTGAAGTCATCTTCCCAAAAGGGTACCTTTTGAGGCTCGGGTTGTCTATGGAGAAAAGAAATGGCCCTGGACTTGCCAGGGCCACTTCAACCCATGAAAAACCACTTTGCGTGGAGAATTTATTTTTTATTCTTCAGGAAGCTGAGGGACAGTTTCTTCTTGTTCCTGTTGTTGCTGACCTTGTTGTTGTTGTCCCTGCTGATTTTGACCTTGCTGAGTTTGTCCCATTCGCTTCTCAAGTTTTTCAACTCGAGCTTGAACAAGATCAATTCTCGATTGCAGAACTGCACGTTCTGTCAGTTTGGCAATGTCTTCGACTGATTCATTTTCCTGAGTTTCGGGATTGAGAGCCAGATCTTCTTGCATGTACTTTTCAGCAGCAGCCAAGTAAATCTTCATTGCTTCAACCGTCACGGCATCAGTCGGCTTCACTTCAACAGACTTCAAAAAGTCTCGGTAAACCTTGCGATCAAAGCTGGCTTTGATCAAATGAATCTCAGCTGCGTCTTCTAATGGCGCTGGCTCATTGAACTTGAGACCGACAGCCAAGAGGCCTGCTTCAGCATTTTTCAAAGCTTCTGCATTGCTAACAGGTTTTGTTTGGCTAGCGTCAGTCGGAGCTGGAGAATTATCGGACTTTGATGAGTCGCTGTTTTTTTGACAAGCGGCTAAGGAAAGGACCAACATTCCAGTCAGCGTGAGCTGCTTAAAGAGGTTTGGTTTCATTAGTTACTCCTTTTGTGTGGTGCTTTATGCACTCGTAAAGTGAGCTCACCCTACTCCTGACCCCTGGGACCGTCAAAAAATCGAGAGCTTTTTCAGCAGTGGAAAAATGACAGGGCTCCTTCTCGAAATGAACAAAGCCATCTTTGTCACCGACTAGAGGAATTACCGCGCACATTTTTGTCATGGACGATTTATTACAGGAGAGACCTGTACATGATTTTATGAGGGCCTAAAGTGTGAATATCAAACAGAGGTCCAAAGTATTGGAAACCCAATTTTTCATAGAAGGGAAAAGCGACTTCCCTGGCATTGCACCAAAGAAAATCACATTCTCGCAATCTCAATTCAAAGAAAGCTTTCTCAAGCACTTTACGACCAATGCCCTGACTGTGAAATGAAAAATCTGTGGCCATTCCTCGAAGACGGTAGGGATGATGGACTCTGAAATGAGGGCTTTCTTCTTCATGGAAAGTGGCCACTCCAACCACATGATCTGTCCTAAATGCTCCCACATGAAAAGTGCTGGGCCAGTGATCCTGGGGATAAATGCAATCTTTCAAAGTCTGATGAGGTCTTAAGACTTTCAAGCGCAGAGGCCATGTTTGTTCGGCGGAGATCAATTGAATTTGGATTTCAGACACATTCAACCTGCTTTGTATTGCAGGTACTGAAGCCAAGCGGAGGGGACTTGTCCAGATTTGACATCCAGCTCTGGCGACGGCAGCCAGGTCGGGATCATGGGCTCACTTAAAAGAGGCATATTCGCTGTCGCTGGAGTGCGATTGGCTTTGCGTTGATTGCAGTCGCGGCAGGCTGTCACGACGTTGGTCCAATTTTTCGGTCCTTTTTTCGAAACAGGCACCACATGATCCAAAGTGAGATGTCGGTTGGAAAATCTCTCGCCGCAATACTGACATGTGAAGTTGTCTCGAATGTAGACATTTTCGCGGCAAAAGCGCACAGCTCCCAAACTTCGAGGACGCACATAATGTTTCAGGCGCATCACAGAAGGCACTTGGAAGGTCGCTCTGACGCTTCTAACGAAGACGTTGTGATACTCGATAATTTCGACTTTATCCTGAAACCAGAGAATGAGAGCCTTTTGCCAAGAGACGATTTTCATTGGCTCGTACGTCGCGTTTAAGAGCAAAGAGCGTGAGGATCCAATCATTCTGATGTTGTGGCCTGGCCTGTCGCCATCACCCTGCATATACATATAGGATTGCTGCAATTTGAGGCATTTTCAAGTCGATTTCGCTTGCCTGAGACAGAATAAGAATGATTTATGGAAGGCAAAATAAGTTGTTGAGGAGGCACATTATGAAACGTCGAGTTTTGAGCTTTAATTATACTTTGAAGGATACTGCTGGACAGGTCCTGGACTCTTCAACTGATGGACCTATGGCTTTTCTCGAGGGCGCAGGCCAGATCATTCCCGCTCTTGAGACTGAAATTTCAGGCATGTTGATCGGGCAAAAGAAAAATGTGAAGCTTGCGGCCAAAGACGCTTATGGCGAAGTCGAACCTCAAATGGTAATGGATGTTCCCAAGCAAGAAGTGGCTCATTTGCAAATCGAAGTGGGCAGTTTTCTGCAGCTTCAATTGCAAGATCGAATGAAAGTGGTTCGAGTCACAAAAATCACAGATGATCACGTCACTTTGGATGGCAACCATCCTTTGGCAGGACAGGATTTAGAATTTGACGTGGAGTTGATGGATTCACGAGACGCAACAACAGAAGAGTTGGCCCATGGTCACGCTCATGGAGCGGGTGGACACCACCACTAAGGGATCAAGCCATGGCGTCTTTTGATATCGTATCCGAAGTGAATATGCAGGAAGTCGACAACGCTGTTCATCAAGCAATTAAAGAAATTCAGCAGCGTTATGACTTTCGTGGAAGTAAAAGCGAAATTCAGTGGGATAAGAAAGAAATCACCATTTTGGGCGATGACGACTACAAAATGGATGCAATGAAGGATGTCCTGCAATCCAAGATGCACCGGCGGGGAATCGAGCTTAAATCTCTGGAATTTAGTCCTAAAGAGGCGGCTGGGGGCCAAATGTGGCGCCAAAAGGTAAAGATTCTGCAGGGTATCGATAAAGAAGTTGCTAAAGAGATCACAAAAGCCGTAAAAGACAGCAAGTTAAAGGTACAGGCCCAGATCATGGACGATAAAGTCCGAGTGACCTCGAAGAGTATCGACGAGCTGCAAGAAACGATTGTGTTCGTCAAATCTAAGGGATTTCAGGTCCCGCTTCAGTTCAATAATATGAGGTCTTAAGATTTTTTTTGATGAAAAACAGCAAATTTGATAAAGTGAAAAAGTCCCGTTCGCGTTCCATAGTTAGCGTTTTGCACTCATGGTTCCGTCGGTTTTTAACAGTCCCAGGAGGTACCATGGGTAAGAAGTTATATGTAGGGAACCTTCCCTATTCAATCGATGATTCAGCTCTCCAATCAGAATTTGGAAAGTTCGGATCTGTTTCTTCAGCAAAAGTCATCACTGACCGTGAAACTGGCCGAAGCAAAGGTTTCGGTTTTGTTGAAATGGATTCAGATGATGAAGCCAACACAGCTATTGAGAAAATGAACGGTTTCTCAATGGGTGGTCGCGCGATCAACGTTTCTGAAGCTCGTCCACAAGCTCCACGTGAAGGTGGCGGCGGTGGCCGTGGTGGTTTCGGCGGCGGACGCGGTGGCGGCGGCGGTCGTTACTAATCCAACGTTTCAAATATGAAACTTCAAAGGGCTGGTGGAAACACTGGCCCTTTTTTTTCAATACCTTCTTGCGAAGGATTTCATCACTTTTTTGAAATCAGGATCGGCCTCATTCAGCTTGCGCCTCAGTTGCTTTTCCTTGATCCTGATTCTCATGAAAAAACTCATTCTCCTCTTCTTCAGTTTTTTTTTTCTTCTCCTTCATCCGGCTTTTTCACAAACATCTGCTAAAAAAATTCTCGTGCTCGGAGACTCACTCACCGAAGGCTATGGGATTGCCAACGACGCGGCTTATCCCGCTTTGCTTGAAAAAAAGATTCAAGCCAGTGGAAAGAAATGGACCGTGATCAATGCGGGTATCAGTGGATCGACGACGGCCAGTGGTCCTGCTCGCTTGAAATGGCAGCTGAAATCGAAACCGGATTTGATCATTCTGGCTTTGGGAGCCAATGACGGACTTCGCGGACTGGATGTTCAAAGTATTGAAAAAAATCTGGCGACGACCATAGAGCTCGCGCAAAAAGAAAAAATCAAAGTGATCCTAGCAGGGATGCTGCTTCCGCCCAATTATGGTGCTGACTATAAAAAGAAATTTGAAGATGTCTATTTGCGACTCATTGAAAAATACAAACTGCAGAAAATTCCTTTTCTGTTAGAGGGCGTGGCTGGCAAACCAGAATTGAATTTGGCCGATGGAATTCATCCCAACGAGAAGGGCCATCAAATCATTGCTGAGCTTGTTTACAAAAATATCAAGGACCTCTTATGAGCTTGAAATTGAACAAAGTGGTGAAGACTTACAAACAAGGTGATGCTGATATTCAGGTTCTAAAAGGATTGACTGCCGAGATTCAGGATTCTGAAGTGGTGGCGATTTTAGGTCAGTCAGGCAGCGGGAAATCCACGCTCTTGAGTTTGATGGCAGGTTTGGATCGACCGACTTCGGGGAGCATTCAAATCGCTGATAAAGAAATCACAGCATTCTCTGAAGAGGAAATGACCCAATTTCGAGGGCAGACGATCGGGATCGTCTTTCAGCAGTTTCATTTATTTCCGCACCTGACAGCACTTGAAAACGTCATGCTGCCTTTGGAAATTTGGGATCAAACCAATCGCGAGGCAAAAGCCAAAGAGATTCTCAATCAAATGGGGCTTTCCCATCGCCTGAATCATTTGCCAAGCCAGATGAGTGGTGGTGAATGCCAGAGGGTGGCCATTGCGCGAGCTCTTGTGGTGAAACCAAAAATCATTCTAGCCGATGAACCCAGTGGAAACTTGGACACAACAACAGGCGCTAAGGTGATGGATGTGTTTTTCGAAGTGGTCCGAGCTTTCAAAGTCACGACGATTTTGGTGACCCACAGTGAAGCTTTGGCCCATCGCTGTGACCGACAACTGGTTTTAGAAAGCGGAGCTCTGTGATCTGGAATTGGGCTGTCCGAGAAATTCGGAATCAGATGAAGTTCAGTCTTTTCTTTGTGCTGAATCTAAGCATCGGACTCATTGGCTTTCTCTGTCTGGATGCCTTTAAAACTTCTTTAGATCGGGTCTTTCAAGACAATGCCAAATCGCTTCTGACAGCAGATGTGGAAGTCAGCGTGCGACGGCTTCTCACTGAGGAAGAAACTCGAAAAGCCCACGAGACCGTGAAAACGAAATATCAGGACAGCCGGGCTTGGGAGCTTTTCTCGATGGTCGCAGCGGGGTCGAGCTCTCGCTTGGTGCAAGTGAAAGCTGTCGATGCCAATTATCCACTTTATGGGTCTGTGCAGATTCAAACTGCAGGTGGAAAACAAACGGCAAAGGCTGAAACTCTCAATCAGGATCGACGAGCTTGGGTTTATCCTGAACTTTTAGAGCAGCTAGGCATTACCATTGGCGATTCGATTTCCATTGGTGGCGAGAAATTTCAGATTTCTGGAACTGTTCTTGAAGATTCCAGTCAAGGGCTTCGTTTTGGTGCTTTGGCATCTAGGATTTATGTGGGTCTTGAGCAGATGAAGAAGACTCAGCTTGTGACGGCGGGGAGTACACTGACGGATAATTACTATCTGAAGGTCCCTGAAAATCTGAACAGCTTGCAAGTAGTTGAAGAAATCAAAAAGCAAATTCCAGATCCCAGTGTTCGCATCAAGAGCTATCAATCTGAGGCCGAGGATTCAGGACGGGCGTTGAAATATCTGTCGGATTATTTGGGTCTGGTGTCTTTGGTGGCACTGTTTTTAGCGGCTTTGGGATCAGCTTACCTTTTTCGAAGTTTTATTTATTCAAGGTACTATCAGATCGCCATTTTAAATGCCTTGGGCTTAAACAAAAAACGTGCTCAGAAAATTTATTTGGCTCAGCTTCTGCTTTTGGGGCTTGGAGCTTCGATGCTGAGTCTTCTGGGGGCGACTTTATTGCTTCCCCTGCTCACTGCACTTTTAAAGACATTGGCTCCGATTTCCATTTCAGTGATTTTGCCAACCAAGACCGTACTCCTCTCTCTTGTGATGGGAGTCGGTGGGAGCTTGATTGTGGGTTGGCCATTTTTGAAGCCAACCGAGAGACTGCAGACGGCTTTGCTACTCACTGAAGGTGGAGAGGTCAAGATCCCTCCTCGTTGGCAGGATTTTCTTCTGTTTGTTCCGAGCTTGGTTTTGTATTGGGGTTTGAGTTTGTGGCAGGCTAAATCCATCAAAGTGGGCAGTCAGTTTGTAGGCCTTTTCTTAGGTTCGCTAGTGGCTCTTTGGGTGATGGGATGGATTCTGTTAAGGCTCATGGCCTGGGTTCGCTTGAGTTCTCCTTGGCCTCTGCGGCAGGCGCTTTTTAGTCTCAGCCGACGAAGGCTTTCCAGTCTGGCAGTGGTGGTCTCTCTGGGGCTTGGAACTTTGTTGATGAATTTGCTTCCGCAGCTGAAAGTCAGCTTGAAGCAAGATCTGATGGCGCCAGAAAATCTAAAGCTCCCGTCCTTGTTTCTTTTCGATATTCAAGATGAGCAAGTGGATCCGCTGAAAACTTATCTGACTGAGAAAAAATTGGATCTTCAGCAGATGTCTGCTTTGGTCCGGGCTCGAATTGTCAAAGTGAATGGGCAGGATTTTGAAAGAGCCGAGGATCAAAGCTCTTTCCAAACGCGAGAAGAAGAAAATCGCAGTCGGTTTCGCAATCGATCCGTCAATCTGACTTACCGAGACCGTCTGACGGAATCAGAGTCTCTCGAAGAGGGACGTGAATTTTCTGGGCCCTACTCCGCGGATTCGGGAAAGCCTGTGGAGCTTTCCGTGGAAAAGCGATTTGCGGAGCGCATGGAATTTCAACTGAATGATAAAATTCTCTTTGATATCCAGGGAATTCCGGTTGAAGGGCAAATCGTCAATTTAAGGTCAGTGAAATGGAACTCCTTTCAGCCGAATTTCTTTATTCAAATGCAGCCCGGGGTGCTCGAGGAAGCCCCGAAGACTTTTTTGGCTTCGATTTCGGCTTTGCCAGCGGATCAGATTCAAAAGCTGCAATCGGAATTGGTGAAGCTTTTTCCCAATGTATCGATTGTGGATGTGGCTGGCGTGATTGAAAAAGTGCTCGAGCTTTCTGATCAGATGAGCTGGTCTTTGGAGCTGATGGCGGCGCTTTCGCTGTTCGCTGGCTTTGTGGTTCTATTTTCCATTGCCAATTACGAAGTGCGAAGACGCAGCTGGGATTTGAATCTTTTGAAAATTTTCGGGGCTTCCAGGAAATCGCTCTTTCAGTACCTTCTTTTTGAATTTGGCCTTTTGTCTTTTCTGTCCTGCTTTTTCGGGGTTTTGATCAGTTTGGTTCTGAATCTGGTGGTGGCTCAGATTTTCTTTGAGGGGACTTACCAGTTTGATCTTTTCTGGCCACTGATCAGCTTGGTCTTTGTCACTCTTTGCTCTATGGGGATTTTGTGGTTTGTTTCTCGGCAAGTGGTTTTAGAGAAGCCTTCGGAGCTCCTGCAACAAAAATAACTGGCCCTGTTTTTTACTTTTATGCTAGTTCTGAAGCCGATGACAAATTCTCAGCTGGATCAAGCCATTGAAAAATTAAAGCAAGGCGATGTGGTGGCCATTCCCACCGAGACCGTCTATGGTTTGGCGGCGCGGATTGATTCCAAAGCGGGAATTCAAAAGATTTTTTCAACCAAGCAGCGGCCTTTCTTTGATCCGCTGATTGTGCACGTGTCTTCGAAAGATATGGCTGCCAAGCTGACAACGGATTGGAGCCCACTGGCTGATTTTTTGGCGGAGCATTTTTGGCCGGGCCCATTGACTTTGATTTTGCCAAAAGCGGATGCCGTGGATTCGATGATCACGTCGGGGCTTTCTTCGGTGGGGATTCGTATGCCGAAGCATTCTTTGGCGCTCAGCTTGATTGAAAAATCAGGGGTGCCTTTGGCAGCACCCAGTGCCAATCGATTTGGGCGCACCAGCCCGACGACGGCTGATCATGTGAAGTCAGAGTTTCCGAATGAAGGCCTTTTGGTTTTGGATGGTGGACCTTGTGAGGTCGGGCTTGAATCGACTGTGCTGTTGATTCGTCGATTTGATGAAAGATATGAGCTGTCGATTCTTCGATCCGGCAAAGTCACTCAAGGCGAACTTGAGAAGACTTTGCAAAATCAGAAATTTCAAATCTCATTTGTGGCAATCACTGACAAGAAAGAATCGCCGGGGCAGATGAAGCATCATTATATGCCAGAGATTCCTTTGGTGTATGTGAAAAATCCGGCTTTGACTGAAACTCAAGTCAGAGAAAAAGTGAAGCAGATGCTTTTCAAATTGCCGGATCAAGTGGAAGGCGTGCAAATTCGAAAGCCAAAAAATCTCGATCGAGCTGGGGAGCTCAAGCTTCCGGATCAAGCGGTACTGGCTTCTCGCCAGTTCTATGCTGAGCTTCGAAGGATGGCTGAATCTCAGAATTATGATTTTCTCTACTTCCGGAGACAGGCCCTGCATGACAAAGAGGATTGGAATGCTCTCAAAGACCGTCTGACAAAAGCTGCTTCATTGATTTTGGAAGGACGCACATGAGTTTTGTGCGAATTCTGCTGAGAGCCCCGATTTTTATTGCTCTGATTATCGCCTATATTTTGATTTCACTTTTCTGGCGGGTCTGGACAAAAAATCAGGTTCGAAGACGGCATCATTACACTCACACAGTTTCTTTTTTTTGCAAAGCCGCTCTTAAACTCCTCAACTTCAGAGTCCACGTTGTCGGCGCACCTCACAGGGAAGAATCTTTTCTTCTCGTTGGCAATCATCTGGGCTTTATGGATATTTTTGTGCTGGCTTCGCAGCATCCAACTCTTTTCATCACTTCAGTCGATATGCGCCAGACACCAGGAATTGGATTTCTGACAGAGATGGGTGGATGTCTCTATGTCGAAAGAAGAAGCCGCTCCAATATCACAAACGAAATCGAAGAAATCCGCACAGCTCTTCGCCAAGGATTCAGCGTCGCCCTTTATCCCGAAGGCACCTCTAGCAACGGCGAAAGAGTCCTGCCCTTCAAAAAAAGCCTGCTCACTTCAGCCGCTGGCACAGGGGTTCCGATTTTGCCGATGGTGATCAATTACCGCAAAGTGAACGGCGAACCCATCTCTCACAAATGGCGAGACTATGTCTGCTGGTACGGCGATCAAACATTCTTTCCGGCCATGAAGCGAATTCTTTCAGTGAAATCAGTGGATGTGGAGATTCGATTTTTTGACGAGATTGACGTGCATTCGGAAGAAGCGCGCCGAGTGATTGCAGTTCAACTGCAGGAGCTGATCACTTCGAATTATTCGGGGATTCCGATGCCTCAGGAAAGCCTTGAGCTTAAGGAGCTTCATTAGAAGCTGGCTTCTTATTCATACTCTCAAGACCGACGAGCACGCCGATGATGTCTTGAAGCTGCAGCCAAGGCTTGTTGCTGGCTGGAAGGTCTTCTTTTAGTTCCATGGTCAGAACTGGGATCTGTCTTTCAAACCACATGTATCGACCGAGGCTACCAGGATAGTGGCCCAAAGATTTCCACGGCAGGTAATCAAATTTCGGTGGCTTCACTTTGGGTCCATCGTAATCCAGCACTTTGAGAGGTGTGTGAATGGAGACGATGAAATCTGGTTTGAAATCTTCGATGTGTTTCAGGGCGCATTGAGTTTCGGGTTCGCTGGCTGCGAGATTTCCTGGGAAGCGGCGGGGATTGGATTTGGAATCTTTTTGCCAGTAGGCCTGGGCTTTTTCCGTCCAGTCTTGGGTGGGAAAATTGCGATTGATATCGACTTTGTTGGCGTTGGTTCTGGTTTTTTTGATCACGCCATCGGGATTCAGAACGGGAACCACGCGCCAAGTGTTGCGTGGTACGATTGTTTCTAGGCGTTCCATCCAGAAACGGCCGACACTGCCAGCGGGAAATTCATCTCCATGGATCAAAGAGAAAACCAAAATGCGTGAAGGTTTTTTGAATTCACCGGTCTTGTTGAAATGAAAAATCGGAGTTCCCTGCACGCTTTGGCAACCTTGCAGGATTTCGACTTTTTCACAGGCAGCTTTGAGAACTTTGCTGTCGAATTTGCCTGTAAATCGGGATAGAGATTTTTCGCAGACTTCTGGCATTTGCAGAAGATCGGCTTTTACTTGCGTTGGCTTGCTTGAGGTTTCTGGAGCTGCTTTTTTTTCGAGTGCAGGCGGCGGAGCTGGGGCTGCAGCTTGAGTTGGCGCAGGTGCAGGTGTCGCTTCAGTAGCGGGTGCGGCCGCAGCTTCTGTTGAATTCAAATTTGATGGAGTTGCGGCGCCTGACTTTGAAATACAAGCAGAGAGCAAGACAGCCAGCAAACTTCCGAAAAATTTTGTCTGCATCGTTCTTTATGATTTTTTCTGATCTGAAGTTTCGCGTTGCTGCTGTTCAGACCGGGCCTGTTCATCGTGGCGCAACTGTTGAGTCTGAGTTTCGTTTTTCGTCTGAATGTCTCGTGCTTCGCCATTGATTTCGTTCAAGCCCTCTTTGAAGCCGCGAATGGCTCGACCCAAGGACTGACCCAATTGAGGCAATTTGCTAGGGCCAAAGAAAATCAAAAGAATAAACACCAATAAAAGTATATGAGTAAAGCTTAATGATCCCATAAGGCCATCATAGCCATTTTCCTCAGTAAGCGCAAAGTAAAAGGCGCCCCAGCAACCCGGGACGCCCCGCCTAGACCTTATTTGAGCCAATGAGAGAGGTTAAAACCCCGTTTCAGGCGCTGTTGTTCAGCAGCTTGGTTTTGGGGCATGGAAATCCGTCGGTTGAATCCAGAGGGCTGGAGACTTCTCAGCAGCCATAAGACTTCGCCAGAGACCACGAAAAGCAGGAAATTTTAGAATGAGTAACCGAGTTGGAGTTTCAAGACATCGAATTGCGGAATTTTAGAAATGACGGCAATTGCTTTGTCCAGGTCATCTTGATCATCGCTATTGTTGACGGAATCCAAAATTGCGTCATCGATTTTCTGATTGAACAGGGGAACGTACATCACGAACCAGTCGACTCCGAAATGAATCCCGTTGGTCCACTGCCACCGGTTGGCCAGTCCCAACTGCGGACCTATGGATTCGATTTTAATCAAAGTCGACGAAGGCATGGTGCCGATATTATCGAGAATCGAATTGCCGACTTCGGCTGAAAATTCGCTTTTGTAAAGACCCATGATGAAATGGAAACTGTTCGATCCTGGATACCACCTAGATTGAATTCCATAGCGTTTGTCTTTCACTTCGCCGAAATCCACGCTAGATACGCTGGCTGAAATAGTTTTCTGCGTGTACTCGCCCTCAATGGTCCAGTTTTCATTGAGTACGGCTCCTAAAGCCAAGCCGTATTTCATTGGCAACCAAGTTGAGAACGGAGAAAGATGAAGACTGCCAGTGTACTGACTGAGACCGCGAAGAACTTTGGTTGAATGTTTGTGAGGCGCATCCACCAAAGCAATGTTTTCACTGGGGACGACAGTGGTTTCTGGCAAAGTCTCATTCAAGGGAGCTTGCACTGGCGGGGCTTCATTTGTCGGAACAGTTTTCTCCGGAAGCTTCTTCGTTTGAGCATAGGAAATGATGGATTGAAAGCAAATCAGCAAACAGAACACCAACTTCATGTTATCGGCCCTCCCTCGAGACAAAATTGATTCAATCACGAACGCGCCAATTTGAGAAATGAAAAAAAATGAGGCCCGCCGTCTCTCACAGAGACGGAGAAGGCATGTTTGATAGTGATTGAAAGCGATCTGTCATAAGCTGTTTCATGTGAGGAGAAACATCATGTTCAATCGCGGACAGCTGAGTTTTGTTTTTTTGTGGGTGGTGAATCCGCTCATCATTCTGTTTTATCAAAACTGCTCTTGGTCACCTGCCACTCGAGCTGAGTTCAAGCTCCAAGCTTTTGAAACGAAAGCTTCAGCTTCTTCAGATATGTCCCGTGTGCCTGCTTGCGGTTCAAGACTCAAATCAAGTTCTTGCGCCGAGTAAAGTAAATTTGAATTTTCCAGCGCTTCAACGAGCATCAGACTTGATGCTGGGTTGTTGATTTTCTCGCTGGCTTGGAGGACGTGGTCTTTCAGATCATTTTCCCGTGTGATCCAAACTTCGCCTGAAAGAAGCGTGATTTGAGTCGCTTTTTCAAATCGAAGGATCTGACCTTTTTCTAAATAATGAAAATGAATCATGACAGCCTCCTTCAGGGCAGGCTTTAATTTCGCCGATTTCTTCAAAACAGTACAGATTCAGAAATTACAAATTGTAACCATAACAGTTTGATTTTGGAAAACTGTTATGGTTAGGCTTTTAGGTGACTGTATCTGGATCTTTTACGAAGAGAGAAATAAACTGCCTTATGGCTCGAGAACAGCTTTTGAAAAAAGATGGAAACCCTTTGTATGTCCGAGTTGCCAATCGATTGAAAGATTGGATTCAGGACGGGACTTATTTGCCAGGCACCAAAGTGCCGTCTGTGCGTGATCTCAGTGACAAATTGGACGTCAGCATTTCGACGATTCTGCAAAGTTATGATCTGCTCGAGAATCAGGGATATATCGAAGCGAAACCTCAATCCGGTTATTACGTGAAAATGCGGACTTTGACACAGGAACCGAGCATGAGCCGTCCAGCTTCAGCTCCGCGCTTTGTGCAAAGTCAAGACGCCTTTCTGGATGTCATCCGCTCCTGTGGAGATCCGGATCTGGTTCCGCTAGGTGGAGCTGTCATTCACAATTCGCTTTTGCCTGTGGAAAGCTTGCAAAGAAGCCTGGGCCGAGTGGCTCGCGAAAATCCAGATGCAAGCATTCGCTATGATCGAGCTCTTGGTTTTTGGGGTCTTCGACGAGAGCTCGCTCGGCGGTCCGTGGATATGGGATTTGAAGCGGATCCCAAAAGAATCGTGACAACGACTGGCGCCATGGAGGCTATCAATCTGGCTTTGAAAGCAGTAACAAAAGCCGGAGACGTGGTGGCTGTGGAAAGTCCGACCTATTATGGGATTTTGCATTCCCTTGAGAGCATGGGATTGAAAGTTCTCGAGCTTCCGACCTGCACTCAGACAGGAATTGATGTTGAGGTTTTCGAAGAGAAAGTGAAAAAATTTTCTGTGAAGGCCGCCTTGCTGACACCCAATTTTCAAAATCCTCTCGGCAGTCTGATGACTGACGAAGACAAAGAGAGAGTGGTGCAGATTTGTTCTCGTCATGGTGTCGCATTGATCGAAGACGATATTTATGGTGAGCTTCAGTTTCAGGGACGTCGTCCCTTGGCTTTGAAGTCTTTTGATAAAAAGGATGAAGTGATTTTTTGTTCTTCTTTTTCTAAAACTCTGGCTCCTGGTTATCGGGTCGGCTGGCTCGTGTCTCCGAAAAAATGGACTGAGCTTTTTGAGCGGTTGAAATTTTCCTCCACTGTTGCAACTAATTCTGTTTCGCAAATGGCGATTGCGGATTTGCTTGAGCATCACAATTATGATCGGCATTTGCGAAAATTAAGACAAACTCTTGCTCAGAACGTGCATCTGACTTCGCATTTGATCCAACAGCATTTTCCCAAGGGAACGAAAGTGACAGTTCCGCAAGGGGGATGTCTTCTTTGGGTCGAATTTCCAAACAGTGTGAAATCTCTCGAGCTTCATCAAAAGGCTCTCAAAGAGGGGATCAGCATTATTCCAGGTCCGCTTTTTTCTGGATCTGGAAAATATCAAAACTGCATTCGTTTGAATTGTGGGAATCCTTGGGATTCTCGAATTGAAATGTCTTTGCTGAAAATTGCCAAATTTGCTGAGCAAATGACATAAAAAACTCCAGCTTTTGGCTGGAGTTTTTTAGAGAATAGAGAATAGAAAATGGAAAATAGAGAATGGAGAGTGAGGTTTAGAGGTCGAAGGGGATGCTGACGGAGACGAGGACCTGGTCACCTGTGAGTTTGTCGAAGACGTCGGTTTTATCGACTTCGCCGCTTCCAACATCGACTTTTTTGAAGTCGTGGATTTGGTATTCGGCGTTCAGAGAGACGAATGGCAAGCCTGTGAAGCCGACTCCCACTTTGGTGTAAGTGCCTTTGAACTTTTGGTCGGCGGCTCCTGCGGCTCCTTTGAGCAGCACTTCATTTGAGAATCCGTAACCGGCCCAAGCTCGCAGTAAAATTGGCAGATCCACTCCGACAACTCCGCCTAAGCTTGTGACTGTGTAATCACTGTCGGCGACTCCTGGTCTTCCGGATTTTGCTGTTCCTGATCCGCCTGTATAATCCAGCGCAACCCAAGGCATGAGAAATTTATATCCCAGTCTTAATCCGTAGCCGGCTCCTGAAAGATTGTCTGTGTATTCAGTTGCCCCGATGAAAGTGTATGTCGCTTTCCCGAAGGCGTATCCAATATATGGTTCGATCAACAGCCCAGCTTGGGCAGCTGAAGACATTCCAAAAATCAGAGCGAAGATCGCCAAAATTCTTTTCATGGAGTCCTCCTAACGGACTTGTATTGCTTTTTCTTATTGTCTCTGTGACTTGGGGTTGAAGTCACTTATGTTTAAAAGTCACGCACTCTGTGTCTTTTTTTAAGTATTTGATTCTATTGGCTTAAATTTGCCTTCTGGACCTTTGCATAGAACTGAAAACGTCCATTGACTTACATATTATTTACACTGTAAGTTGTATGTATATGAAGCAGCCTCTCCCTTTAACAGAAAAAGAAAAAGCAGTTCTCGAGTTGATTGAAACGCGACTGGCGCAGTCCGGGGTTTCTCCCTCCTATCAAGAAATCAAGGACCACTTCGGTTTCGCGTCTTTCAACTCGGTTCAAAATTATCTGAAGCAGCTTTCTAACAAAGGCTACATTCAGATCGCGAACAATCAAAAGCGGGCTATTCAGGTCCTTCACTCTTCGACAGCTGTGCAAGAGATTGTTCAATCCAAAGTTTCGCCCTCCAAAGCAGGATCTTCTCGCCATCCGCTCCTCCAGACACCCAGTGGTCGCGAGGAGATCCTGGCTCTTCCTTTACTTGGCAAAGTGGCCGCTGGTCAGCCCATCGAGGCTTTCGAGCATGATGAATTTATTCAAGTGCCACCCAGCCTGGTGAGAAACCCCTCCAAATCCTATGCTCTCAAGGTCGATGGTTCATCGATGATTGAAGATGGGATTTTTGATGGTGACATCATTCTCGTTCAAAAGCAGGCCTCTGCTTCAAACGGGGAAATCGTTGTTGCCAGCATTGATAATGAATCCACAGTGAAAAGATTTTTCCTGAAGAGCAAAGAGCAGGAAAAAATTGTTGAGCTTCGTCCTGCCAATTCGTCGATGAAATCCATGTGGTACCCTCCGGATCGGGTGGACATCCAGGGTGTTGTCGTCGGATTGATTCGCAAATTCTAATCCACGCTCTTTTCCATTCATCTTTTTTTATTTCTTAACAAGGCATTCAATCGTGCTCAAGTGAGCACGAGAAGGGGATCACTATGTCCAAAATAGAAAAATCAAGAGAAGCAGAACTGAATTTTGATTCTGATTTTCCGAGCGTTTTCGATGGAAACGCAGCTCTGTCTTATGATTGGGAAACTGACTCTCGAGAAACACAAGCTCCTGTCGCTGTGGAAAAACCTGAGGACAGTGTGGATGAAGAAATGTCAGTGGAAGAGTTGAAAGACAAATTATCTCCTTCGTTGATTCCTTTGCATCAACTCAAGCCTCCCGCAGGACTGGCCACTGGAATTGATGTGATTGACGATTTCCTTCTCTGGCATGGCTTTCCACAAGGTGATTTGACACTTCTTTCAGGGCCACCTGGAACGGGGGCCACTTCCTTATGGATTCAAACTGCTGTCAAAGTGCAAGAGCAGAAAAAATGGGTGGCATGGATCAATTCAGATTGGGAGCTTCTGCCAAGCTCTTTAGTTCATAAGAAAATCAATCTGCAAAAATTGCTTGTGGTTCGAAAGCCCACTGACAGTGCACAGCTTTTTTGGATTCTTCAAGAGATGATCACGAGCTCTCTGTTTGAAATGGTGGGATGTCATCTTTCCGAGGGATGCTTGAAGACTCATCAATTGCAAAAATTAAAAAAGCTGGCGCGCACCCATCAAGTGGCTCTGGTTTTTATCACTCATTCTCAGCATTGGATGCATTCATCGCTTTTTAGCCTGGTGATTGATTGCCAGGGCGATTTCTTCACAATCAAAAGAGCGGCTCACAGACCCACCCCTTTCACCATTCCTGGAGGACTTGTCCATGCGGATCTTATGTCTCAACTTACAGCAGACACACGAAGCCTCTTGCGCTGAAATTTTTCTGAAACTGAGCCCTCGGGTTCAGTTTCGTTATCCTTCTTATGTCTTTGTCGATATTGAATCCACCACTGGTTTTTTTGGCGGAGAACTGCAGCTTTTAAAAAAAGCTGTTGAGTTGGCCAGAAGTATCGCGCCCAAGGCGACAGGAGCTATTGCTGATTCTCCTCCAGTGGCCCAAATGATGGTTCATCATCGGCCATTTGAAATCACCAGAACTGGTGAAGATTTCAAAATGATTTCTAAGCTTCCAACAGCGGCTCTTTGCGATTTGGAAGGGCTTGAGGCTTGGAACAAGAAAAGGCCAATTGAACATATCGTCAATTTTTTTAAAGTCATGGGCATGGAATGGATTGAAGATGTCTATCATTTCCAAGAAGCCTCCTTCAGAGAAAGATGGGGAGAAGCAGGGATTCTCCTGTGGAAGCGGTTGCATGGTCAGGATTTTCAAGTCATCTCTCCACTGACCCCTCAAGATCCGCTTTCAGGTTATGGATACTTTGATGACCCTGTGAGCCTGATGCCAGTTCTCATGCAGAAAATGCGGCCTCAGTTGCAGTATCTATTTCTGCGTTTGGAGGGCTTGGCAAAATTCGGAAAAAAAATGGAAGTGACTCTTTTCTGCGAATATTCAGAGAAAAGGCATCAGATTCAGATTGAACCTGTTTCGCCAAGCCGGGATCTGAAGCTCTATGAAGACCTTTTGATTCAAAAGCTGGAAAATCTGGATTTAGACAATCCCATCCGAGAGTTCGAAGTGCAGATCATTGATGTGCCGGAAAAAATTCAACAGTTGGATTTTTTCCAGCCTCGGGATTCTCGCGAGGATCGATGGAAAAGACTGATCAGCTTTGCCAATCAAGCTGAAATTGAAATGGGATTTTTACAAGTGGAACCTTCGCATTTGCCTGAAGAGAGTTACACTTTCAAAGCGGATTGGCCGAAGGATTTATCCTCCAAGGATTTGGTGGAATGGTCCGATCAGGCCATTCAGGTTAAATCCGTTTATTCCAAAAGTTTAGCAGAAAGCCCCAGGCCTTCGTTGTTGCTCAAAGCTCCTTTGCTGCTTTCAAAATTCATGTTGGAAACGATGAAAATTCTGACTCGTTTTCCCATCGAGAGAATTGAAGCTTCTTGGTGGAAAGTCCCTCAAGAGCGGGATTATTACTTTGCTCTTTCCAAAAGAGGACAGCTTCTTTGGGTTTTTCAGGATTTGAATACGGAAAGTTATTATTTGCATGGATATTTTGATTAATCACGCCATGGATTTCGGCCTTTTCTCGGTTTTATTTTTGATTCTTTCTTTATGGCAATGCCGATATCGAGCTCGAAAACCTTATGACTGACCCCATTTTTAAAAGCGGGTGATCGGATGGTGTCGAAGTTTCCAATTCAAACCACCACTTCGGCGACGGTCTCCCCCAAGCAGCATGTCCAGTTCAAGGGATTCGTTGAGCTTTTAGCCCGCAGCAATTTTTCTTTTTTGCAGGCGGCTTCTTTTCCTGAAGAAATGGTCGAGCAGGCTCTGCGTTTGGATTATCAGGGCCTTGCTCTTTGTGATCTCAATGGACTCTACGGTGTGGCTCGAGGATTTCAGACGGCTCATTCACCGTCTTTGTTTACGGCCTCTGTTCACGTCAACGAAAATTTTCGCTACATGATTGGCACTGAGCTGATCCTCACCGATCAAAGTTCCATCACTCTTTTACCCCTGAATAAAAATGGTTACTCCAGACTCTGTGAACTTCTCACTTTGGGAAAAAGGCAGGCCACCAAGGGATTTTCGCAACTTTCTCTTGAGGATGTCGAGAGGGATTCCACGGATCTTTTGTGCTTTGTACTCCCTCCAGTTACTGATGAAAAATTCATCAGGCTGCAAAAACATTTCGGTGATCGTCTTTATGTTCCTGTGTGGAGGGATCTCACTTGGGAATCTCGCCAATTTTACAAACAAGCTTTGCATTTGGAAAAAAACTTTGCCGCTCAATTGTTTGTCACCAATCGACCTTTGATGGCGACAGCAGATCGCAAAGCTCTTTTTGATGTGGTCACATGCATTTGTCATCATCAAACGATTGATGAAGCCAGGAACATACTTATTCAAAACAGTGAGAGGCATTTAAAGCCTTTGGAAGAGCTGCAAGATCTGTGGCGGGATCGCCTGGATCTTCTGAATGAAACTTTGGAGATTGCCGAGAGAGTCGAATTTTCTCTGGATCAGATCAGATATCGCTATCCCCAAGCTCAGCTTCCGCTAAATTTAACAGCTTCACAGCATTTAGCGGAGCTTGTTCATCAGGGTTTGCAAAGGCGTCACCCCTCTGCAGAGATTCCGCCAGAGATGACCGAGCTGGCAGATTATGAACTGAAAATCATCAAACAACTCGAGTATGAAGACTATTTTCTGACACTGCATGAGATCTGCCAGTTCGCCAAGAGCAGAGGCATTCTCTATCAGGGGCGGGGATCTGCAGCGAATTCAGTGATCTGTTACGCTCTCGAGCTCACCGCCGTGGATCCGATTCAAATGGGGCTTTTGTTTGAAAGATTCATTTCACCTGAAAGAAATGAACCTCCTGATATCGATATCGACTTTGAACATTCACGCCGTGAAGAGGTTATTCAGCATATTTACGAAAAATACAATGAACGGCATGCGGCCATGGTCTGCACGGTGATTCGTTATCGCTCTCGAATGGCTTTTCGTGAGACGGCCAAGGTCTTTGGGCTTCCACTTGTGAAGATCAACGCCATGGTGAAATTCATGGGACGGGATGGGATCCGAAGATTGCTTGAGCCAGGAACGGCCGAACGTTTTCATGTTTCTGAAGAGACTTTGCAGTTGATTCTGACACTAGCCAAAGAGCTGCATGGCTTTCCTCGGCATTTAGGGATTCATACAGGAGGATTTCTGATCACTCAGGATCCTATCACCGAAATGGTGCCGGTTGAAAAAGCCACCATGAATGGTCGCTATGTGATTCAGTGGAACAAAGATGACATCAATACTTTGAAGCTGATGAAAATCGATATTCTTTCGCTCGGCATGCTGACAGCTTTGCGAAAATGTTTTGAGCTTTTGAAGACTCATAAGAACAAAAATGCCGAGCTCTACAATCTTAAGCAAGAGGACACGGCGACTTACGAAATGATCTGCAAGGCTGAGACAGTGGGGGTTTTTCAAATTGAATCGCGGGCGCAGATGAACACTTTGCCGCGGCTCAAGCCCAAAACTTTTTATGATCTGGTGGTGGAGGTCGCGCTTGTCCGGCCAGGGCCTTTGCAGGGGGGAATGGTTCATCCTTATTTGCAGCGACGACAAAATAAAGAGAAAGTGGCCTATGCTCATCCGGATCTTGAGCCGATTTTGAAAAAAACTTTGGGCGTGCCAATTTTTCAAGAACAGGTGATGAAGATTGTGGTGGCTGTGGCTGGTTTCACTCCAGGAGAAGCTGATGAGCTTCGGCGGATCATGTCCAATGCGTGGAGAAAAAAAGGCAGCATGGATGGCATCCGCGATCGAATCATGCAGGGAATGAAAAAACACGGGCTTGAAGCTCAGTACGCCGAGCAGATCTATAAAACGATCGAAGGTTTTGCCAACTATGGATTCCCTGAAAGTCATGCGGCGAGCTTTGCGCTTCTCACCTATGCGAGCAGCTACTTGAAGTGCCATCATCCTGATGTCTTTGCCTGTGCGCTTTTGAACAGCCAGCCTATGGGTTTTTATCCTCCACGGGTGATCATCAATGAAGCCCAGAGAAACGGAGTGCTTTTTCAACCGTTGGATATTCAGAATTCGAATTTTGATTACACTCTGGAAGAAGAGCCACAAAACCGCTGGTTGCACGGGGTTCGAACGGGTCTGAGGTCGATTTATGGAATGCCAGAGAAATTTGTTCTGCAGATTGAAAGGGATCGGCAAGAGCGGGGAGCTTATCAAGATCTCAAAGATTTCATTCGGCGAAATCTTCTGCCGAAGAATGCTCTTTTGAAATTGGCGGCGGCGGGGGCTTTTCAGTCTTTTGAAGCAGATGTGCGAAAAATAATTTGGCATATTGAATCTTTGTCTTTGGATTCCTCTAGTTTTTTGTGGGGTCAGCCTAAGGAGAGCTTCAGCCCTTCGCGATCCCTGATTCAGTCTGAGCTGGGAGATTTGCAGATTCTGCAAAAGGAAATCGATGATGCTCAATTGATCCCCTTTGAATCCAACTGGGATTTGATGCTCAGAGAGAGCAACACCAAAGGATTTTCATTGGACCATCACCCTATGCAAGTGCTCAGACCCTGGGTGGAAAGATGCAATGACGAGTATCGAAGAAAACGCTTCATTCTTTTTTCTGATTCAGGAAAACTTCAATCCCTCAAACACAAACAGAAAATTCGTGTGGCCGGCCTGATCAGCGTCACGCAACGCCCACCCACAGCCAAGGGCATGTGCTTTATCACTCTCGAGGATGAATTCGGCTTTATGAACCTAGTGATTCCGCCAGTGGTCTATCAAAGAGACCGAATGATCATTTATCAATCCGCCTTTTTGCATGTTTGCGGAGTGCTTGAAAAAAATGGACCCGTGATGAACGTCAAAGTAGAAAGGCTGTATCCATTTCTGCACGCGATTGAAAGATTTGAGAATGTGAATACAGGAGTGTCTTCGTGATGAAACAGAGCAACACCACGGTGGTGTTGCCTTGCGTGAGAAGATTAATTCTCGCAGTGAACCACAAGAAACTGCCCGTTAACGACATTATTTTCATTGTAAATGGTTTTGAGTTTTCCCGTGACGGATCGAGAATTGATGTCCGTGAGCCAGATGCTTCCCCGAGAAGAAACCAATGGATCTTGTTGTCCATCCAAGTAGAAATTCACAGTCTGCCCAGCTGAATAATCCAAAGGAAAAGTTCCGGTGGTTTTTTGCACTGTGAACTGGATTCGAGTGTCGTTAATGCCAGGATTGAAACTGCAGATATCACCATTGGGAACAGAGCCGAAAAGATCAATCGACAAGCGGCTTGGATTCATCGCAAGAGGTTTGGCTCGGCCAGCAGCATAAGTCCAATCTTCAGCTGCGACTTTTCCTTCTAAATGACCTGAGCTGGGTTCCCCAGCAGCATTGAATTCATCTTCTTCAGTGGCTTTGCCACAGGCAAAAGTAAAAACCAGAACACTCAAAAGGGCCAAAATAGATTTTATTTTCATGTCCTTAGAATAAGGAATTTTGCTCTAAAATCCAGCTGTTTTTTTGCGTTATGAAATCAAAAACTCAAAACTGGCTGAGACTGAAAACAGATGACAAACGTTGAGCTGCCTTCTGCAAATGGACATTGTCAATCACTGCACTGATCTTGATCTCAGACGTGGTGACCAAAAGAACAGGGACGTTTTCTTCAGCTAAAGTCTTAAAAAAAGTCGCGGCGACACCCGGATGATTTCGCATTCCCACACCAACCACAGAAATTTTTGCCATTCCTTCCATGGTTTCAATCCCAACCGTCGTGGGCAAAAATTCTTTCAGAACTTGTCGGGTCAGTGGCACATCTTCTTTACTCACAGAAAAAGCCAGTCGTTGACCACTGCCAGTATCACTTTGAGTGATGATATCGACAATCACGCCTTTGGCCGCCAGTTTTTCAAACAAGTCTCCGAGGAACTGAGAGCCAGCCGGGATGGGGTGAAGAGCAAAAACAAAAGTGTTGGCATCATGAGTGACAGCTGTCACAAGAGCATTTTCCATGATTTCTCCTTCGGGAACAATCCAAGTCCCTTCGCGAGTTTCAAAAGTCGAGCGCAAATGAATTCGAATTCCATATTTGGCAGCAATTTCCACGCAGCGAATGTGCAGAACTTTGCTGCCCAAAGCTGCCATTTCCATCATCTCTTCAAAAGAGACTTTGTGAAGTTCTCGCGCCCCAGGCACCAAACGGGGATCAGCTGTGCAGACGGCAGCGACATCAGTATAGATTTCACATTGCTGAGCCTGAATGGCCGCAGCTAAGGCGACTGCCGTTGTGTCTGAGCCACCGCGACCCAAAGTGGTGATGTTGTCATCTTCATCCACGCCCTGAAAACCAGCGACGATGGGAACGATTCCCTTTCGGCAAAAGCTGAGGAGTTTTTCACCATCAATTTTTTGAATGCGCGCTTTTGAATAGACTTTGTCCGTTTGAATTCCCAATTGATAGGCCAAAAGAGGTTGAGCTTGAATCCCTCGTTTTTGCAAAGCAATTGCCAAAAGAGCAATGGCCACTTGCTCACCAGAGGCAACCAGCATGTCATAGGCAGGGCCGCGGTAATCGGCATCCAGTTTTTCAGCCATTGCCACTAGGCGATTGGTTTCACCGGACATCGCCGATGCCACAACGATGGGGATTTCCCCACGCTTGATATCGGTTTCAAGCCTGGCCGCAACATTTTCGATTCTTTCCAAAGTGCCGACCGAGGTTCCACCGTATTTTTTGACTAGAATTCGAGATTGAAAATCAGAGGCGGTTTGCATTGGCGCAAGCTACACAAATTGCCGGTTGTTGAAAAGAAAAATTCTTTCAGTTTTGATCGGGGTCTTTTTTGCTATGAGTGATTTCAATGGGCTCAATATCGACGACTTGAGCTTCTTTTTCCACTGGGCCATTGCCAGGGAAAGGACTGCGAAAATCAAAATTCCCATGACGAAATTGAAATCCATTCACGAAAGCTTGACCTCTGAGAAGCCCTTTTTTGGCCAAAAATTTTGCGTAAAGGACCATCAGATGCCGGGTCCCAGGTAAAATTGCCGCAAGCCCCATCACATCCGAAATAAAACCGGGAATGATCAGAAGGATTGCGCCAAGAATGACAAAGGATCGATGTAAGATCTGGTTGGCGGGGATTTTACCTTGAGCCAAATCTTTCTGCAAAAGCAGCAAAGTCGATCGACCTTGGATTTTAACCACCAAAATTCCCAATGCGCCTGAGAGAAACAAAAGCAAGAGGGCATCGAAAAAGCTGTAAACTTGAGAAAATCGGTAAAAGACAAAAATTTCGGCAAAAGGGAAAAGCAGAAAGAAAAAACGCATTAGAACTCCAGCTCAGCAATGACGGGACAATGATCCGAGCCTTCAATCTGATCCAAAATATCAGCGGATTTCAGATTCTTCTCTAAATTTTTAGAAATGCAGATGTAATCAATCCGCCAGCCTCGGTTCGCCGGTCGCGCCAGTTCACGGTAAGACCACCAACTGTAGCGATTTTTTTCTTCCGGATGAAAAGCGCGGAAAGTATCGATAAATCCCAATTTCAAAAATTCATCGAACCATTGCCTCTCTTCGGGCAAGAAACCGCTTTCCTTAGAAAGGCGAATGGGATCGTAAACGTCCATTTCCTTGTGAGCCACATTGTAATCGCCAACGACAATCACCGGTTTTCCAGATTGCAGCTTGGGTTTCAAATGAGCATTGAGGTCCTTCAAGAATTTCTGTTTGAACTGGTGACGAACATCCCCGGAGCCACCATTTGGAAAATAAATATTATAAAGATCAAAAGCCTTATGCTCGGTGATCACGATGCGGCCTTCGGCTTCGTATTCTTGAATTTCAATTCCTTTAACAATGCTCTTGGGCTCGAGGTGAACGAAAGTGGCGACTCCGGAATAACCTTTGCGAATGGCCGAAGACCAATAGCTGTATTTGTATCCTAGAGTTCTTAAATCTTCTTCGACTTGTTCCAGGTTGGCTTTGACCTCTTGAAGACACAAAATATCTGGCTTTTCTGTTTGCACAAATTGAGCGAGCCCCTTTTTTCCGCAGGCTCGAATTCCATTGACGTTCCAAGAGACCAGTTTCACTTTATCGGACATGGCCAAGTCTTGGCTTATTTCCGTTTCTATGGCAACACCAAGTGCAGGATCCAAGAACCATCGATAACGCAAGGAGTAACTATGCCGATGATCGATCAGCCAGCCCCGCAGTTTGTCACAGATGCCGTTTTAGACGGTGGAGAACTGAAAAAAATCTCTCTTTCTGATTACAAGGGAAAATGGGTGGTGCTGTTTTTCTATCCACTGGACTTCACATTTGTTTGCCCAACTGAGATCACTCAGTTTCGTGACAAACTTGCTGAATTTAAAAAATCCAATGTGGAAGTTCTAGGCTGCTCCGTGGACTCTGTGCATTCTCACAAGCGTTGGTTGAAAGATGACCTCGGAAATTTGGGCTACCCTCTTTTGGCTGATCTGACCAAACGGATTGCTCGCGACTACGGCGTGCTGTTGGAAGAGCGTGGGATTGCCACTCGCGGAACTTTCGTGATCGATCCAGAGCAAAAAATCCAGTACATGGGGATCCACAACACTTCTGTGGGCCGTGATGCCAATGAAATCCTTCGGGTCGTTAATGCTCTTCAATCGGGTGAGCTCTGTGGCGCCGGTTGGAAAAAAGGCGAAGCTTTCGTCAAACCCGGAAAGTAATTGAAACAAGAATTTATTTCTCACCTTATTCAAGCTCATCCCTCTCTTTCAGAAAAAGAGTTGGATGAGCTGATTTCGCCGCAATTGCTTTCACTTTTTGAAATTCAATTGCCCAAAAAAGTTTTCAATCAAGCGGAAGATTTCGTTCAAGCCTCTTTTGAACTTCGAGAAAGTCCAGAGTATCAAGCTCTCTTAAACAGTGAAATTCAAGAGCGGGGAATAAAAGATCCAGGCAATAAATCCATTTGCATGAGTTATGATTTTCATTTGGATTCGACTGGTGAATTGAAGCTGATAGAAATCAACACCAATGCGGCCTTTTTGGCACTTGGTTACGAAATGTATCAAATGCGAAAGTTGCCATTACCAGTGTCGGATTTCAGTATGCTTCAACTGAAAGACAGTATCGAGACTGAAATGCAGCTGCAAAAGAAATCTCTGCCGACGCCTTTTCAAGTCGCCATCATTGATGAGGAACCCGAAAAGCAGAGGCTCTTCGCTGAATTTCTGGTTTTTCAGGCATATTTCCAAAAGTGGGGATGGTCCACTCAGATCGCCGATTTCCGAAAGGCCATCGAGGCTGATTTCATTTACAATCGCTATACGGATTTTTATCTTTCCCAACCGGAATCCAAAAATCTCCGGGAAAATTTTTTATCTGGTGAAATCTGTTTGTCGCCGAATCCCTTTGAGTACTGTTTGCTAGCTGACAAGCAAAGAATGATTGATTGGAGCGATGGGGATTTCTGGGCCCAGCTGCCATCTGGTTTTCACGAGATTCGACAAAGGCTGC
>JBGGMM010000156.1:0-3091 GCA_041288045.1 Pseudobdellovibrionaceae bacterium | reverse complement strand
AAGAAAGTCAGAGACAATGACTTCGTAATTGGGGTCTAGCTTACCAAGAAATTCTTTTGTGGCAGGAGCAAAATAGCCCCAGGTGTTTTGATTGCCACTGATGCCATGAATTGTGAAAATCACATGCCGTGGTTTTTCCGAATTGGCAGGAGTCCGATTGGGGGCGAATGTGCAAGAAGCAACGAAAAGAGAGAGCGCGCTAATAAAAAGCAATTTCATAGAATCCTCGTCTAGAGGATTCAATCGCCAAAAATTGAATCAAATTGAATAAGACTTAGGTGAGGATTGAGACTCAAGATTAAAGAACTAGGCCAAGGGCTATATCCATTTCTCGGTTGAAATAGGAACCAGGGCCATTTTCAAAAGTTTGGGCTTCCATCACTGAACCATCAAAGAAAACACACAAATCATAACGGCGTCCCGAAGTGGTTCGGGCCCTCACAACTTGGGCGCCAGCAAAAGAACAAGTGTGTCCAACAGGGTAGCTTTCATTCAATGAATAGTTGAGAACTGCTGCAGAATGGATACCCACCTCTGAGTTCCAGATAGATTCCGTATCGACATAAGACTCAAAGCCGAACTGGCAGAGAACGATTTGTTCGTGATCGCCTCCATTGATGAGGAAAACTTCAGAGCGGCCGCCATGGTGAACGCAGAGAGGATCATAGGGCCAATGATCAGCTTGGGAAAAGTCTGAAAACATCAAGAGCGAAATCAGCAGTAAAAAGCATTTCATGAAACCATCCTTTGTAAATCATCCCAAGAAATCACAGCAACGCCCAGGCTTTGAGCTTTTTCCAGTTTAGATCCAGGATCATCACCGACAACTAAAAAACTGAGCTTTGAAGAAACAGAGGCAAGAATCTTTCCGCCATTCGATTCAATGAAATCCTTGGCGTCATCGCGCTTCACGGGCAAAGTGCCAGTGATTAGAAAGCTTTTTCCCGATAGGGGACCCGAAGTCTTTCGGACGGGGCCCTCAATCTGCAATCCCAAGTGGGTCAAATTCTGCACTTCTTTAATTAAGGGTTTTCTTGCCAACCACTCGACAATGGATTTTGCAACTTTGGGTCCGATATCGGGAATCGTCAAAAGCTCTTCTTCTGAAGCTTGCAGAAAAGATTCAACTGTTACGAAATGATCCGAAAGCGCCTTTGCTGTCTGCTCACCGACAAAACGAATACCCAAAGCGTAAATCAATCGAGCCAAAGTGGTCTTTTTACTTTTTTCAATCGAAGAGATGATATTTTCAGCTGATTTTTCACCCTGTCGATCGAGCTCAAGAATTTGAGATTTTTTGATTCTGTAGAAATCCGAAAAAGATCGGATCAATCCAGCATCGACAAAAGTCTCAATCAAGCGATCTCCGACCTTGTCGATATTCATGGCCCGGCGAGCGACAAAATGTTTTAGGGATTCTTTCACGATCGCCGGACAAAGAGAGTTCACACAACGCGTGATCACTTCTCCTTCAAGTTTGGCGACTTTCTCAGCGCAAATGGGGCATTTCGATGGAATGACAAAGGGCTCTGCCGATTTTGGTCTTTTTGAAGTGATCACGGCGACAATTTCCGGAATCACGTCCCCCGCCCTTTGGATCACCACTGTGTCACCTATGCGAATGTCCTTGCGGCTGACTTCTTCTTGATTGTGTAAAGTTGCATTGGTGACGGTCACTCCACCGACGCGAACGGGTTTCATAATCGCGACCGGCGTCAGGGCCCCCGTTCGACCCACTTGCACAACAATATTTTCAACCAAAGTTTCAGCTTGTTCCGGTTTGTATTTGGCGGCAGCCGCCCATCTTGGATTGCGAGCTACAAACCCCAGGTCCTCTTGTATGCGCAATCGGTTCACTTTGATGACGATTCCATCAATATCAAAAGGCAATTGGTGTCTGATGTTTTCAACTGCATGGTAATAAGCGATCACTTCATCGGGTCCCGAGCAAACTTTGCGAAGAGGCTGCTTTTCAAAGGCTTGCACAACAGGTAGGCCGACTTCATGAAAATAATTTTCGATTTCTTCTTGAGTCGCGAAACTCTGACCCTCAGTCATGCCAAGAGCGTAGGCGAAAAATCGAAGTGGCCGTGATGCCGCGATTCGAGAGTCCAATTGACGAACAGTTCCGGCCGCAGCATTTCGAGGGTTTGCAAAGGTCTGCTGTCCATTTTCCTGTTGGGCTTCATTGAGCTCGAGAAAATCTTTTTTCAATATTAAAACCTCTCCTCGAACCTCAAGAAGTGCTGGTGGGCTTGCACTCTTCAGCTTCAAGGGAATTGATCGAATGGTTTTAATATTCTCTGTGACATCTTCACCAGTGATCCCGTCTCCGCGGGTCAGGGCGCGTTTCAAAAAGCCGTCTTCATAAATCAGCTCAATGGCAAGACCGTCAAATTTCGGCTCACAAAAGTATTCAAGCTCTTTTTCTGATTTCAAAAATTTTTTAACCCGAATATCAAAATCTCTGATTTCTTCAGGTGAGTAAGTATTTGCTAGGGAAATCATCGGAAGGCGATGGTTGACCTTTTGAAAGGCGCTCAAAGGCTTTCCCCCGACTCTCTGGGATGGGGAATCGCTTCGGTCTAAATCAGGATTTTCTTTTTCCATCTGAAGCAGCTTATGGAAGAGCTGATCGTATTCATAGTCGCTAATCGTTGGTTGATCCAGAACGTGATAGTTATAATCGTGGTCGGCAATCTGTTTTTTGAGCTTCTCGTGAGCCGCTTTCATCCTCTCACCCTATCTCGGGTGCGGCGCAGAAATCCAACACTTCTTGAATAAGAAAGAACGATTGTTTAGAAGGGAATTTCCTCTCTTCGGGAGTCTGCATGATTGACCAAAAAGCAATTGAACACATCGCCAAATTGGCCAAACTTTATATCACCGACGATGAGGCCAAGATTTATGGCGAACAGCTGTCTAAAGTGCTTGATCATTTTCAGAAAGTTTCAAAGGTTGACACTCAGAACGTGGAGCCGCTTGTGACCCCCACCGATTTAATACCCTATTGGCGAGAAGACGTGGTCAAAAAAGAACTTTCCGCTGAAGAAATTGTTGCCAATGCCCCGCAAAGAACTGGAAACCTTTT
>JBGGMM010000155.1:0-4480 GCA_041288045.1 Pseudobdellovibrionaceae bacterium | reverse complement strand
CATGATCCGATTTTTAGTTTAAATCACACTTGTGCAAAACTTAGAGCCGATATCAATCGATTGGTTCGACGAACTTGGTGTACTACAAAGAAAATAGATCGCCTCACTGCCCACCTTCACATCTACTCTCAATATCACAACCAAAACTTGGCTTAAAACATGACCACTATGCCTTAAGGTCTCTTTTGAGAGTTAAAAGTTTCAATCGTTATGAACAGCAAGGTGGGCCAGTTTATGAATCAATCGCCTGAAATTTCGATTTCGTTGCTGGCGGTGCTTTCTTTGGCGTTGGTGTCGTAGGCTTTGACGACGGCATAGTAACGTTTGTTTGGACTGAGGTTGAGAATTTCGTATTCGGGCATGTTGGCATTGGCTGGTAGACCGACGTCAATCACTCGCGAATAGACACCTGGATTTTCTCCAAGATAAATGCGGTAACCGCGAATTTGTGTCGACGTGGAGCTGCTTTTGTCCCAGGCAAGAACGACGCTCATTGTTTTAGAACCTTGGCCGGTGCTGTCCAAGTCGGATTGCGAAGCATCTGGATTGGCAGCTTGAAAGTTGCCTGCGCAGTTTTGGTAGTTCAAAAATAAAAAAGCCATCAACAGAATCAAAAGACCTGATTTGGCCATTTTTTCTTGTGAGAACTTCATCGAAACCCCGAATCGAATCCACGCGATTCAATACATTATTATTGAACTTTTCGGATGAAAGTCGGGATTTCAGGAGGCAATCTGAGACATTTTTTTGAATTGTCTCAAATTGAGAAAGATCAGTTTCGACATTTCACGGAATCGGTAAACAAAGATTTCAGGCTGCAGGCTGGTTGCACATGCTGAATTTTCGCAAAGCTCTTTGGATGTCATCGGCTTTGCGGGCTCGTCCGTTGGGTCGCAGGACATCCCAGTAAGATCTATTTGAAAAAATCAACCCTTGGGCCCTTCCCAGTTGGATTTCAATAAGGCCCAAGGCGCAGCGACTGGACAACTTGGGATCTGTGCTGCAGTTGAGCTGGCAATAGCCAGCCTTCTGATCATAAAAGGGCTCTTTTCCCTTGTGCAGTTGAAAATAACCGGCGGCAGTTCCATTTGGCCCAGCTGCAGTCGCATTGGCGTTACAAGTGCTTTCAAAATGGGCCACAGTTGTCATGAGAAGAACCCAAATAATTGCTTTCTGTTCGTCCTTCATTTTCGGATAAGCCGGACAGAATTGTCGGATCTGGCCTCCATCCATCAATCGTGAAAAGGAGGGTCTTGAGGTCGTCAAAAGATGATAGATGCTTTGTCCAATGGGACCCAAAACCTCAGTGCGGTTCATAAAGGTCGAACAAGAATCAGCCATGAGAACTCCGCCGAGATCGTAAACGACATCATTTTCAAGCTGTGTTTGATTGATGATTTCGATGAACTCATCCAATTCATTGCTGGCAGGGCTTTGAGACCAAGCATTCAGACAAAAAATAAAGATCAGTAGCAGTATCAAAGTTCGCATCAGTCCGTCTCCCTCGGATTTGCTAAGATACTGGAAAATGCAATTTTTCGAAAGATGCAAACTTCAGCACGATGAAAAAATGACTGTCTGATTTTTTGACAGCGGCTCGGCCATCTGATCGACCTGAAGCCCGGAATTGGTTGCAAAGCTCAAATTAGTCACTCGGCTTCAGAGTAATGCCTTCGATGAAAGGCGATGTGGTCCCGAAGGAGCTCTAAAAGTCCCAAGAGATCAACCCGAAGGCCACGGACCTCAAGGTTGAGCATTCGAAACCCCAGACTTTGATGAAACTCCAAATTGGCTTTTCGCTGAGGGCTTAAGCGAGCAATATAGAATTCAGGATTTTTCACTCGGACACAAAGAAAGGGTCCATGAACTTCGACCTGCACGTCCAAGATGTCCTGCCAAAGAATCAGTCCAAAGCCAGAGCGGCGATCCCAGATTCCTTGTTCGTTGATCACCAGAATGGGCTTTGAAATAGGCCAGGCCACTTGCAAAATCAGCAAAATGAAAAACCCAAAGGCGAGGCATCCAAAGAAAAAATGGACTTGCCCGGCCTGGTAAAAATGAAAGGCCAATAGGCCAAACGCCAATGCAAAGACAGCTTTGGAAAGAAGGACAGTGAGTCCACGGCGGTCAAAAGAAGGACGAATCTCAATATTGAGCATAGAAATCCTGATTAGAATTATTGCAGACTCTTTCAGAGACGTCCAGAAAGGCGAAAGATGGTTTTACCAACGTCTCATTTTGAAACAGAAGTGGTCCTTGAAGGCTAGGGGTTGTTTTGTCATTAGAAGACTGTCTCGAATTAGTTTAAGATAGCATCTGAGGTGTTTATGAAACCATTTTTGATTTTTCTGCTTGTTTTCACCATGCAAGGACTCACCTGGGCCCAAGAGGATACAGCCGATCTTCAGATCGATTCAGAACGTGGAATGGCTGATGCCGATGCAGAGGTCAATGAAGCAAAAGCAGCGAAAGAGCGATTGGACCGCGAAAGAGCGCAAAGGATCGATGAAAGAAAACGCCTTCAAGACTCGATCGCAAAGGCTAAAGGTATTGAGGCTCAGGCCAAAAAACAAAGAATCAAAACTGAAAATGAAATCGCCAAATCACAGGCCCTTGGTCAGCAGTATTTGAGACAGATCAAAGCAGCAGAACAAAGAGAAGTGGTCGCTCAAAAGAATATTCAAAAAGCCCAAGAGCAATCGGCTCAAGCTCAACAAAAACGAGAAAAGCTTTTGGAGCAAAAAAATTCAGTTGAAGAAAGAGTCAAAAACGTCCAGGCCCAGGCCAAGGATGCTCAGGCCCAAGCTCAGGAAGCTCGTGAAAATGCCAAACAAGCCGAGCACGAACTGAGAGAGGCTATTGCCCGGGATAAGAGAGCCAAAATTGAATTGGCTCGGGCCAAATTGAGAGCCCGTCAGCAGATTGCTGAAGCCAAAGCTCGAACGACCAAAGCGAAAAGAGCCACTCAAAAGCTCGAAGCTTCAACTAAGCAGAGACAATAAAAAACGGGGCCTAATACCACGCCGGAGAGTCACTGGCGGGAAAAGATTCCCGCGAGGCTTCTTCGACAATATCGCGAGCTCCAGATCCCCATTTTCCTAAATCCAAATGTCCCGAGTTCGCTATTGGTTTGCTCAGCTTTTGTCGATACCGAGCCCGCATCCAGAGACGCAATCCGATAAAGCCTGCGGCCATCAAACCAGTGGCAATTAAAATTTTTATTTTTGAATTTTGCATCTGTTCCATGGCGACGGTTGAAGCAAGATTAAGACCAAAGGCCTTTTTGCCATGTCTCAGTTCAGGACAGAAGATCTGTTTTCAGTGAAACGACAAGCCTCAAGCCCATTTTCGAAATATCATAAAAGAAGATTTCTATTCCTCAACAGGGGTGTTTCAGTGCGACAAGCAGCAGGGTTGCTGATTTCCATTTTTCTTTTCTTTTCCCTGTTTGCACATGCAGAATTGGAAAGGCCTCTATCCCCAGACAAGCTTTGGATTCAGAAGGAATTAAAAAAACGGGGATTTCCCAAAAAATTCATTCAAGAGGCTCTCAATTCTTATGAAGAGCAGGGCTTTGAAACTGTCGTGAAGCTGAATTTACTGGGCTTCTTGCAGCCCCCTCAGCACATGGACCGGATCACTCCACAATCGATTCAAGAGTCTGTTTCATTCATGAAAGAAAATCTATCGATTTTGAAAAAAGCGCAAAAGAAATACCAGGTTCCTCCGCAAGTCATTTCGGCGCTTTTATGGATTGAAACCCGGCACGGAGATGATCGCGGCACATTCCATGTTCTCAGCGTCTATTTGCATTTGTTGCAAGTGAATCGCACTCGTCACATTCAAATTTTGACTGAAATGGCGGAGGATGTGAACCAAAGAACCCAGAAGGTGGCAGCGAAAGACATTCGAAAAATCCTGGCCGAAAGAACCAAGAAACGAAGAGAGTGGGCGCTCGAGCAGTTGCAGGCGCTGGCCGAAATTCATCGGCAAAAAAAGATCGACCTTCGCACTTTGCGAGGATCATTTGCTGGAGCCTTTGGCCTGTCTCAGTTCATTCCCTCTAGCTATGTGCAATTCGCTCGCTCGGCCAATCCGAAACATCCAGCGGATCTCTATAAAAAAGAAGATGCTATTTTTAGTGTCGCTCATTATCTTGCCAAGCACGGTTGGAAAAATCGAAGCTCAAAAGCCAAAGTGACGGCTTTGATGAAGTACAACAACAGTCGCGATTACGCCGATAGCATTTTGGAAATTTCAAAGCGGGCAGCAGCAGAAGTTCAAAAGTCCCAGTCGAGAGAGATCTCATCAAAATAAAAAACCCCGATCGAGATCGGGGTTTTAGACATTGCACTTAAAAATACTGAACTAAAATTAGTTCGGCATTGTTGTCGTTGTCGTTGCGTCTGTTGCTTCAGGTGTCGCAGGGGCACCGGCGTCTACTGGAGCTGTTTCAGTTCCAGGAGTAGCTTCAGGAGCA
>JBGGMM010000154.1:0-4302 GCA_041288045.1 Pseudobdellovibrionaceae bacterium | reverse complement strand
GCTCGGATTCCATTTCACTTTTTGAAACTGTGAAAAAGGAAATGGCTCAGGTGAAATGGCCAAATGGAACCGAAGTTCGCCTTCTTTATGATGGGCCCTACTTCATCCAGCAGCAAATTTCAGTATTGATTTCAAATGGCATTGGCGGTTTGCTATTGGTCCTTTTGATGCTCAGTTTGGCAATGAGCTGGCGAACTTCGTTGATGACGGCAATCGGTTTGCCTATTTCTTATTTTGGAACTTTCATCATTCTCAGGTTTTTGGGATTTTCGATTGATCTCATTTCGTTGATTGCGATGATCCTGGTGGTGGGCAACCTAGTGGATGACGCTGTCATAGTCGCCGAACGCTACACTCAGCTGCTAGAGGAAGGACTTCCACCCAACGAAGCTGCAACCACAGCCGCCAAAGAGTTGGTCACACCAGTCACTGGAACCATCCTCACCATCATTTGCGCTTTTTTACCCATGCTGTTTGTCGAAGGGAACCTTTCGAAAATTTTTGCGGTCATTCCGATCGTCATTGGGGCCGCCCTGTTTCTCAGTTGGTTTGAGACTTTTTTCATCCTTCCGAATCACCTAGCCCATTACGTCAAGAAGCCACCCCGCATGGGAAGCCAAAATTTCTTTCACGCTTTGGCTCGGAAATACCGTTTTGCCCTGTCTCACACTTTGAAGTTTCGCTATCTCTATGGCCTTGGAGCTTTGGGACTCTTGGGATTCACTCTGTACACAGCAAGCCAAATGCCACAAAATTTCCAACTTTCTGTCAGTCCACCGCAAGTGGAAATTTATGCTGAATTCAAAGATGGAACCAGTTTGGAACAAGCCAAAGAAAAACTGGCTCGGCTGAATGAATCCTTCGCTTCCTTCTCACGTGAGCAGGTGGATTTTGTTGAGATCAATCAGGGATGGGTGTGGCGTCAGGGCAAAGTCTATCAAGGACCGAAATATGCGAGCATTCGAATGATCATCAATAAGGAAGTTTCTGATCCTGCCGAAATCCGCGATCAGGTTTTTGCTTCCGTTCAAAAGATCATTGAAGAGACCAAATCCTCTGAAAAAGATTATGTCAAACTGGAAGCTTCAGCCAACGAAAGAGGCGAAGGCAATCGCAGTTTGGGAACAGCCACAGTGAAAGTTTCTGGAAAAGATGAAACTGCATTTGCCAAAGTCGAGCATGAGCTGATTGCCAAATTTTCAAAGCAAGGACTGGTCGGAGACTACATTGTGCCAGATGATCGCTCCCCTCCCACTTTTCGCTTCAAGCCTTTTGAGGATCGAATCACAGCTTTGAAGCTGACTGTCCCAGAAGTCGCTTTTCAGTTACAAGCACAGACTTCGGCCGTTTCTCTCATCGACACTCGGTCTCAGGGAGATTGGACTTCGATCATGTTAGAACCAGTGGGATTGCAAAAGCCACGTTTGGAAAGCCTCAATCAAATCAACTTAAGCCATCCAGAGCGCCAATCACTGATTCCCGTCAAATATCTGGGAACTTGGACTGAACTTCCGGCATCGGCAGGAATCACTCACGAAGAAGCTCAACGGATTTTGCGAGTCCAGTTTCAGTTCGACACCAAACAAACCAATGAGCAAGTGGTTCAAAAAGAAATCGAAAAACAACTGGCGCCTTTTCAGTCCGCTTATCCTCAACTTAAAATTGAAACTGCTGATTCCAACGAATCAGACAAGCGCGGTCGCGAGTGGACTTTGAAAATCGTCGGCATGGCAGCCATTTTAATTTTCCTGATTTTAGCATTTGTCCTGCGCTCGTTCTTTTTACCCCTGATCGTGGGATTGCCCATTCCATTTGCGATGGTTGGAGTGATCTGGGCGCTGAAATTACATGATTTGCCTTTGGGATTGATGTCGATGATTGGCCTCATTGGAACCATGGGTGTTGCTGTGAATGATTCCATTGTGATGGTGGATCAGATTCAAAGGTTGAAAAATCAATTTGGAAAGCTCACAAAAGAAATCATTTTGGACGGAGCTTCCAGCCGGCTGCGAGCCATCACTTTGACAGCGACCTGCACTTTGATTGGGGTTTTTCCGACGGCTTACGGGCTTGGTGGTGAGTCCGGATTCACTCAACCCTTGGCCTTTTCCATGGGTTGGGGACTTTTGACTTCTCTTTTGCTCACACTGTTTATCATTCCAGGAATGCTGCAAGTTTTTGAGGACATCCGTCCTCATGTTCAAAAAATCAAATGGCCTTCAAGATTTTCTAAGAACCTGATTTTCTTAAAGCCTCTGAATGCGAAAAAGCTTCCTGAAATTTCCACTCCAGATCGCTCCAATTCCATCTCATCTCCCAATCAAGAAGAGCTTCACTAGAACTCCTTTGGCATGTCTCAATGAGAGAAACTTTTTCGTGATTCCCTGTTGATTTGCTTCTCGCGGCTGCAAGAGTTTGAAAAGTCGGCCGATAGGGGTTTATGGCGTCGATGAAAAGTTCACACAACATCCAGAGAAGGCGTTTCCCAAGACAAAGAATTGAAGCTCAAGTGGGAGTCCTCAAGCAGAGCTCATTTATGATTGAAAAAGCTCTTGAAGTCAGTGAGGGCGGAATGCTTTTGCAATCCAGTCAAAAAATGGAAATCGGTCAGCAGCTCGAAGTCCGATTTTTTCTTCCCAATGGAGCTTTTGTTTGTGCTCAGAGCGAGGTGGCCTATCTTCTCAAGCCTGAGCCTCACTATGCGTTTGCAGGCCTGCGCTTTACTGAGGTTTCACATGAAGTGCAGGTCTCAATTCGTTGCTTTGTCCAAAAATCTCACTCAGAGATTTAGCACTTGGGAAAATGCAAACTGATCAGTGTGCCAGATCTGCTGGAGACGGATTCATGCACGGATTCGACTTCGATCTGGCCATTAAAGATCTTCATATAGTCTTTGACTAGCGAAGTGCCGATACCACTGCCCCGCTCTTTAATCGTTCCAGCTCTTGAGATGACTTCTTCCGAATAGAAAATTCTTTTGATATTATCAGCTGGGATGCCACAGCCATGATCCTGAATTTTAAGCGTTCGCATCTCCGCTTTTTCTTCGAGAAAAATTCGAATTTCTGATTCTGGATAGCTGAATTTAATCGAATTAGCGATCAAATTGGAAAGAACTTGATTTGCCAATGCCGTGCGATCGGCCATGATCAGACTTTTTTCCGGAACATCTGTGTGGACTCGAAGTCCTTTGGATTGAAATTGATCTTCATAAAAGCTGACAATTTCATTGACGACTTCATGCAGGTCCAAAGGTCGCAGCACCACAGAAAGCTGAAAAGATTTAAAGGCTTCTTCGTTTCTCACTAAGCCCAGCATATCTGTCATATTTCCCAGAGAGAGCTCGAGCTTGTTCAGAATTTCTGATTCACGAGACCCCTGGATGAAACGTTTCAGGCGATGCACATAACCAGAGAAAATCAAAATCGCATTGGAAACATCGTGAGACAGCACACGAACCAGACGATGGTATCTTTCTTTTTCATTGGCCTCCAAAAGAGCCTGACGTTTTTCCTGATCCAGAATGTTGATCTTATAAGCCAGTCCCAAAGAGAGAACCAGCATCTCTCCCATGCTTCCGATAAGAAGAGAATAGGGAGTCCAGCCTGAGCCTTCGAGCCATCCATAATTCAACCCAAACCAGGCGATGACACCAAAAAGATTCCAAACACCGGAAAGTAAGTAGAACTGAACGAGCTTGTGGCCGCGACGATAGGCCAAATAGCCACAGAACAATAAGAAAAAGAGCAAGCAGTTGCTGGTCAAATCTGTCCAGGCCCCGCAAATCTCTTGCAATTCCAAGTTCGGAAAAAACCCCAAAATCAAAGTGACAGTTGCACTGAGACCAAAAGCCCAAAAGCCAAATTTCAAACGCGGCAAAACTTGCGAAGCATTTAAAAACTGAAAAACAAAAACCAAAGAGGCCAATATCGCCAATGAAGTGAAGATCTTGAGGTAATAAGTGAGAGTCCATGGCAGTCGCGAAAAAACATAAGCATCAAAAAAGCCCTGAGTATTCAAAGAAACTACACAGAGTGCGCCGGCAAAGAGAATGTAGAGGAAGTAATTCACATCCCGAGTGTAAACACCAATAAATAAATTATAGGCAATTAGACAAAGAATACCGCCGAGGTAGAAAAACAAAATAGCTTTGGCATTGCTTTCTTCTGCTTGAAAATCGCCAAGCTTACTGACAAAGATTTTTGTCGTCACATTGTGATGTGAATAATGTTTAATGAAAAATGTCTTTGTTTCTTTAGGCGCCAAGTCGATTCGAAACATGGGCCAACGGCTCGATTGACT
>JBGGMM010000153.1:0-3164 GCA_041288045.1 Pseudobdellovibrionaceae bacterium | reverse complement strand
TCGCTCAACCTCTTCTGCTTATCGCAATGTTTTTAATTGGAGAGGGGCTCATCTGGGGAAAGTATCGTCCCTACATGAGTGATGGTTTCAGAGATGGTGTTTATACAGTTCATGTCGCACTTGCGAGCTTCTATCACTACTTCAAGTCTTATGCGCATCTCCTGCAAAAAAAACCGAACCAAATTGTAAAAATCTTTGTCATTAATTTTTCTGTCATTGGTCTCGGCATCATCAGCCTGAGGAGTTTTGAAAACACGGTTATAGTTTACTTACTTGGCGTTCAATATTTTACGGTTTGGGTCTGGCTTCATCAATGGATGAGCGATGCCTTTAACTGGATGAAAGGTAGTTCTAAGATCGTTGGGAAGCACTATTCTAAGACTTCTCCTTAGGAGAGTTTTTCAGCCAGCAAGCTGTTTCACCGTTGCGAGAATGTCTTCGATATCGGCGGGCTTTCTGAGGGCGGCTGCGGCACCAGTTCGAAATTTTTTTTCTTCGACATGGCCATCGGCGGTCATGATTGCGACTGGGATTGAAGCAATGCGGGCAATCTGATCTTGCTTCTCGCGAAATTCAAAGCCGTCCATAACCGGCATCATAAGATCCAGAATGATTAAATTGGGCAAATCGGTCGCCTGCGCCAAAAAATCAATAGCGATTTGTCCATTTTCTGCGACTTCAACCAAATAGCCTTCTGACTCAAGTAGAGCCTTTAAATTCCGACGGATGTCTTTATCATCCTCAACGACGAGAATTGTTTTTGTTGCCATAGCTATTTCCCACTCTCTTGTTTTAAATGCAGCGGAAGCTCAATAATAAATGTGCAGTATTTGCCTGGTTCACTTTCGACTCGAATACTTCCCTGGTGAGCTTCGATAATACGTTTTGAAATGTACAGCCCAAGACCCAGGCCACTTGCTTTATTTTTGACGTCCAACTGCTCAAAGAGTCCAAAAATCTTTTCTTGGTCTGCCTTTTCGATTCCTTTACCGTGATCTGTGACTTTCATGGTTACGAACTTCTCATCGGCATCGATTTCTATTTCGATGGGTTTTCCAGGAGCGTACTTGGCTGCGTTCGTCAGAAGGTTCGATAGGACCTGTTCGATACGGAGCTTGTCCCAAGTGCCTTTCACTTTCTGTGTCGTCGTGACTGACAATTCATTTCCACTCTCTTTGAGAATGGGTTCAATGCGCTTGTAAGTTTCATTCACCAGCTCGGTCAGCTCAACAACTTCGAGAGCGAGCTCAAATCGGCCCGTGCTCAATTTCGAAATATCCAGCATGCGATCAACGAGCTCTGCCAGTCGCAAAATCTGACGTTCGTCATCTCTGCAAAGCTCATTCAGTTTTTCAGGAGAAAAGTCGGAAAAATCCCCTTTGGAAAGTTTTCGTTTGCGCAGCTGAACTTGCATTTTCAGCGATGAAAGCGGCGTCTTGAGTTCATGAGAGGCCATTGAAAAAAACTGATCCCTCGCCTTCACGGCTTCTTCAGCTCTGAGCCTGGATTCATTGAGTTCCTTCGTGCGCTCCTTCACTCGGGCTTCCAGGTTCACATTCGCTTCTTTCAGAGCTTCCTCAGCTTTTTTTCTCTCAGTCAAGTCACGGGTTACTTTTGCGAACCCGCGGAGCTCACCTGTCTTTTCATCTCGCATGGCTGTGACTGAAACGTTCGCCCAGAACATCGTTCCATCTTTTCGGACGCGCCATCCTTCTTCTTCGTACCTTCCCTCATCAGTTGCGATCCTCAGTTCTATCTCGGGTTTTCCTTTTGCAACTTCAGAGGAAGGATAAAAAACGGAAAAATGCTTTCCGATGATTTCACTGGGTTTATAAAGCTTGATACGTTCAGCTCCCGTGTTCCAGCTTGTCACGTATCCCTTGGTATCAAGTGTAATGATGGCATAATCTGTAACGTTGGAAACAACCAGACGGAAACGCTCTTCACTTTCTTTCAACAAGAGTTCGGCCTCTCGCTTTTTAGAAAGATCTCGAGTGACTTTTCCGAAGCCTCGCAAAACTCCCTCTTTGTCTCTCAGAGCTGTGATAACAACGTAGGCCCAAAAGGTAGTTCCATCTTTTCGGACCCGCCATCCTTCTTCTTCGTATTTTCCGTTTTTTTCAGCCAACTCCAGTTCATGTTCAGGGTGTTTCCGATCGACGTCGGCTTTTAAATAAAATTTTCGGATATGAGAACCTATGATCTCATCCGCTGTATAGCCCTTCAGCCTGTGGGCTCCTGAGTTCCAGGTTAGGATATGACCAGTGGGATCAAGGGCGAAGATGGCATATTCATCTACCGCTTCGACAAGAAGACTGAAGATTTCCTCGGAAGCAGCTAATTTGACTTCCGTCTTTTGCCTGAGATCCTTTTCTTTGTTGTGTGCCAAGGCATTGCCATTGGTTTGAGAAATGTCATTTGTACCCATTTGCGCGAATCATGATACGCTTGCCTGTTGGCGTCAATGAGTTAATTCTGGATTAAGATGGCCGACCCTGCTTGTTATGATAAGCTGCATGGTTGGAGTGAAGGGACAATGATTTTTGATAAAAAAACAATTCTTGTCGTTGAAGATCATGCGGACTCTCGGCTGCTGATGGCCAAAGTGCTCCGCAGTGAAGGCTTCGAAGTCGTCCTCGCTGAGGACGGAATTCAGGCATTAAATCTTCTTTCCGAAAATCGAAAATTCGATTTGATTCTGATGGATCTTTCCATGCCCCAAATGAACGGCGAAGAATTTCTTGCTGCTGTCAGAAAGCTTCCTCATCATGCAAATATCAAAGTTTTGGTGGTTTCTGGTTGGGACAATCTGAAATCCAAAGCGAGTCGCCTCGGAGCTTCTGGCTTTATCCGAAAGCCAATAGATATTAATGAGCTCTTAGAAGAAGTTGCGCGGAACTTGTCCGCAGCACCCTGAGCTTATTCGCAACTTTTTATGATTGCAGATCGACTGGACTCATCATTTCTGATCATGTTGCTGACTATAGGACGGCTCACTCGCCGAGTAAGTCAAATGACCTTCCGTCAGCTTGATATTTCGAGTTGGGATTTGGTAGGTCTTTCCATTTGATAAACTCACTGTAAATGTGTCCTGTCCCGGCTGGGGATTGAAACTGATCTTCTTATTGATCTTTCGATTCATCAAAGTTTTGAATTCAGATGCT
>JBGGMM010000152.1:0-22525 GCA_041288045.1 Pseudobdellovibrionaceae bacterium | reverse complement strand
CAAAAGTGCGTCACTGTCCCCTTGAAATTCAATTTCGCCCTGATCATTCAATTTGGCATGCAGCCAGACCTGGCTTTGACAGCCTTTGACTTTGGATTCTTCGGTGCGCAATGAATCTGGCAGATCCGGAAGTGCTTTTCCCAATTGAATGATCTTTTTATAGCGATCTTCCCAGCTGGAAAGCTTGGCAAATTCGGCGGCAAATTGCTCTCCCCGCTCTTTCAATGTCATAAGACCTTCCTCATGGTGTCTAGAAGCCTGTCCTGAATTTCAGCTCCAGTTTCTCCCATGGCTTCGTTGAATCTCTTTCTATCGAAGTCTTTGACCATATGATAGGTTTTTCGAAAGAACTCCTCTTGCTCATCAAAGTATCCGTTCCACAGCTTTTTCGCTTTTTCCAAAGGCAGATGATGAGATTTCAACTCTGAAGCTGAGCCTTCTGAGCGATTGATGTAAACCAAACAATCCGAAATCTGTCGAGGCGAAAAATCCAAGTGAACGAGCACTTCTTCCATCAGGGCCATTTCAACATAGGTCAAATAGCCGCTGAGCTCTTCCCAAAAACGAAGGCCTTTTTTCCCATAATTGGACTGACAATAATAAGTTGAGCACACGGCCCCTCGGTATTTCCAAACACCGCAGTTTTGCAGCTCCCGATTGTAATAGGGGCAAAGCCAGTCCTGGCGATTGCCAAAATCTTCAGGCTTTCTTTGATTGAATTCGACTTGATATTTCACACTGGCCATCATGCCGATCGGAAGACTGTAACTGCGCCTTTTGATTTTTTCTTGCAATGCTTTTTTCGCAGAGGGTGCCGTCGAGGGGCTTTCCAGCAAGGCTCCCACCAAATAATTGGGAAGGTAAGGTTCATATGTGCAGCACTTCAGCTGGGGTTGATAGGACTTCCAATTGCAAGCATTGCAGGTGGCTTTGGTTTCAACGATCTCAGCCGAAAGAAATTCTTTCGGAAGCAGCTGCCGATAGAGATCAGGCAATTGGTATTGAATCATAGAGGATTGGCGCAGCGAGCTTTCATTTTCCATTCGTATTGCATTTGCAGTTCTAACTTTTGCACAGGCTGAGGCAAAGCCAATTCATCCTGCGTGTGCTGTTTGAAATAATCCCGGCAGTCCATCCAGCCGGGAAATGCCAGTTCATCTCGGGAGGAATGCAGCGGCTCTTTGAGAACCTTGGGCACAAAATTTTGCAAATGCCAAAGCCATTGATTCTCAGCAATGAGGCCCTTGGATTTCATATCCAGGGCCAGATCAATGGAAGTCGCAAATCCTCTCTGATTCTTTTGCAGAGGTTCGCCCTTTTCAGAAGAAGCCAGAACCGAATAGATCTGATGAATCCAAGTGTAAAAACGAATGTGCGGATATTTTTCCTCGAGGCTTTTGTAATCCATCGGATCTCTTTCGCCATTGTCGCCAATCAGAATGACAAGTTCTGGCTGACTCTCTTCAATCAAACGGGAAATGGTTCTCAGCTTATGTGTTTCATCTCCGGAAAAATCTCTGAGAAAGACTTCCCCTTGCGGGAAGTAATTGTAGGACAGAAATTTTTCGTGTGACCATTGCATCAAAGCGGCTGGGGCATTGCTAACATACACCACTTGCAGGTCCTGCTTGAGACTGGCGGCCTTGAGAAGCTCGCTCATGCCAAGAAAATGATTTTCAACTGCCATTGAATTGTTGATGGAATCCCAAGAATTCCTGACGTGAGAAATCTTCAAAGTGTCATCGATATCAGACACCAAAAGAATCTTGGCTTTGGCCACAACCGAAAGCCCCAAACAAATCGAAAAAACCAGCCACTGAAAAGCCACTTGAACCATCGGACTGCCCATCCCTTCGACAGCTGTTTTAACCTTTCTTGGCGCCCTTCTCTAGTGCTTTTACGTCTCAAGATGAGAATTCATTTTCACCTTTTATTTCTACTACTTAGCCCGCCTCAAAATGAGAAAAAAAGAAAGGCCCTGGCAGCCTTTTTGCTGTTTCATCAAGTCAGGCAACCGAATCCGCCGCAAGGAGATCTTATGAAACGCATTGCAATTGTTCTTGGCCTGACCCTGGTTCTGATCCTGGGTTTGAGCATTCAAGCCAAGGCCTGGGTCTCCCACGATGCTTCCGAAAAGCTCTATAGCTTTAAGTATCGAATGCAGAATGAAACTTTCGAAGTTTCACAGAAATCAGGCAGCTATGAAGAGGCTTTTGAACGAGCTGCCAAAGCCTGCTACCGACACTTCAAAGCCGGGCGCCGGCTTTCTGAAGACCGAGGCCTTGATATCATTGATGTTTGCGCCAATCCCCGCACGACTTGATTCTGAATAGGACCTCGATTAGACTTTGGCTTGTTGGAGGATCACCATGGGAGTTCTAAAGCCAGTTCTTGATTTTCTTTTCGGAAAAGATCCAGATATTTTTGATGAAAATGGCAACGTTCTCCACAAACACCCCAAGAAAAAATGGGAAGCTTGGCAGAACCGTCTGAAAATGAATCCCACTTACAATTGGCGCCATCACACGGGAACACAAGCTGGTGAATCGCAAAGCGATTCCGCCAAAACCTCAGCTCGAAAGTAATTTAAGAGAGCAATCCCTCTCGCAGTTTTTGCATAAAATTCTCATTTTGAGGATCAATATGAAAAAGATCCTCGATCTGTCGACCCCACGTATGCACCCGCGCCGAACGGATTTCAGCTCCTAAAGCTTTCAGTTTGGAAACAGCGGTTAAAAGAAGTCCTTTTTGATCAACTCCACGAAATGAAATCACCCATTCATGCGGTGTTTCACTAATCAGATCGATACTTAAAAACTGAACAGCAGGTAGGGGCACTGGTGCCGCCTTCATTTGTGTGAGTCGCTTGAGAAGACTTTGAGAATCCTTCGCAGTTTGAATCTGGAACCAGTCATAAACTCCGACCTGAGGTAAAGTGTGAATCAAAGCGTGCTGGATGGAAGCCCCAGAAGCATAAATTTTTTCAACCAATTCACTGAGAAGACCGGAGCGATCTTCTTTTTGCTGATAGCGAAGCCAATTTCTTTTTTGTGAATCTTTTAAAATCGCCCAACTGCCATCTTGATCTAGGGAACTTTGCAATTCTTCCTTGAGTTTTTTAACTGAGAAAATTTCAAACAAATGCGGATCCAGACCCTCGATCCATTCTTTAGAAACTCCTCGAGGAAGCTTTTTTTTCAATTCCAAATAGGTTTGTGTCCCGCCTGCTAAAACTTTTTCAACCAGCTGATGAAGAAGTCTGGCCTTCCATTCGTTCCAAGCTTCAGGATTGGTGGCCCGAATATCAAGAGCTGTCCAAATCGCCAAGCGAAGGAGCCTTCTTTCATTCAGTCCCAGCTCTTGAAGCTCTTCCCATGTCCTGGGAGATTGGGGATTTTTCCGAAAGGCTGCAGTCGAAAGAGCCAAATGATTCCTCACCAGCCAAGCCACTTCATCGATAAAGGCTTTGGAAAAACCAAAGCTCTTTAAATCCTTTCGCACCCAGCTTTCGCCAATTTCACTGTGATCACCCGAAAGGCCTTTAGCGATATCATGATACAGTGAAGACCAAGCAAGTATTTTCCAGTCCTCATTTTTTAATTTCAAAGCCCAGGCTTTCAAAGCTCCCAGCGTTTGAGGCGATTTCTCAACTCTTTTCACTTCACGGCAAGCTTGAAGAAGGTGAGCATCCGCTGTGAATCGATGGTATTGATCATGCTGAACCAGGCCCACCAAATGCGAAATCCGCGGACAGAGCTTATCAATCAACCGAGAGCGAAAGACAGCCTGAAGGCTTTCATCGGATGTGCTTTTTTGAAAAAGCTGACTGAGCATCCGCGCCCGAGTTTGGCTCGAATAAGAAAAACGATTCATCGAAAGCCGAACTTTGTATTGAGCCAGGACAGAAGGATTTTTTTGCAAAAGCTTCAGCAGATCCTCTGGTTTTTTGAACTTTATTTTTTCCAAAGTTTTCGCTTGGCTTTCCGGAATTTGGGCTTGGAGCAAAATCCAATCCGAATAAAAATGAACTCGCGCCAGGCCTCTTTGAATTTGACGCATAAATTCTGAGTGCTTATCAAAGCCAAACCAGCGAGCCAGTTCAAATTGCTCGCTAGCAATCAGCACATCTGAAAATCCATGAAAATGCAGCCAATGTCTGAGAGTCATGAAAAAATGCCGGTAGTACTCGAGCACTTTTCGCTCATAACCAGCATCTTGAAATTTTTCTGAAAAAAGATGCAAAATGACTTGGCCTTGAAAGAGATCACGCAATCCTCCAGCCCCAAATTTGATCTGCGGCTCAAGAAAGCTTTGGATTGAATCCAATCGTCTGGCTCTTTCTTTTCTTTCTTTCCAAAGGTCTTTGAGAATTTTTCTTTTGATTTTTGAATTGCTAAATATTTTTTGCTGCTGTTCCAGCAGAGAAGCATTGGCCTCTGGAGTTTCCGCTTGCGCTTGCCAAAGCGCTAAAAGATCTGTGCTTAAAACTCCTGCCGACCAGTCCTTGGGATTTTCGGGAACTCGGTAGCGGATCCGAAGACCTTCATTTTGCAAATCCCTGACCAATTGCATGACTGTCTCATGAGGGCCCAGAAACAAAAGGTCCAAATCGGATTTGGCAGAAAGATCCCCCCGCCCCCAAGAGCCAAGCAAAATCGGCTGAGCTTTTTGCCATTGAGGATGGGCCCTGAATTTTTTTAAAATTTCCTGTGAAAGAAATTGCGAAACATCGGAGGCACTCCAAGCCAGCGGCTCATCCACTTCTCCGGTTGGCATTTCTGAAGGTGGCTTCAGTCGCAGGGCGGCCTCGGACAAAGTGAAAGATTCTAAGAATGTGTGTCGGCTTCCTGAGAAACCTTGAGAGCTTCTTGCCATTTTGCAATTGAGTTCATCGCTTCCAGCGGAGTTTTACTAGAGACAGGATACTGCTGAAGATCCTTTAAAATCACTGAAATTTCTGGATTCTCTTGTTTTTGCAGTTCCGTCATTTCAAAGTCCAGCAAGGAAAGCTGAGGAGTCCTATCGGCTGAAGGTTTCTTTTCGAGATTTTTCAATAGGACCGCTGCTCGCTGTGTGATTTCCGGAGGAAGTCCAGCCAGCCGGGCCACTTGGATTCCGTATGATTTTTGCGCAGGACCTTGTTTGAGAGTATGCAAAAAGCGAATCTCTCCGCTTTTTTCAAGCACTGTCATATGCGCATTTTTCAACTGTGGGTATTTTTCTTCAAGGGCTGTGAGCTCGTGATAGTGAGTGGCAAAGAAAGTCAGAGCTTTTTTCTTTTCCAGTAAAAACTCCAAAATCGCCTGAGCCAATGACATTCCATCAAAAGTGCTCGTCCCCCGCCCGATTTCATCTAAAATCAAAAGTGATTTTTCAGAGGCTTTCGCCAGCATTTCAGAAGTCTCGGTCATTTCAACCATGAAGGTGGACAGCCCCTCTGAAAGCTGATCACTCGCTCCGATGCGAGTGAAAAGATGATCAAAGAGCGGAAGTTCAGCCGTATCTGCCGGCACAAAGGATCCCACCTGAGCCAACACCGAGGTCAAAGCGACCTGTCTCATCAAAGTCGACTTACCGGCCATATTTGGACCGGTCAGCAGCAGACAGCCTTGAGCGGAAAGTTCAATATCATTGGGCACAAACAACTTTTGCACTGTCTGCTCAACCACGGGATGGCGAGAGCCCAAAATTTTTAAATGCCGACTTTTGACAAAGCTGGGTTTGACGTACTTGCGCTCAATGGCCAGCCAGGCCAGCGCGGAGGTCACATCTAGCTCGCTGCAAGTCGCTGCCAAACTTAAAAGTTGTGGTGCTAGAGAGAGACATTTTTTTCTTAAAGCTTCAAAAATTTCATACTCAAGCTCTGCTCTTTGGTTTTGCGCTGAAAGCACTTTCTTTTCCAGCTCGGCCAATTCCTCTGTGTAGAATCTTTCGGCATTGGCCAGGGTCTGCTTTCGCAAATAATGAGAGGGGACTTTGTCTTTATGAGTGTGGGTGATTTCGATGTAGTAACCAAAGACATTGTTATAGCGGATTTTCAAACTTGAAATTCCCGTCTTGTCTTTTTCTCGGGATTCCATTTCTGCCAAGAGGGACTGGCTGTCAGTCGAGAGACGAATCCACTCATCCAAAACCGGTGAATAACCCGATTGGATCAAATGCCCCTGGCGAGTTTGCAAAGGCGGATCTTCGACAATCGTTTTTTGAATTTCAGCACTGAGGTTTTTTAAATCTTCACCGGGCAAAGATTCATTTGCCAATTGCAGTGCCGAAAGGCCGGCTTCGACAGAATGAGCAAGAGCCAGCAGATCCCTGGCATTGCATTGGGGTTGAGAGATTTTCCCAAGCCTTCTTTCGATGTCTCCCATTTGCGCAAGAATCTCGCGCAATTTTTTAAGTGATGCCGGGTTTTGGCTCCATTTCTCGACTTTGTTCTGCCGAGGAAGAATGTCCATTTCTTCAGTGAGAGGAAAGGACAGCCAGCTTCGCAAAAGCCTGGCTCCTGCCGAGGTTTTGGTGCGATCCACGGCCTGAAAAAGGCTGCCGCTGCCATCTCCCTTATAGGTCGAAAAAATTTCCAAATGCCGAAGAACAGTGGCTGAGAGATCCAACCGCTTTTGTAAATTTCGCTTTTCAAAAGGCTTTAATGTCTGCAGAGCTTCAGCTCCGCCAAGACTTTCCACGTAAGACAAAAGCCTTTGCACGGCTTGTGGAGAAGAATCAGAAAGAGACTTCAATCCGCCATGTCGGCTGATCAAATTTGGAAATTCTGAAAATTCTGAATTCTCATCAATCACCACTTCGGCAATTGGCAAAACAGAAAGAAGCCTTTTGATTTCGACTTCACTGAGGTCGGAAAAATAAAAACCTTCTCCAGTGCTCGTTTCTACACAAGCCAAGGTTCCCTGATCCAGACAGGCCAGATAGTTGCTCTGAGTCTGATCCAGAGTCTCCGGGTCATACACCATTCCCGGTGTTAAAATCCGAGTCACTGCCCTTTTCACAATTCCCTTGGCCGTTTTGGGATCTTCGATTTGATCGCAAATAGCGACTTTCAAACCGGACTTTAAAAGTTTATTGATCGGACCGGCGATGGAGTGATGAGGAACTCCGCACATGGGGGTTTCATCGCTGGATTTCTTATTTCTGGAAGTCAGGGCAATTCCCAAAAGCGGAGCCGCAGCTTGAGCATCTTCAAAGAACATTTCATAGAAATCGCCCATGCGAAAAAGAAGAATCTTATCCTGGTGAGCGGATTTGATATCCCAATACTGGCGCATCAGTGGAGTCATGCCATCCACCTAAAAACAGCCAGCTTCCCGGGTCAACGAAAACCCCTTTTAGCTGATTTAATGCAAAGAGTTATTGCTCTCTTTGTTAGCAAATTTCCCTGCGTGGAACTGTTTTTTTTCAATCCTTGATCTCTCGCCTTTCAGCATTTCCAATAGAGATATGAATCATCTTGCTCCGCTCATCCATGACCTTTCCATCATTCTTATTACGGCAGCTGTGACAAGCTTGATTTTCCGAAAACTCAAACAACCAGTGATTTTGGGCTATATGCTGGCGGGGTTTCTGATCAGTCCTTACACGCATTTTTTTCCCAACATCACAGACATGCAGAGCATTCAAGTTTGGGCCGAACTGGGAGTGATCTTCATGCTCTTTTCTCTTGGGATTGATTTCAGCTTTCGCAAGCTGGCACAAATGGGATCCACCGTCCTGATCATTGGACTTTTTGAAATCACAGCCATGTTTCTGATGGGATTTATGGTTGGAAAATTCATCTTGTCTTGGTCCACTTTGCAAAGTCTTTTTCTCGGCGCCATGATCTCGATCTCATCGACTTCGATTATTTTTAAAGCTTTTGAAGAATTTCAATTGAAAGCCAAACGTTTTGCCCAACTGGTGTTTGGCATTTTGATTGTTGAAGATTTAATGGCCGTTCTTCTGATCGTGCTTTTGACCACTTTGGGTCTTTCCCGACAATTTGAAGGCACAGAACTTTTGTGGACAGCTGGGAAATTGGGGTTTTACCTGGTCTGGTGGTTTGTCATCGGACTGTTTCTTGTTCCCTGGGCCATTCGGACCGTCAAACCTCTTCTGACTGACGAGAGCACTCTCATTATTGCCCTGGCTCTCTGCTTTATGATGGTGGTGACTGCCAGCCAGGCCGGCTTTTCAGCAGCTCTTGGAGCTTTCATCATGGGATCAATTTTAGGTGAGACCGATGAAAAAGAAAAAATCGATAAGCTTCTTCATCCGGTCAAAAATCTCTTCTCGGCCGTTTTCTTTGTCTCTGTCGGAATGATGATCGATCCCGATGCCCTGATGAGCCAGCCTGGAACCATTCTTCTGCTGGCTGGGGTTTTGATTATCGGAAAGATCTATTATGTCACAACCGGAGCTCTGCTGGCGGGACAGAATGTGGCCACTGCCATCCCAGCAGGCATCAGCATGGCGCAAATTGGTGAATTCTCTTTCATCATGGCTTCAGTTGGAATGAATCTGAAAGTTCTCGATCAAAAAGTTTATTCGACCATTGTTGCTGTTTCAGCTTTGACCACTTTTACCACACCTTATTTGATTCGCTCACGAACGACTCTTGCCACGCAAATTGAAAAATTAATTCCACCCAAAGCACAGCATTTTCTCTTTCAGTATCTGCAGTTCTCAAACCTCGTCCGCGCCAACTCTGAATGGCGAGCTTTGCTGCGCAGTTATCTTTTGAAAATTTTTGTCAACATGGTGGTTGTGATCGCGATTTTCCTTCTCTCAGCTCGTTTTTTGTATCCTTTTGTCGAAAATCGCACTGAAGCTGAAAGCCTGCCCCGCATGATCACGCTTGTGATGTCGTTGCTTCTGGCCAGCCCCTTTCTATGGGCGATTATTTTTGCCCAGACCAAGAAACCCGAACTGATCGCAGTGGCCAGGGATCAGTTTTCGCCAAGAGTTCACAAGTTTTTTGCGATTCTAAGAATTTCGCTCGCCATGATTTTGGTCTCAAGCCTTCTGAGTCTGTATGTGTCTCTTCAAACTGTTCTTTTAACGACAATTTTGATTTTTGCCGCTCTTTCTCTTTCGCTTTTTCGCTTTATGGGACCGGTTTATCATTTCCTGGAAAATCGCTTGATCAAACAAGTTCATCATCAGCGAAATTCCCCCCGGACTCCGGCTCCGGAATTAGCCCCTTGGGACGCCCATCTCAGCGAGTACGAAATCCACCCAGAATCCGAATGTGTCTGAAAGACATTGGCCCAACTCGGATTGCGGGAAAATTTCGGAATCATTATCGCCATGATTCAAAGAGGCCATCGCCTGATCCCCGCCCCTAGCCGAAATGAAATGCTAATGCCTTTTGACCGAGTCAGTGTCATCGGTACCGACGAGCAGCTCAGCGAATTTGAAAATTTTCTGAATACTTTTTATATCCCAGTTGGTGAAGACAAAGCCCATCCTTCAGCCTTCGTCCTTGAGCAGTATCTAGTCACCGATAAAAGTCCTTTTATCGGTCGTACCATCCGAGAATGTGGCATCCGAGAAAAGACCTCAGGCCTCGTCGTCGGCATCGAAAGAAAAAGCAATCGCATCCTCAACCCAGATTCAAGCCTCACAATCCAAAACGCCGACCTGCTCTGGATCGTCGGCGATCGCAGCAAGCTTCGAGCTTTGATTTAAAGCCGAAACCCACCAACTTCCCTTCCCCTCCTAATCTTTTAGGTTTTCTGGAAATCCGCCAAAGGCGGACCCCGAAGGGGTGAGGCCGTGGAGGGCCGAATTTCCAGAAAAGACGGACATGGATGTTCACGATCAGGCGAAGACGCAGGCTTCGCACACCACTTTGTTAAATGACTTCGCGGCGACCCCATCCACGATGTTGTCCGTTGGTATGGTGTACCGACGGTCAACATCGTGGATGGAGGGTCTCGAGCACAGCGGTGCCGAGGATAAACGCGGGTGGGTCCGTCCATGCGAAGGCTTCCAGACGACCATCGTGGTCGTCTGGCAAGTTTTTCGGAGGAGGGATCAATTTGAGGCTTGAGGGGTTTTTGCTGCCGAGGGTTTGGAGAATTAGAAGCTTCCGCCGACGTTCAAGGAGCCGTAGTATTCGGTTGAGACGACGACGTTGTCGTAATTTCGGCTTCCTTGGGCTAAAGGGGCGCCGACTTCGGCAGAGAGGGCGACGGGGCCGACAGGTTGGCTGTATTTCAAAGCGGCCGAGACATCCCAATTGATTTGATCGTGGTAATAAAATTCAACCAATGAGTTTCCGCGTGGGCTGTACTGTTGATCTTCACCTCGAACAGCTCCTTTGTGCTTGTAGTAGCCGACCAGTCTTGGTGTCAGACCCCATTTGGTGTTGTAATCCACCCAGGCATCGGCTCGAAATAAGTTTCCAAGACCATAGCCATTGGCATTGCGACCGTTTCTAAAAATTCCAGTCAAGTGACTGCCAAGCTGAGTGTTTCCCTGAAAACTCAAAGCCGTCAATCCAGTCACAGCATCGTAAGTGCCAGAGCCATTTTGCATGTTGTAGGCATAATGATACTGAGGATAGTATTCATTTTTTTGATCAATATCGCCTGTCGGAACTGAGACCCCAACATCTGCAAGCACCAAAGCCTCAGCACTGGCATACAGTGGCGTGAATGCCGAAAAGACAGTATCTCCCATGCCTGTGGTGCGGTCTTTATAAACAGTCAGGCCGCCAGGTCCATACATTTTGGTCTCGACATAGTTATCGAGATAAGTCGCCATCACTTGAAAAGTCCATTTGTCTGAATATTGATACTGCAAGCTCATCAGCTGCATATTCAAAGTGGCATCGTCGAAATCATACTGTGCATCGTCTTTGCTCGAAGCTTCTGTGCCGGCAAAATTGTAATAGTAAGAGTAGAAATCCGCTTTCCATTTGGGGGCTGTCTTCGTTTCTGTTTTTTCAACAGAAGTTTGAAGATCCTGTGCCTGTGAGGAAAAAGAAACTGCCAATAAAACTGCAAATAAAATGGTTTTGAATGTTTTCATAGGCCCGGAGATATCTCGGTCCTCTTCAAAGATTCAACAAAAAAAAGAGTTTTCACTCAATCTAAGTATAGAGCAACTACTCTAATCGTCATCGGGTCGGCTTGTTTGGCAAACCATTTCGATAGGGAGATGATCGCTGAGAAATTCAAGATAAGCGGCAATTGAATTTTTTCGCGCCCGAACAAGGGCATTTTTTAGACTCTCTTGAGCGTTTTGAATTTCAGTGGGGCTCAGTTTGCGAAAAGGGACTTGTCCTTTCGAGTTCTGAAATTTAACCATCTGGGAAAGCTCAGCGGATTTATAATCGATGACTTCAGCTTGCCCCTGCTCAGTGAGAAGCTGACCAATGTCTTTCATGAGTGGATCTTTTGAACCCGCTTCTCCTTGAGTGAAATCAAAGGGCTTCATCGAAGCAGTCAAACATTCTTTGCTCAACTGAGAATGCAAAATAAAGTGATCATAATTGCTCACAAGCCTTGTTTTCTTCACACCCAATGTGGTGGGAGCTGTCTGGAACACATCAAAACCCTCAGCCGAAGCCAAAGCCATTTTCCAGTGAGGGCGAGTGCTATTGATCAGCTCGAGATTGAAATCACCCATGTAGATCACATCTTGATCTCGAGACGCTTTTTTCAGTTCGTCAATTTGATCCAAAACGGCTTTGACTTCGTAAAATCGTCCGACATTCTCTTGAGAGATACGGCAATTGGCGGCCTCGCTTTGCACTTCGCAAAGTTCTTGAGATTGCAAAGCCCGATCTTTTGCAAGCGTAGCTGGACGAAAGCGGATGTGCGAAGTCAGAGCGATGAAATCAAAATTGCCAATTTGAAAAAAAGCGGCAAATGCAGATCTTGACATGAGCTTTCTTTGCGCTTCTGGAACCTGCACCAAACAAGCCCAATTTTTAGCAGTAAAATGACCTCGCACATCGGCCAAACCTGATTTGGGACAATAGTCCCATTCCTTCAACCGAGTCACACTGGAGCGATAGAAAAATCCAGCCATCTCTCCACTGCTGCCTTCACCCTCTGGTACAGGTTGCATGATCAAAGCCCAAGAAGAATCCAACTTCTGTAGTTCAATCAACATGCGAATATGGCCGGGCGCAAGAGCTGGCTGATTTTTAAACAAAGAGTGCACAGCTTCTTTGTCTTTGCCTTTCAAAGCTTGAAATAAAAGTCTGTTATCAAGAGCTGACTCTGTCGACAGCGGCATGAACTCCTGGGTTCCGACAAGATCCCACTGATTCATGATTTTTGCGATTCGACGAAAATCTTTTAATGGGGCCTGCTTATCGCCCATGTGAAAAACATTAAACGAGCCGATCTTGGCCTGACCATGATTGAGAATCGGAGTATTTCCCATATCACTCGGATAGATATGCACATAATTGAAAGTGCATTCGCTAGAAACCGGTTTTGAGAAACCAAAAATCAACTCACTTTGAATGCAGTCATCGATCGGGCCTTCGGGCCAATCAGCAGAGGTCAGAGCGGGTTGGCGAGATTCCGTGAATTGATTTTTTGGTGTGGTCTGACAGCTAAAGAGAAAAAATGCCAAAAAGAAGAGACTGTAATGAAGACTCATATCTCCATTTTCACGCTCAGGTAAAAAATCATGCAACGAAAATCAACCGTGGAATGCCCGAGATTTCACTTCAACTGGCCCAAAGGCCTAGTTTTGCTGAAGAGCAGTAATCAGCTTAGAGTAAATTCCGTCAAATCCGCCGTTGCTCATAATCAGGATCAAATCCTGCGGTTTGGACTTATTCACCAGATCTGTCACAATCTGATCAACTGAATCATAAACTTCGGCAGAGCGGCCTGTTTTTTTCAAATCAGCAATCAGCTCTTCGCTGGAAAATCGATCTTCTGAGCCAATTTTGCTCTGATCATAGGCCCTTGCAAGCAAAGTCTCATCGCATTCTTGAAAGGCTTCGACATAATCTTTTTGAAAGACCTTCCGCCGCGAAGTCGCCGATCGAGGCTCAAAAACCGCAAAAAGTTTGCGTCCTGGATATTTTGCTTTGATCCCCTTCACCGTCTCTCGCACAGCTGTTGGATGATGAGCAAAATCCTCGACCACTAAAATTCCCCGTGGTTCGCCGAGAACTTCTTGTCGTCTTTTCACGCCCTCAAAAGTGGAGAGGGCCCTTTGCACAGCTTTCAAATCCCAGCCCAATTGATGGCAAAGCCCGACGACAGCGAGAGTGTTTAAAATATTGTAGTCCCCTGTCAGGGAAATTTGAAATTCTCCCAGTTTTTCATTTTTAAAGCTCACTGAAAAAAGGGTGCCAGCATCTGTCACTTTCAAAGTTTGAAATTGATAATCGCCCTGACTCTTTCCATAAGTGAAAGTTTTCTTCGCTCGAGATTGCGGCAAAAGCTCCATGACATTTTTTTCTTCTGCATAGGCGAGCAAAGTTCCCTCAGTGGGAATCAACTGAAGAAGTCTAGAAAAAGCAGACTTCACAGCCTTTAAATCGGCGTAAATGTCGGCGTGATCAAATTCACAGCTTGTGAAAATCACATGTCGTGGCTTGTAGTGAATGAATTTCGGGACTTTATCAAAATAAGCCGTGTCGTATTCATCCCCTTCAATGATAAAATATTTGCCCTTTCCGTTTTGAAAACTGCGTGAGAAATTTTTTGGGATTCCCCCAATCATAAAACCGGGTTCCTTTTCCAGGCTCTCAGCCACCCAGGCCATCATTGCTGTTGTGGTTGTTTTTCCATGAGTCCCGCTGATGCAAACACTTTCCCGATCGGCAATGATAAATTCTCCCATGGCTTGCGGGAGGGAGGTATAGGGAATGTCGAGCTTGACAAGCTCTTGAGCTTCTTCGTTGTTGGCTGAAATGACATTGCCGACGATGACAAAATCAGGTTGAGGATGCAAATTTTCTTTTTTGTATCCCTTCATGATGGAAATACCGAGAGCTTCCAACTGAGTGGACATGGGGGGATAGGGGTTTTGATCGCTGCCGGTGATTTGATATCCGCGGTCCTTCAAAAGCCCGGCGAGACTGGCCATGGCTGTTCCACAAATTCCCATCAAGTGGATACGACCACCCGGTTTCACATCAATTGTCGTTGCTTGTGACATCTATACCCTCTTCAATCCTTCAATAATCCAATTGTGGATCTGGGGACGAAGAGAGGCAAACTCTTTGTTTTCGCGACCGTAGAAAACACGATTGCTGAGAATCGAAACGCTGAGGTCACGGCTTGGATCATACCAAATCGAAGTTCCCGTAAAGCCAGTATGACCAATGGAATCCGGAGAAAAATAATTTCCACTGCTCGAGCCACCAGGAGTGGGCATCATATAGCCCAAGGCCCAATCCCCTTTTCCCTGGGGCCTGGCCCGAGAGGCAAAAAGCTGGGCTGTTTTGGATTTGATTGAAAGTTTCGAAAAACCTTTCATTTGCGTTCGCAAGTACAAGGCAAACCAACCTAAATCATCAATACTACCAAAGAGTCCCGCATGCGTGGACACCCCGCCAAAAGCCCAAGTGTTGTCATCATGCACTTCGCCTTGAATGGTTTTCTGTCGCCAACGGCATCTTTCTGTTGGGGCATAGTAGCGGCTGGAATGAACGGGCTGATTGTCACGATGAAATTCCAAAGTGCTGCGTGGATAAATGTCCGCTTTCAGTCTTTCCCAAACTTCAATCAAGGGCAAAGCGTAAAGGCTTTCCAAAACATGCCCCAAGAGAATGAACCCAAGATCCGAATAAACACTGGCTTCCGATTTTTGCAGCGGCAAGCTGCGCAGAATCCTAGCTCCTTCGGTCCAACGATTCAAAGAAGAGGTGGAAAGATCCAATTGCTGGTAAAGCGGCATCCACCAAGTCAGCCCAGTACTGTGAGTGAGACACTGAGCAACTGTGACTTCGTCATGAGCAAACCAAGGACAGAATTCTTTCACTTTGCTTTTCAGATTCCAACGACCCTCATCATAAGCCTTCATCATGGCCTGAACTGTAAAAACCACTTTGGTGAGACTGGCAAAATCATAATAAGCATAGGTTTCACCAACCGCGAGATCACAGACTTTCTTGCCCGTCTGATGAACTTGAACTTGGAGTCCAGGGCTGGCAGGTGCGAGCACGGCTTCAATTTGTTTTTTTAATTTTTTTTCAAAAGAAGAAAGACTCATCGCCTTTTTCCTTTTTGCGACTCTTGAAAAAGACCGGTCGGAACTAAGAGCTCCTCGCTACTTAAAATCGCTTTTGGACCTAAGGGAATCATTCGATTCTGCTCTCCATGGCCTGTTGCAAGCCCTGAAAAACAGGGCAGAAGATTCAGCTGCGCAAATCGCTCAATCGCATAGCTCACAAAATTTTTCCCGTCTCGCTCATCACCATATAAAAAATCTCCGAAGACCAGAGCTTTGCATGCTTTCAAACTTCCTGATTGCCGAAGGTGCTCCAGCATTCGATCGATTCGGTAACCGCGCTCACCCACTTCTTCAAGAAAAAGAATTTTCCCTTGGAAGTTTCCATTATAGGGGGTCCCAAGAGCGCTTTCAATCACAACCAAATTTCCACCTGAAAGTGATGCTTTCAGAGACTTGATTTTCTTTGCTCTTGAATTCAGCGGCTTTAATGAAAATTTCATATCTCGTTTTTCACCAAAGAGAACTTCACGAGCTTCCTGCTGCTGTTGCAAAGAGAGGCGTCCAGAAATGAGAGACTCTAAAAGCGGCCCATGAAAGCTCGGCCACTTCCATTTTTGATTTAAAAAAAGATGCAAAGAAGTGATATCACTATAGCCGATTAGCATTTTTGCCTGGGCCGGAGCTTTCCATTTCCACATTTCTGGCAAGAGTCGATTGGAGCCATAGCCCCCACGCAGACACCAAATGGCTTTGGAATCCTTGGCCATGAGAGCTTTTTTTAAAAGTTTCAAACGAACTGCGTCTTCGTTGGAATGAAAAGGATGTTCAGAAAAAGTCTCTTTCGGAAGGCGGACTTTCAATCCCCAGCTTTCTAAAAGTTCCACACAGAGCTGCACGTCCTCAAACCTGGATCCGGAACCTGGGGAAACCACATCCACCAGATCGCCGGGTTTGAGAGCTGAAATTTTTTTGAATGTCATAAATTCAAGGGTGTCGGATATTGAGCATCGAAGCAAGCTGCACAGAAAGTTTTTTTATTGGGTTCCGGCTTTTCGCCCAAGGCCGCAAAAAGCCCTTCCAAAGACAAATAAGCCAAAGTGTCGGCACCGACAAATTTTCGAATTTCCTCAAGACTCTGCTGAGCGGCGATGAGCTGCACTTTTTGCGCGGTATCAACACCATAATAGCAAGGCCCAATGGTTGGCGGGCTGGCGATTCTCAAATGCACTTCCTTAGCACCTGCCTGCCGGACCAAAGCAATGATCTTTTGACTGGTGGTTCCGCGAACTAAAGAGTCGTCTACCACCACCACTCTTTTGCCAGCCAAAACAGCCGTTTGCGGATTTAACTTAATTTTGACTCCGAAACTTCGGATGCTCTGCTGAGGCTGAATGAAGGTCCGGCCCACATAGTGATTTCGGATGATACCAAATTCAAAGGGGATTTTACTTTCAGAGCTGTAACCCAGAGCCGCCGGAACTCCTCCATCCGGAACTGGAATCACAACATCGGCATCCACAGAGGTTTCTTTGGCGAGCCACTTTCCGAATTGTTTTCTTGAATCATAAACCGAATGGCCAAACACCACCGAATCAGGGCGCGAAAAATAAACATGCTCAAAAATACAGCGTGAAGGCTGCACTGGAGCCGCGAATCTGTCGGAGTGCTCTCCATTTTCATCCAGCCAGTACATTTCACCAGGTTCAATCTCCCGCACAAACTGTGCGCCGATCAAATCCAAAGCACAACTTTCACTGGCGATGATTTGAGCCCACTCACCGCGGTCATTTTGTTTTTTCCCAAGAATCAAAGGACGAAATCCATGCGGATCCCGAATCGCAATCATTTTACCCTGAGCGGCCACGACAAAACTGTATGCGCCCACCAATTGCGACAGTGATTCTTTCAAGCACTCGATCACATTCCAGCTGTGATGGCGCGAAATCAGATGCAGAAGAATTTCCGTATCATTCGTGCCTTGAAAAATAGATCCCTTGCCTTGCAGATCCTTTTTCAAGGATTCCGTGTTCACAATATTTCCATTGTGGGCGACCGCAATGGGACCCGAGAGAAGATTCGCCGTCAGCGGCTGGGCATTTTGCAAAAGGTTTTGTCCGGTTGTGGAATAGCGCACATGACCCATGGCCACTCGGCCAGAAAGACGCTGCAGATCCTCTTCTTGAAAGACATCACCAACAAGCCCAAGACCCTTGTGATGAAGGTGCGAAGATCCGTCCACCGAAGTGATCCCTGCCGACTCTTGTCCTCGGTGTTGCATGGCATAGAGCCCCAGATAGGCAAGCCTTGAGGCTTCCTCATGATTCCAAATGCCAAAAACTCCGCACTCTTCTTTCCACATCATTGTTTACACGCCTTCAAAATAGTTCTTCAACCCGTTTTGGTGTTGGGACTTTAAATGCTCAACTGAAATTTGAACCCAGGATCCTAATTTCAATTGCGAACCACCTGTCAGACCCAATTCATGAAATTCACAATCCTCTTCGATTCCGGCAGCTTGCAGCTCTCTCTCAAGAAGAAGCTCAAAGTCCTGGACCCGGTCTGTGACCAGCAGGGCTCGATAGAGCTGATCTTCTGACCAATCATCCTCACTCCAGGAAAGATCGGATTCAAAGCCAACACCCTTCAGACTCATCTTCGCAAGTGCTAGGCCCAGACCACCAAATCCCACCATCTGAGAAGCTTTCAATAATCCACTGGAGCCAAGGCTCATCAGCACTTTCTGAAACCCAGCGACTTTTTCCAAATTCAATTGCCCGCTGAATTCTCGCTCGCTGAGACCCACTTGAACCGCTTGAAAAGAAAGACAGAAAACACTGTCGCCTTCATTTTCAAAAAGATCCGAGGGAATTCTCTCGACATCTTGGCGAATTCCAATCAAGCCTGTTGCCGGAGTGGATGTGATATTCACGCCCTTTGTTTCATTGTAAAAACTGACGTTACCACTGATCACAGGAGCATGCAAAATTTTGGAAGCTTCGGTGATCGCTTCAACCGAGGCCACGAATTCTGACATAATTTCCGGCTTTTCAGGATTTCCAAAATTCAAACAATCTGTCACCGCACAGGCTTTAGCGCCTTTCACAGCCATTTGCAGGCTCGGGTAAATCACTGCATCCAAAGCTCCGAGATAGGCATCTACTTTCATCAGCGAAGGCCGGCAGCCCACGGCCACAGCCAAACCCCGCCCCGAATCGGGAAGACGCAAAATCGCCAAATCATGATCAGAACCTTGCGCTGTCATGGCTCCCACGCGCTGATCATACTGACGGTAAATGGGCTTTCGACTGGCATGATCCGATGATTCCAAAGCCTCCATCAAATGATTCGGCAGATTCTTGCTTTTCACTTTTTGGATTTTTTCTTTTTTTCTTGGGAAACTCCAAGCCTTGAACTCTCTTTGATAAATCGGAGCATTTTCAACCAAAAGATCCGGATCCAGTTCTGTGAGAAGCTCCGTTTTCCAATAAAGCCGAACCCGTCGCTCAGATTGGACAGTCCCGATCGGGCTTGCATCCAAACCCCAGCGGGAGAAGTGGGCTTTGATCTTTTCCAGCTTTGAAGGTTCACAGATCAGCAACATTCTTTCCTGGGATTCAGAAAGAAGAATCTCTTCAGGCGTCATGCTGGAGTCTCGAAGCGGGACCTGATCCAAATGCAGATCCAGGCCCACTTGTCCTTTTGAGGCCATTTCAAAACTGGAGCTTGTCAACCCGGCAGCTCCCATGTCCTGAATACTCACCACAAGTCCCTCTTGAATGACTTGCAAACAGGACTCGATCAAAAGCTTTTCAAAATAGGGATCACCAATTTGCACATTGGGCTTTTTCGCTTCTGAATTTTCATCAAAAGATTCTGAGGCCATGGCGGCTCCATGCACTCCGTCTTTGCCGGTTTTTGCGCCCACGTAGACAACGAGATTTCCAACACCTTTGGCGCTTGAGAGCGCAATTCGATCATTGGGCCTAAAAAGTCCCACTGCCATGGCATTGACTAAAATATTTTGATTGTAAGACGAATCAAAATTTGTCTGTCCCGTGACTGTCGGAACTCCGACACAATTTCCATAGCCGCTGATTCCCCGAACCACACCATCCATCAAAGCTGGCATTCGAGCTGCTTCCGTTTCTCCAAAACAAAGATAATCAGCAATCGCCACGGGCCTGGCGCCCATGGTAAAAATATCCCGAAGAATTCCTCCCACTCCCGTCGCAGCTCCCTGATAGGGCTCTATAAAGCTGGGGTGATTGTGGGATTCCATTTTAAAAGCAATTCTTTCACCAAATCCCAAATCCACCACGCCGGCATTTTCCCCTGCGGCATTGAGCACTGTTGGATTGATAGTCTGAGCGAATTTTTTCAAGTGCGCTCTTGAGCTTTTGTAACTGCAGTGCTCGCTCCAGAGCGCTGAAAAAAGAGCCCACTCGACGGATCTGGGCTCGCGCCCTAAAAGTTCACAGATTTTCTGATATTCGGATTCTGAAATGCGGTAGTGCTTGAGCTTTTGTTGAAAATCCAGACTCATAAAAACCCCCAACCATCTTGTCCACCCATCCAAGGATAAATCGCTCTTTCAGGATGAGGCATCAAAGCGGCCACATTTTTCTTTTCATTCATGATTCCGGCAATTCCACCCAGGCTGCCGTTGTGATTATTTACATACCTGAGCCAGACTTGGTTTTGATCATAGATTTTTTTTAGCTCATCAGCTGGGGCATAAAAACGTCCATCGCCATGAGCGATCGGAAGTTTCAAATGTTGTCCTTTTTTAAATTGAGCACCAAATTTTGAATTTTCATTCACCACTTCGAGCTCAGACCAATCATCGACGAACCTTCGCCCTTCATTTTTCACCAAAGCACCGGGCAAAAGATGAGATTCACAAAGAATTTGAAATCCATTGCAAATTCCCAGCACAGGTCCACCGGCTGAAGCAAAACGACGAAGCGATTTCATCGCTGGGGAAAGGGCCGCCAGCGCCCCGGATCGCAAGTAATCCCCGTAACTAAAGCCCCCGGGAACAACCAGAAGGTCATATTTTTTTTCTTCAAAAAGATCCAAGTGCCAGAGGTACTCAGCTTCAAAGCCTCGCGCTTCCACCCAGGAAAATACATCCCGGTCACAATTGGTTCCTGGAAATCTTAAAACACCCACTTTGGTCATCTTCAAAGTTCCTTGATTTCAAAAGTTTCTATCAATGGATTGCAAAGAAGCTTATTAGCAATTTCTTCAGCTTGAACTTTGGCTTTTTCAGACGAAACCTGCAGATCCAATTCGACAAAACGACCCACTCGACAGCTGGCCTCTGGAAGTCCATTGAGCTTCAAAGTCTGTTCAATCGCTCGGCCTTGAGTATCGAGAATCACTTCTCGGGGCATGATTTTCACTCCGATTCTTGTTCGCTCAGCCATGAATCACCTCTTTCAATCTTTTTAAAACTTCTTCGTAACTTTCCTTGATATTTCCAAGATCGCGGCGAAAGCGATCCTTATCCAATTTTTCTTGGGTTTTCAGATCCCAGAGCCGGCAAGAATCCGGTGAAATCTCATCAGCCAAAATGATTTCGCCCTTCAGGTTTTTGCCAAATTCAATTTTAAAATCGACCAGCTCAATCCCGGCCTGGCGAAACACATCTCGCATCAGTTCATTGATTTGCAGAGCTTTGGCCTTGAGCTCCTTGATTTCTTGCTCACTGCTAATCTCAAGCATGAGAACCTGGTCATCACTTAAAAAAGGATCTGCCAAAGCATCATTCTTGTAATAGAATTCAACCAATGGTTTTCGCAGTTTCTTTCCCTCTTCAATTCCTAATTTCTTAGCTGTTGAGCCCGCCAGGATATTCCTCACGACAACTTCAAGCGGGATGATGTTGACTTTTTCAACTACCATTTCCGTCGGCCCTACGTCGCGAAGCCAGTGCGAAGCCACGCCATTTTTTTTCAAATACTGAAAAATCAAAGACGTGATTTCCCGGTTGATTTGCCCTTTGCCTTCAAATTCACCTTTTTTCAGAGCGTTGAAAGCTGTCAGGCTGTTTTTATATTCGACCAAAACATCGTGATGATTGCCTGGAATCGAATAGATTTTCTTGGCTTTTCCTTCGTAAAGTAGATCGCCTTTCATGAGAGCACCCTTTTTAAAATCTCTTTCACTGCTTTTTTATTTCTGCTGCCTTTAAAGATTTCAGCCACTTCTTTTGGCTTCAAAAGCCTTTTTAATTCTGGATCCTTGAGGATTCGATCTTTTAAATGATCGCCTTTTCCCAAAGAGTGACAAAGCCTTTGCACATGAAAATAGGCAAGCTCTCTTTCCAGTCCTTTTTCAACCAGAGCCAAGAGCACTTGTGAGCTGAAAAGCTGGCCTTGGGAGAGCTCGATATTCTCCAGCATTTTCTTTTTGTGCACATCCAAGCCTTCCACTAAAACCGCCATTCGATAAACAGCATAATCAGCAAGAATAAAACTGTCGGGAAAAACCACTCTTTCCACTGACGAATGACTGATATCGCGCTCGTGCCAAAGCGCCACGTTTTCCAAAGAGGCGTGTGCGTAGGAACGAAGGAGCCTTGAAGCTCCGGTGATATTTTCAGCCGAAATCGGATTTTTCTTATGCGGCATCGCCGAGGAGCCTTTTTGTCCTCGGGTGAATCCTTCGGTGACTTCTGCCACTTCGCTGCGCTGAAGATGGCGGAGCTCGATGGCCAATCTTTCAAGACCTGTTCCCAAAAGCGCTAAAGACAGCAGCATTTCCGCATGTCGATCCCTGGGAACGACTTGAGTAGCGACAACTTCAGGCTGAAGCTTGAGGGCTTTCGCCACTTTGGCTTCAACGGATGGAGACTGACTGGAATAAGTGCCAACTGCGCCGCTGAGTTTGGCAATTTGCATTTGCTCGAGAGCTCTTTCAATTCGCTCTCTGTTTCGGTTCAGTTCCGCCAGAAATCCCGCCATCTTCAAGCCGAAAGTCGTCGGTTCTGCAAACATTCCGTGAGTTCGGCCCGCACAGAGAGTGTCCTGATGCCGGCGAATGAGGTTTTTTAAAGATTTTTCCAGAAAATCAAGACTCTTTCCTAAGACTTCACCAGCTTCACGCACTTGCAGACTAAAAGCTGTATCCAAAACATCAGAGCTTGTCAGACCAAAATGCACGAAACGCCCGTACTCACCGACATTCTCCGCCATGTTTGAAACAAAAGCGATCACATCATGTTTGGTTTCTCTTTCGATTTCCAAAATTCGTTTGACTGAAAATTTGCTTTTCCCTGCAATCGCTTGAGCTGCAGCTCTGGGAATGATCCCCATTCCCGCTTGCACACGCGCCACTGCGATTTCAACTTCCATCATTTTTGAAAATTTATTTT
>JBGGMM010000151.1:0-9800 GCA_041288045.1 Pseudobdellovibrionaceae bacterium | reverse complement strand
TCTGGAAGTTCTTTAAGTAATCGCATTGCTTTAATTCTTCGATAAGCTTGATCTTCCGAGTAGTTAAATTTTGCTACAGTAAATTCAAAGAGGGATTTAAATTCCAAAGCTGAATAAAGCCTTCTGCGATCGATTTCTTTTAAGTGATGTAGAATCTCAGTGAGAAGCTCTCTTTCTTTTTTTACTAAGATTTCTGTATTTGATAGCAAGCTTTCATCAGATAATTTTTTTAGATTCATAATTCCTCCGAAACTGAAAGCAACATAGCATGGGTTTTAAAAAGCGAATTTTGCGAATGCATTTAAATTAAGAAAGAAGACAAAAGAAAAAACACCAAGCTTCTTGCAAGTGCAAAGACAAAGCTCACAGAGAAGAAATCTGTGCGGATAAAGTGAGATTACCAAGGTGTTAGAAACTCAAATTGCAGAAAAAGAATTCCAGCAAAAACACTGTCAAAGAATATTTTCTAAATAAAAAATATAATGCAGCGTTTTCTGAACATCGCAAGTTTCCGCAGCCACAATTCCGAGCCCATAGTTGCCGCGACGTTTTCTGAACATCCCCGGATCAGCACCATGAACTTTCGCTTCAGGAAAAACTGCCGCCGCGGATTCTGCCTACCATCATGATTTTCGGTTCTGCAAATACCGCAGCGTTTTCTGAACGCCGCGAGTGTCGCGGGTGAAAAAGATGGGACTCGCAAGCACGGATTATGGGGTTTGTGGCCAGCTGAAAACCAGATCGCTGCCCTCGATTCGGGCTTCGATATTTTGATGGGCCCAGCGGCGCAGGAGACTGGCTTCATCTTCGCTTGAGACCAAAGACTCAATGGGGAATTCCATTTCAGACAAAGGCAACTGCGCCGTCATTCTTGGCGCCAAAAAGCGATCCCGCAGGGAAGGAGAAAAATCCTCATCGAAGCGAATGCGAGCAAACACTCCGGCAGTGCCAACTGCGACATCATAATCAATGCTCAAATAGGGATTTTGTTGCTTGAACTGAGTCAGCACTTTTTCGGAAAGGGGCACTCGCAGCTCTTTGGTTTTCAGTTGAAAATCCGGACTGAGCTTTAAAACGAAAGTTTGAAAAACCGTGGTCAGAGCTTTCCAGTCATAGGAAATTGGCAGTGAGCAGTGGTAGCCCTGCTCGAAAGCAAAAAGTTTCAGTTCCGAATCCTGCAATTTCATTCTTTGGTCTTCAATCCGACCTGAATTGATGAACCAAGAAACAATTGGATCCTTGCGATTGGAAAGAATCAGCACAGGTGTTTGCACTTTGTGATACCAAGGCCAGTAATGATTGAGCCTCCAGTAAAGATCCTCAGGAGTTTTGCTCTCAGACAACATCTCTTCCGCTTCTTTGGGCAGACGAATTCCCTCAATGTGTCCTTTTTCGGCCACCAATGGACCCTTGTAATTGGTTTTGATCCAATTAAAAAATTGATAAATAAAGTCCTCATTACGAATCCCGGGAATTCTCTCTTTGATCGCTTTCAGGCGATGCGAAGCCCAGTAATTCATGAGGTCCATTGAAAATCCCTGACTCATGTGAAAATCCAAAGTCTCTTGCATGTTCAGCAAGGGACAAAAAGCCAGAGCACTGCGAATGACCGGTTGACCTTGCGGCCCCGGATTTAACTGATTGAGAAGAGCGCTAAACAGAACTCCGTGCCCGCCCAAACTGGAACCCATTAAATGAACGCTTTGAACAAATTGCGAAACTGGCTCTTTCGGATCCTGAAGACCCTGAGCAATCATGAAGTTCTGCAGCCCTTCATCGAATCCGCCGATCGCGAACGAAGTGTTATGTTTCAAAAACTCAGATCCCGATGAACTTTCGAGGACCAAAAGATTGAAGGGAGATTGCTCGAAAAGTTGGAAGAACAAAGATCTTTCTGGATAGAACTCCTGCACATTGGAAAAAAGTCCAGTGCGAAAAATCACAAGCGGACGTTTCTTGCCGTCAGTTTTCATTGCTAGGAGCCCTTTGACCTTGATTCCATTGGGCAGAAAGAACATCACATGCCGCCCATAAGGATAGCGATTGGGATGAAGTTTAAAGGACATCATTCCCACGGCATTGGTGATGATATCGGTCCAGGGAGTTTCCCACTCGACATGGCAGCTTTTCAGAAAAGTTTCCAGCTCACCGGCCCACCGATGTGGATCGATTGAAGTTGCCAAAGATTTGCTCTGCCAAATTTTTGCATCACACAGAGGAGGCATTCTTCGCCCTTTGCCTGAAGGATCCCACTTGAAAAAATCGGCCTGAACCATTCGGGCCAGCCAGGGATAGTCGCCCAAATCCTCGTCAAAATAGGTGCTGCCCTCTTGGATCACTTGCATAAAACCGGAATGAAGTTTCGCAAAAAAAGCTTCTCGGTCCGGCGGAAGATGGCTGCGCGGAGGGTCAGCTAGTGCCGAAGCTGTCAGAAGTAGGAAAAGAGGCAGCCATTTCATGATTCCAAGACTAGCAAACTTCCCATTCCATTTCACCAATTTGCGTCATTTCGTGGCTCTGTGCGACTCAGCTCGACTCTGAAGAGCTGTCTCGATAGCATCGAATGTCTGAATATTAACTCTAGCCTCGACGATCCTTGGAGATCATTTTTAGATACGGAGACTTTCCATGGCCGATCATCACTCTCATGCTCTTGAAGCTCACTTGAGCCATCCACTTTTTCAAAACGCTTTGGCTTCCATTGATGAAGCCGCCGCTTTGATCAACTGCGATCGCAACGTCTTAGAACGCTTGAAGCGACCCAAGCGTTGCATTGCTGTCAGTGTTCCAGTGCGAATGGATGACTACACTGTCAAAGTTTTCACTGGATACCGAGTCCAGTACAATTCGACTTTGGGTCCTTACAAGGGCGGGGTTCGTTACCATCAAAATGTCGACATGGGCGAAGTCGTCGGCCTGGCCTGCCTGATGACTGTGAAAAACTCGGTGATGGGTCTTCCTTATGGTGGAGGCAAGGGCGGAATCACTGTGGATCCAACCAAGCTCTCTCGGACAGAGAAACAAAATCTCACTCGTCGTTACACTTCTGAAATCGGACCTTTCATTGGTCCAACCAAAGACATTCCAGCTCCGGATGTGGGAACAGATTCTCAAACCATGGCGTGGATGATGGACACTTACTCGCAAGAATCTGGATACGCTCAACCTGGAGTGGTCACTGGAAAGCCAGTTGAAATCGGCGGCTCACTGGGACGTGCCGGAGCCACAGGTCTTGGCGCTGTGTATGTGGCTGAAAAAGCTTTTGAGAAAGTTGGAAAATCTCTGCGTGGATCGACAATCGCCGTTCAAGGATTCGGAAACGTCGGATCGCATGCGGCTCAATACGCGTTTGAACGAGGAGCCAAAATCGTCGCGGTCAGCGATGTCAGCGGCGGGATCTACAATGGCGATGGCCTCAACATTCCTGATGTTCTCGAGTACATTCAAAGCAGTCGAGTGCTAAAGGGTTATCCAAAAGCACAGGTCATCACAAATGAAGATCTTTTGCTTCTCGATGTGGAAGCTCTTTTCCCTTGCGCCCTTGAAGGCGTTATTGATGTTCAAAATGCCGAACGAGTGCGCGCCAAAATGATCATCGAAGGCGCCAACGGTCCAGTGACCAATGATGCCACTAAAATTCTTCATCGTCGCGGCGTCTTCGTCGTTCCTGATGTCATTGCCAACGGTGGTGGCGTGGTTGTCTCTTACTTTGAATGGGTTCAAGACATCATGTCGTTTTTCTGGGATGAAGAAGAAATCAACAAGCGTCTTCAAAGCATCATCGTTAAAGCTTTTGAAACCAGCCATAAAATGGCGGCCGAGAAAAACGTCGATATGCGTGCAGCTGCGATGGCTGTTGCAGTTCAACGTCTGGAAAAAGCCATGCTCTTAAGAGGTCTCTACCCACGCTAAAGATAGGGTCTTTGTGATTTGGAAATACCTTCCAGCGAGCTTGGCCCATAGCCTCGCTCCGCTTGGACTTTCAATTTATGCCGCCAAAATGCCAGAAGAAGTTCCGGTCTGGAGACCCCTCGCCTGGAAAGGTCTTCGCTTTCCCAACCGGCTGGGAATTGCCGGCGGAGTTGATAAAAATGCTCAGCACCTGAAAACCTGGGAACGACTGGGGGTCGGCTTCATCGAGGTCGGCACTGTGACTCCCTATTCGCAAAAGGCCAATCCAGGGAAAATTCTCGATCGCGATTGGACAGCAAAAAATCTTTGGAACCGAATGGGATTTCCCAATCACGGAGCTGACGAAGTGTATTTCAATCTGCGAGCAGAAAAGCCGCAAATGAAAGTGCCTGTCTTTGTCAATATCGGGAAAAATCGAACTCGCTCGAATGAAGAGGCCGAAGTTGATTATATGTATCTGGTGGATCGCTTTGAGCCTGTGGCAGACGCCTTTGTCGTCAACGTCAGTTCCCCCAACACTCAAGGACTGAGAAATCTGCAGTCACCCGAATTTTTAAAAGAGCTTCTTAAAAAACTTCTGCCTTTAGCAAAAGGCAAACCGATTCTGGTGAAATTCAGTCCTGATATGAGTTCAACTGATTTTCAAATTTCTTTAGAGACTTGCGCAGACAGCGGGGCCAGTGGTTTTATTTTAACCAATACCACTTTATCGCGCCCCCAAGACTGCCATTTTCCAAAAGAAGGTGGGCTTTCCGGACACTCCCTTGCTGAACTTTCAAAAAAGCATTTGAAAGAAGCCATTCGCATTCTAGGGAACAAGCGATCTGATTTTCTTTTGGTTTCAGTGGGCGGAGTTCTCAGTTCCGAAGAAGTGCAAACGCGGCTTCAATTGGGAGCCGACCTGGTTCAAACCTATTCAGGATTGGTTTTTGAAGGTCCTCGATTTTTCCGAGACACAGCGGCGAGGATGACATGAATCAAAAATCAAAACTTCGCAAAACCCATTGGATCCCTGTCGTTGCTGGCTTTCTCAAACGAGGCAATCAGATCCTTGTCGGCCAACGACCTGAAAACAACTCTCTGGCCGGGCAATGGGAATTTCCAGGTGGAAAAATCGAATCCGGCGAAGAGCCCGAACAGGCCCTCGCCCGGGAACTTTCTGAAGAGCTCGGAATTGAAGCGGAAATCGGCGAGCTCAAGCTGTCTTGCACACATTCTTACGGAGACGTGAATATTTTGATTCTCTTTTACGAAGTTCTTTTCTGGAAAGGCGAACCCAAGGCCAAACATCATTTGATGCTCGAATGGATCCGCCCTGAAGAACTGAAAACACGCAACATTCCTGAGGCCAATCGAAAAATTTTAGATCGCATTTACAAAGCATTGGGGCTGCCATGGCAAAAGTAGCCTTGCTTTCCAAAAGACTGACGCCGCAGGCATTGGGATTGGCCCAGGCTCTGCAGTTTCATCGACATGAAGTGATGATGATCACTTCGGCACAGGAAACTGTTCCTGACTCTTTGGGCTTTCAAGTTCTCACTTATTTTAAAACTTGGTCCTTTCTAGAGGCTTTGAAGTTTTTCCCCCGAGTTTTGGGCCAAGCACCCGAAGTCTGGCATTTTGTCTTTTCAGATTTTGAAAAGGAAAACCCGACTCCGGCTCACTGGGTTTTATCCCAGTTGGCTCGGGCCCTTCCTGGGCGTGTTGTGGCCGCCAGCTTTTATGACAGTTTCCTCAGTGTTTCCCGCAGGCAGGCAGTGCCACTTTTAAAAAATTGCGACATTGTGACTACGGCCACCCGTGAAAATCTCATGTATCTCAAACGAAAATCTTGGTTGAACCGATTTTGTGAAACCGAAGTCCTTCCTCCATTTTTGGAACCTGGCACCTCATCCAGTGAAATGATTTTGGATCAGGATCTCAAACAATTGGTCGATGCTGCTCGCCCCTTTCTGCTGTTGCCAAGCCAGAGACTGGCCCCAGACGTGGATTGGGATTTGGTCCTTGGAAGATTTCAATTGATCATTTGCGGGGATCGACCCGAGCGGTCCCTGCCAAAGACTTATTATGTTGGGCCTCACCTCAGTGATGGCTCTTTTCTGGAACTTCTCAAGGGCAGTGCCGGACTTCTCACTGCTTTTGATGATTTTTCGATTGTTGAACTACTGCGCTTTCAAAGACTCTGTGCTTTGGCGCAAACGCCAGCAATTGCCAATCCCCGACAGGCCGAGGCCTTGCCTGGCTTTTGCGTTCACAAACGCTCAGGTTTTCAAGTGAGTTCGATGACATCTCTTCATCAATTGATTTCTGAAAATCCAAAGCTTGAGCTGCAGTCCCCGCTTTTTGAATCGATTAAAATGGATCTTGCTGATTCGGCGCTCAATGAACTGAACAGACTCTACGCAAAGGTCCGACACGCCAAGACCTCTAGCGTTGACTTCAAAAGAGGCCCTCTCCCATAATGGAGAGGTGAAATCGACAAGTCTTCCCTCGCAGCTTCGAATTTGCTTGATCGCCTATAAATTTCCAATTTTAGGTCGAGCCTCGGATCATGGTTTTCTTTGGCCGATTGCTCGTGGTCTGGCTCAAAGAGGTCATCAAGTGACAGTGATCGCCGCCAAATCCCCGCTTGGAAAACAAGAAGTGCAAAGAGACAAAGTGCAAGTTTTCTATCTGCATGAGGGCTATCCGAATTATTCGGAAATTCGATTTGAAACCGCCGTCTATCAAAAATTTCTGCAACTTCACAGGGAAAATCCATTTCACCTCGTTCATAGTATCGATAAATCAGCGATTGAAATTTCAAGACATAAAGACGAATTGAAAGTAGCAGTCGCCTATGACGTGGATGCGACTCAGATGTCGCAGCTTTTTTCAATCATGGGGATGGTCCAAGAATCTTTTAGCAGCTTGCTTTCCACCGGAGTCGCAGTTCTGTATAAATTTCTTTCGACTTATTTTGGTGGCGATCGCCAGCTGCTCAAAACAGCGGACGGGATTTTCGTCACCAATCCTCAGCAGCGGATTTTTCTTGAGAGATATTATCTCTATCCGGATTTTCATATTTATTCTGCTCCTTATGGTGTTGAGCTGGGAGACCTTTCGCCAAGGCCCGAAGCTTTGGATTTAAAACGAAAATTAAAAATCGCGGACAATGCCCACATCGTAGTGACGATCACGGATATGATGGAACCAAAAGAAGTGATCAATCTTTTGATTGCCTTTGAAAGAGTGGCAGTTAAAAAACCAAACTCTTGTATGCTGATCATTGGCAATGGACCCGGCTGGAAGGAAATCGAATTTGCGATGCTCAATCTGGCTCTAGGAAGCAAAGTTTTTATGTTGGGAGCTTTAAAGCCTGAAGAAATTTCGGACTGCATTTCAACTGCCGATGTGTTTGTAAATATGAGCTCTCGCTCGACAGGTTTTGAGCCAGCAATGATCGAGGCCATGGCTCAGAAGAAAGTGATCATCGGTTCCGAAGTCAGCCCCATTTCCAATGTTGTTGAAGACGGTCGAGATGGTTTTTTATTGAGACCTGCCGACACAGAATCCTTGGCGCATCTTTTGATCGAAATTTTTTCTGGCGGCTTGCCAACAGTGGATATTGGTGAGCGCGCTTGTGAGAAAGTCACCAACCTTTTTGATACTAAAAAAATGGTGCAGTCCATTGAAGACGCCTATCAAAAAATTCTGCTCAACACCAAAATCCTTAAAAAGCAGAGAACTAGACCTTCGCCCCCTGCTCCTGAAGCCACAGCCCCTTAGTCGCGCCGCAATAAGCTGTTGAAGTTCTACCCAGAGACCTGGTCATCTGTATAATTAAGAGTGTTATCAACTATTTAGCATCAGGACATTCAAATGACCAAAGCAGATCTGATCAATTTGATCGCAGAAAAAGCAGGCATCACTCGAGTGAAAGCAGAAACTGTTGTGAACACAATTTTTGATTCGATGGTGGAAGCTTTGATGAGAGATGATCGAATTGAAATTCGTGGCTTTGGATCTTTCGTCAATCGCAAGTATGACTCTTACAAAGGCAGAAACCCTCGCACTGGCGAAGTCATCGACGTCGATGAAAAGAAACTTCCTTTTTTCAAAGTCGGTAAAGAACTCAAAGACGACATCAATAAGGGCGGAAAGTAAAATCCTTATCCCCGATGCGGGAAAACCTTCAGTGCCGAAATCTCATGGATCGAATGCAAGGCCATGAACAAACGTTCCAACCCCAGAGCAATCCCTCCTGACGGAGGCATCCCGGATTGAAGAGCTTGCAGGAAATCCTCATCGAGCGGAGGAGCTTCTTTACCCAATGATTTTTTCTGTTCTAAGTCTGCTTGAAAACGCAGAATCTGAACGTCCGGGTCATTCAATTCATGAAAGGCATTGCAAATTTCAAAGCCCTTCCAATAGAGCTCAAAGCGCTCACCCCATCCATCTTCCGTGAGTCGCGCCAGAGCGGCTTGGGAAGGAGGATACTTTTCAACAATCAGGGGTTTGTCAGAATCAAGAAAAGGCTCAATTTTTTCAACGAAAATCAAATAAAAGACGTCATCCCAAAGGGAAAATTCTTCGGCCCGCAAGCCAAGCCGCTGAGAGAGATTTTTTAATTCTTCAATGGAAGTCCCCGGTCGCAATTGAAAATCCAGTTTTTCTCGAAAAAGATCCGCCATTGTTTTTCTTTGATAACCTTCGACTTCTCCTCCGAGAAAAACGATCAAATGCAGAGTGTCCTGAAGAATCTGTTCAAGATTCGAATAGGCTCGGTACCATTCGAGCATCCAAAATTCAGGTTGATGTCTTTCAGAAATCTCGCCGTTGCGAAAACAGGGACGAATTTCAAAAATTCTTTCATAGCCCATGCTCAGCATTTTTTTAAGATGCAGCTCCGGACTTGTGGGCAAATAAAATTTTTGCCGCTGACGTCCCCTTTCAAAAGTAGTTGAGAAAAGATCCAAAAAGGGTTCAGTCCCTGGACAACTCACCAATGTGGGAGTTTGTGCTTCCAGAAAAGTTTTGCCTTTGAAAAATTCTCGGACTTTCTGCAAGAAATCAAACCATTGATTTTGCGTCCGAGGATCTGAAACGGATTTCAAAGGAGAGGCCAAAGCAGGAGCCAAAAGAGTCAGTTCTTGCACTTCTCCATTTTGCAGGCCGAGAGCGACAACATCGTGAGTCTGCAAAACACTCAGTGGAAACTGACAGGACTGAGAAATCGTCCAAATGCCTTTGTCCTGAATTTCAATTCGATTGCCTGAGATGACTTGAATCCGCCCAGCGACATCGGCATTTTCCGGGAAAGCCGGGTATGGAGTCCATTGATTTTCCAAAAACTGCAGGCGGTTCATTCCCCGCAGTTAATGGAGGACATCGAAGGAGTCAACGACCGATGTATATTTTTGAGCACTGCATGGCTCTCCCCGCCGTCGGCTCTGAAGCAGTTGGAGAAAGCGAGGAAAGAATTCCGCTCCAACCCATTTGCAGTAAATCCTTCTTTGTCAGAATTCCTTTTTTATAGAGATCTTTGACTTTTCCCAATCCAACTTTCGGCGCCAGGTCTTCGGCAAGATTGGTGATCGTTTTGGAGCTTCCAACCTCTTTCAATGCTTGATCCAGAATGATCATCCCACGATTCAGACTGATGATATCATAAGAGAAGCGAATTCCTTCATCCATGGCCCAAACCATCCAACCACTGAGCTGCATGGGTTTATCAACTCCTTGACGAATTCTTTGCATTTTCTGCGAGATCCGGCTTTGAAGTTCGGCTTGAGAGATTTCATTGATCTGATGCACACTGAGATCCCAAAAGGCCCTTGAAATCAATTCCGGGCGAAAGAGATATTCGCCGAGACCTGCGAGAAGCAGATTTTCTTGCATTTCTTTTG
>JBGGMM010000150.1:0-3420 GCA_041288045.1 Pseudobdellovibrionaceae bacterium | reverse complement strand
TCAAACGGCTGAACTCGGAGAGGTATCCATGAGCCGACCTGCCTCATTCGGTCCAAATCTCTAGCCAAGGCTGCGGGATTGCAGCTGATATAGAATATTCGTCGAACTTGCTGTTCAGCTAACATTCGAACCGTGTTTTCAGAGCAGCCCGATCGAGGCGGGTCCAAAAGAACGACGGAAGAAGGGGGCAAGGGGTTTCGCTTGAGGTAAAGCTCCACGTCAGATAAATAAAATTTGATCTTTTGGGGGCTCAAATTCTGCTTGCGAACCCTGTCTTGAGCGATTTTGACTGATTTTTCATTCAATTCCACAGCGACAAATCGAGCTTGTGGGAAAGTCTCCATCATTGGAAAAGTGAAATTGCCGGCACCTGCGTAGAAATCATAAAAAGTCTCAAATGAAATGTCTTTCATCCAATCTTGAAGGGATGAAACAAGGTTTTCATTTTGCTGGCTATTCACCTGTGAAAATCCGACTCCCTCGAAGGGAGAATCCTCATGAACGACTTCAATCAGATTCGCAGAAGTCCTTATAACTTCAATTTTTGTAATGGCTTTGGATTTTTTAGAAAGGAGATCTGCTTTCATCACTGGAATTTTTTGAGCAATCGCCTCTTCGGTGATTGGGCAGTCATTGATATCAACAATTTCATGGCTATTCTGAGCATAGAAGCCCAATTTTTGCCCATCAAATTTAAGCTGGATTCGATTTCTATAGCGAAAGGGTTTGGGGCTTGGAACAATTGGCAGCAGCCTGGCCGGATCAGACAGGACCCTTTTCAATTGGTCGGCAACAATCAGCTGTTTTTGATGGAGTTGCTCTTCATAAGAAATGTGCTGCCACTGGCAGCCTCCGCAGCGGCCAAAAACCGGACAGGGCGGAGGAGTACGCGATGGACCAGGTTTTATTATTTCTATGATTTCAGCCCGGGCAAAATTTTTCTTTTTTTCTGTCAAACGCACAAGAAGATGATCGCCTGGAGCTGAGTAAGGGACAAAGATAACAAGCCCTTCATGTCTTGCAATACCGTCTCCGCCAAAGCTCAATTTTTCAATTTCGACTTTTATTTGCTCGGTCATGTGGCGAGAAATCTCCAGAGGGAATAAAAGAAAAGCCGAGGGTTTGCCTCGGCTTTCAAATAGAACTTTCAAATCAAATTATAAATTGCAGATCTCGTTTTTTTCGAAAAACAGGGCCAATTCGCGCTCAGCTGAGGCGGGGCTATCAGATCCGTGAACCGCGTTTTCACCAACACTGTCGCCGAATTTTGCACGGACAGTACCGACAGTTGCTTTTTTAGGATCAGTTGCACCCATGATTTCACGATTTTTTGCCACTGCATTTTCACCAGCCAAACACATCAGCATCACAGGACCAGAAGTCATGAAGCTCACCAGCTCACCGAAGAAAGGACGAGCTTTGTGTTCAGCATAGAACTCTTCTGCTTTGGCTTTTGAAAGAACCTGGATTTTTGCACCAGCGATTTTCAAACCATTCGCTTCGAACATGCTGATGATGTCACCCAAGCAGTTTTTCTTCATTGCATTTGGCTTAATGATTGAGAAAGTTTTTTCCATTGCCATTTCTTAGACTCCTATTTCAATTGAGATTTCAATGTTTTGCCCATATCTGCCGGAGATCGAGCGATTTTGCAACCAGCAGCTTCAAGAGCTGCAAATTTTGCTTCGGCTGTTCCTTTTCCACCGCTGATAATAGCGCCGGCATGGCCCATTCGCTTGCCTTTCGGTGCTGAAGCCCCAGCAATGAAAGCAGTCACAGGCTTTTTAAATTCGCGCTTGATGTAATCGGCTGCCTCTTCTTCAGCTGAACCGCCAATTTCACCGATCATGATCACAGCATCTGTGTCGGGGTCGGCATTGAACATTTTCAAAACGTCGATAAAATTGGTGCCGTTCACAGGGTCACCACCAATACCCACGCAAGTGCTTTGGCCCAAACCAAGCTGAGTCAACTGATGAACAGCTTCATAAGTCAATGTTCCAGAGCGGGAGAGAACCCCAATGCGACCCGGCTTGTGAATATGACCAGGCATAATCCCAATTTTGCTTGCACCCGGAGTGATCACACCTGGGCAATTCGGGCCAATCAAACGAGTGCGCTTGCCCTGCATGAAGCGCTTCACTTTCACCATGTCGAGAACAGGAATTCCCTCGGTAATGCAAATCACCAAGTCCAAATCTGCATCCACAGCTTCCATGATAGAATCCGCTGCAAAAGGCGGGGGAACGAAAATCATCGAAACATTGCAGCCAGTGGCTTTTTTAGCTTCTTTGACGGTATTGAAAACGGGAAGATTAATATGGGTTGTTCCGCCTTTTCCAGGAGTCACACCACCCACCATCTTGGTTCCATAGGCCATGCATTGCTCAGAGTGAAAAGTTCCTTGAGCACCAGTCAGTCCCTGGCAAATCACACGAGTGTCTTTATTGATTAAAATTGCCATTTTACCCTCTGATTGCTTTCACAATTTTTTGAGCTGCATCTGTCAGATCATCAGCAGGAGTGATATTCAAGCCACTTTCTTTGAGCATTTTCTTACCCAGCTCGACATTGGTTCCCTCAAGACGGACAACGAGCGGAACTTTCAGGCCCACTTCTTTCGAAGCAGCGATCACGCCATCAGCAATGATGTCACATTTCATGATTCCGCCAAAAATATTCACTAAAATCCCTTTCACATTGGGATCTTTGAGAATGATTTTGAAAGCAGCCGTCACTTTTTCTTTGTTGGCGCCGCCACCGACATCCAAAAAGTTAGCAGGTGCTTCGCCGTGAAGCTTGATGATGTCCAAAGTGGCCATGGCAAGGCCAGCCCCGTTTACCAAGCAGCCGATATTGCCATCCAGCTTAATGAAAGCGAGATCATATTTGGAAGCTTCGATTTCCGTCGGCTCTTCTTCATTTAAATCACGAAGCTCCATGATGTCTTTGTGGCGATAAAGTGCATTGGAATCAAAATTCATTTTCGCATCCAAACAAAGAACATCACCTTCTTTGGTCAGAACTAATGGGTTGATTTCAGCAATGGAGCAGTCTGAATCTACAAAAGCTTTATAGAGCCCAGTCATGAACTGAGTGGCCTTATTTAAACTGTCAGCTGGGATTCCAATTAAGAATGCCAATTCACGAGCTTGGTAGGGCATCAGGCCTGTCACAGGATCGATATCGACTTTTTTAATTGCATCAGGATTGTGAGCAGCAACTTCTTCGATGTCCATCCCACCTTCAGAAGAGGCCATCATGGCGACACGGCCTGTTTGGCGATCGACGAGGCAAGCCACATAATATTCTTTAGCGATATTGCAACCCTGCTCGATGAAAACCTTTTGGACTTTTTTTCCTTCAGGACCTGTCTGATGAGTGACCAAAGTCATTCCAATCATTTTTTTTGTCAGATCT
>JBGGMM010000149.1:0-51577 GCA_041288045.1 Pseudobdellovibrionaceae bacterium | reverse complement strand
CCTGGAGCGTTGGGCTCAAGGCATGAAATTCAAGGATCTAGAAAAAATCGCGCATAAAAATCTCAAAAAAGAAAACCGGCAAAAATTTGAGGACCCCTGCTTGGCGACACTGGATCTGCCCCATCCGAAAAGTTCAGATCTGAAACAATGCCTCGATCCGCTTTCTCTCAGTCTTCTCGAATGGAAAATGATCGACAGCCGGGATTCAGCTGATGCTGATGCCAATGCCAAAGAAGCCGCAAGAAGAAAATTTCTTCGCCAGTATCTCTTGTTTCGCACCGATAAAAAAATAGTTGAAACCAACCAACTTTTCAGCGGTGTTTGGGATCTCTCAAAAAACCTCGTTCACCATCCGTTGACCTTGGAAATGATGTTTGCTCTTCCAGAAATGAATAAATACCGACAGGCGGCCCATCAAGCCTTTCAACAAGCTTTGCAGGACTGATCAGGAAAACCCAACCACACCCAACCAAAAAGGCGCATTGGAATTGTCCTCCACCAGAGCTTGACTGCAGGTTGTGAGATCAGGGGATTGAATTTGATAAAGAGTTCCCGGCACAGCCGATCTGCAAATCATCAAGAGCTTTTCATTGCCCTGCAGTTTGTAGCTGCCGCAATTGAGATAGCATTGCCGATCAAGTCCGAGAGCTTTTGAAACCAGTGGAGAGCTTTGTTGAAGCTGCCAAGACCAATCCGGCGAATAGCAGAGAGGCTGAAAACCTTGATTTCCCGAAAGCAACAAATGGGGGGTTCCCAGTTGGGCCCAATGAAGAGTTTCCTTTTGAACAGTGATAAGGGCGATTTCAACCGCAGCCGAGTACTCTCGATTGTTTTCCCGCAAGTACAGTCTTTCGTTGGCAAGTGTGGCGGCTTGGCGCAAAAGATTGGCTTCTTCGCTCAATCCTTGATGGCCAGAGTTGATTCGAGTGGCCTGCGTGTCTTCGCTGACGATCAGTTGCTCTTTGATGGTATCGACAACCAACTGGGCATGCTCAGAGCCCCCCCAGGAAGTGGCAACGATCAAAGTGTTCGTGCTCTTGTCTTCTTCAATCAAAGGGCGCGGTCTGAAACTGTGTCCTGAATAGGACCTCTGAAAGAAATCCATTTTAAAGAGTCTCGTATTTCTTCAGCTTGGATTTGGCTTTTTTATAATAGTCTTCTTCAGGAACGCTCATTTCCAAAATTTTCTTCCATTTGACTTTAGCGGCTTCGACTTCGCCGACGCTCTCTTCAAGAACTCCTTCTTGGTAGAGATTCTGCATTTGCTTTTTCAGCTCATTGACAGTCGAATTCACACGGCCTTTCAAAGTTTCATTTTGTGGATTGATTGCCAAAGCCTGCTTTAAAAGCGTGACAGCTGATTTCAAATCCCCTTTTTTTGTGGCCGCTTCTGCTTCTTTTTCGTATTCAGCTTGCTTGGATGTCAGAGTCTGCTGAATCGAAGCGATGTTGCGTTTGGCCTGACTTTTCAAATTCTCTGGATCTGGCAATCGGGAAACTGCCACCTGCTCATAAAGAGCCAACGCTTCAAGAGGTTTTCCCTCTTTTTCGAGCGCCGAGGCTTTGCTGAAGAGACCCTTTTGCTTGCGCACTTGGCTGGCATAAGTGGCTGCTTTTTGATTTCTTTCGATTCGCTCTGCTGCCAATTTATCAACTTGAGCATTCATCGCCAAAATATCAGGGTGCTCTGGATTGAGGGGAACAATCGGAGCAAGACAATCCTCAATTTTCTGAGCGTCAACATTGGGAGTGATCAAAGTCTTGCATTGGGCAAGAACAGTCTGGATTTTTTCTTCCATTTCCAATTTTTCTCGTTCTCGCACTTCTGCTTTTTGCAATTCAATCTGACTTTGGATAGCTGCGTCCGCCAGTTTTTCCAAATTTTTAGACTCTTGGTAAATGGGAATCAATTCATGAATTTTGGCCACTTCTTGCCGGGACATCTCATATCGGCCTTCTTTGAAAAGCCGATCTGCCAAGCGATAAGTGTCTTTCACATATTGTTGTTGCTGAGGTGTGAGCTTTTCAAAAGGCGAAGAAGTGATCTTTTTTGCTGAAACTCCGGAAGAATCTCCATCGTCCAAAAGATAGGCCACCAGCCCAAAAACCACCAGCACACCAACGACAGTGCGAACCCAATTGTTTTTCTTTTTTAAATTCTGCAAATGAAATTGAAGCAATGGCAAAGGCCCGGCAGCCGGAGGAATCGACTGAGGCTGCGGGTAAAGCGGCACATGTTCCGCTGGCGCTTCAGTGGTGGTCATCAGAGAACTGCGAAGCTCCGGAGAAATTTCTTGAAGCTTCTGATCAAAATTGGAATCCCGCAATTCAAAATGCAGGTGATCATCGACAACCGTCAGTGCGTCCCCAGATTTAAGAACACTCCAATCTGTGGTTGAAATCGGCTCTCCATTGAGCAAGGTCCCATTGGAACTGCCAAGATCCTTGACGAGGTAGGCGCCTTCTTGCGAGCGAATTTCAAAATGCCGGCGACTGAATTTTGGATTGTCGATGTAGATCGCACAGCTCATATCTCGGCCAACCACCCAATTGTGACCTTCAAGCCGAAACACTTGCAAATTTTCCCCGTAAGAATTGACCAGCCTGAGATAAGGAAGAATGGCAATGTGGCCGACTGAAGTGCGCTCAGAAAAATCCATCACTGGCGTTTGCTCAGGGCTTTGGGCGGCTCCCTCATGGGTTTGAATTTCATCTTCGAACACAAACTCATACGGGGGGATTTCAAAACGGCAGGCATTCGATAGATCCATCGAGGTGACCTTTTCGCCATTGTGATAAAGCTCGCCGTAACGAGAGAGAACCTCAAGTCTCCAGCGTCCATTGTTAGAAATGATTTTAAAATGCTGGCGCGAAATGCCACGATCACCTTCAAGCACAATATCAGCCGAGCTCGCTCGCCCGACAATCCACTCTTTACCTGATTGCAAATCGCAGTCTTTGATTCTTCGGCCTTCGTGAAATACCAAAAGACGAGCCATCACAGCCCCCCTTCACGCCGAAGACTGCACTCTTCATAGAGCTGCTTAGCTTCTCGGTATTTCAATTTGGCTGGATCCTTCACCATAATCATCACACTTGCAAACGAGGACTGGCACATTTTGTAATTTTGCTTCTGATAATATTTTCTGCCCTGAGACATGTGAAAATCAATCTGAGCTTCGAGTTTTCTTTCCGCTTGCAAATAATACTTCCGAGCCAATTCATGAGCCGGATAAAATGACAGTGCAGCTTGAAAACTTTGTTTTGCCCGAGCGTATTGGCCCTGTCGATAGTCGCGAAATCCTTTGATATAATGCTCTTGCGCAGCCTTGTACTGAAGACTGTCTTGGCCTTTTGTTTCTTTTTGTCGACGCAGCTCTTGCACTGCAGCTGCCGAATCACTCATGGCCCGTGCCACATCCCCTTCGGTGCGAAGCTGGACTTCTTTGCGATTGGATCCGTTGTCGCCCGAAAGCAAAAAGTAAGCAATCAGTCCGACCACGGCAATGATTCCATAGAAGCGAAGGCGGTTGTCTTTATTGGCAGAAGAAACAGAATTCGAGGGTCGAGGCCTGCGAACTTGCGAAGCCACCGGTGTCGGTGCCGAGTAGGTCACTGCCTGTGCTTGAGTGGGAACCAGCTGTACATTTTGTTTTTGAAGTACTGGTGAAACTGGAGCCATCTGTGGCGGAGGCAATTGCGGAGCTTCTTCGATTGGTTTGATTTCTAGTAATGTGTCACCCAATTGCAAAGTTGCTGATTGAATGATCGTTTTTTCCACAACTTTTTCACCATTAACCAAAATAAAATTTCGATCACTGGTGTTGCGGATGATGATTTGCCCGAGCTGCATTCGAATTTCAGCGTGGGTTCTGGAAATTTTGGGATCATTGGCAAAAACCAAATCATTTTCGGGTCCTCGGCCAATAGTCACCACCGGCTTTTCGAATTGAAGGCTCTGCCCGGCATTGCCTCCAGCAACAACGGTCAGTTTGTATTTCAGTGTGCGGGCGAGAACCGGCGCAGCAGTCACGCAGCTCCCCCTTCGGCGTTTTCTACTGGTGATATCCCAATCAGATAATATCTGGCCTCTCCAGCCACTGTAATTGCCTGACATTGAAGTTGAAACAAATGTCCACTGATATCCAATTTATCAGAATGCAGAATATGTGTGTTGTTGTGGGCTGATTTGACCAGCTCTTCAATGTTTTTCTGTAAGGCTTGATCCGGTAAATAAGCAATTGTCTGTCCCTGAACCAAATGCCTTTGAGCTCCCGTGAGCGATTCAAAAGCTTCATTGAGAGTCAAAATCTGCAAATCCTTTGACAGCAACAGGCCCGGATAACCAAAGAGCTGAAGCAAATTGCTCCACTCTTCGTCACGAGTTGCCGCCGAAGATGCTGGCCCCGCACCTCGGCCTTCTTGAGACCGGGTCAAAAGACTGTTGATACTGATCATCAGCTGCTGAAAAAGCGGAAATTTCAAATCAATCTGGGCATGATCACGTCCTTCACGCAATGCCAAATCCAATTCACTGTGCAAGCGACGGAAAGGATATTCAATCAGTTTGTACATCAGAAGAAAAAGCCCAATTCCAAGAATCAAAGCAATCGTCAGCACTTGCACGAAAAGTCCCAGAGCACGGCCATCGTCAAATTTCAAACTGCCAGTGTCATACACGACCACAGCATGGGCTTTGGCGACATTCTGCTGAACATCGGGATCGAAAACTGAAATGGGAGCACTGGCGGCTATTTTTCCGTTGCCCAGAACTGCGCTGAATTCGCGGTTCTGGCCTTTGATGCTGGCAACAAATCCGACAATTTCTTTAGCAGTCAATCCAACCATTTCTGGCGGAGCCAAGATCGAGCCATCTTTTGAAATGATATAAACATGGGTGATTCCTTCATCTCGAAGGACCAGATCGGCGCTATAGGATGAAAGGTCGCCACTGCGAACCGCTTTTTCATTTGAGTTAGCAAGTGCCCTGGCCACAGTCTGAGCTCTTCTTCGGCTTTCTGTTTTGATGCTCTCGGAAGTGATTTGATTCATTGGAAACAGCGAGAGCAAAGTGACCATGAAGATAAAAACAATGGCAAAACCCATCATGACCGAGCGAAATTGAAAAACCTCGACCAGACGATAGACTCCCGGGAGAAAAACTTCGTGCAGGTAACGATCTATTTTTTCCTGAATTCGAAGTGGCGTTTTAAAAGAGGCCGCTGGCGCTGATTCTGGAGGCGCTCCCTGAGGAAACGGAACCAATGCGTTTTCAGAATTTGCGGCAGCTGTCGCCATTGCAGCTGGTGCTGGCACTGGGTGCGAAGAAGCTGCTCGGATCAGATCAAAGAAAATTTGATTCAAATTGACCTTGTCACCGACTTTCAGTGCACCTGCTTGGATGCGAACTCCGTTTAAAAAAGTTCCATTGCTTGAATTCAGATCTTTGATCAGGACGATGTCGCCAGCCAGCTGGATTTCCAAATGGTCTTTGGATACTCCGGCGCTGTTGATTTGCAAATCCGATGTGGCGGCCCGGCCGATTTTATTTTTACCGGTTTTCAAAACATAGATCTGTCCGGCCTGAGGGCCGTTGAGAATTCTAAGCGCCCACATGCAATTGATCTCCCACTTTCAATCCCAACTTCTCAATCGAACCTGAACTCAATTCAATCACCGAGCGGGCCCCCCAGACAGGCCAAACCATTCGTCCCGGCTGAATGTCTTTCACCAGTGCTTTGACTTGCAAATCAGAATCAACGAAAACGCAATCAATGGCGTACTTCATGAAAAAAGTGTGAATGCTGTTGCAGGGATGAATCCAAAGACCGCTCTCAGCAGGCAAATGCGAAGTCCCCAAAAGCCCTTTCACGCGACTGAACATCCGGTCCGCTTTGCGCAGATCCGGAAGAAGCAGCTTCATGTCCGAGTTGAAAAGCTTCGCCATCAGTTCCCACCGCTTCCGTAAAAAAACTGTAGGATCACTGGACCCAAAAGAACCAGAAAAACCGCTGGCATAATAAAAAGCATCATTGGAAATAAAAGCATCTGAGATGCCCTGGCCCCCGCTTTTTCGGCGCGAACGAATCTTTCCAAACGAATCTGCTCGGACTGATCTTTTAAAACTTGCGCAATACTAGCGCCAGTTGAATCCGCATCCACCAAAACAGCGACGAAGCTGGTGATTTCAGAAATGTCCAGCCGCTGCGCCATTCCTTTCAAAGCATCCGCCCTTGACGATCCCAACTTGATGTCGCGAAGAACATTGCCCAGCTCTTCGGCCAAAACGCTTTCTTCTGCTTTTTCAACGATTCGCTGAATGGCCGAAATGAAATCAAGTCCCGCTTCTGTCGAGAGAGCCAAAAGATCCGCAAAGAAGGGAAGATCAGCACGAACTGAAATTTCACGCGTTTTCCTTTGTTGATTTGCATAGAACCTTGGCAGGACAAATCCCAAAGGAACCATCAAAATAAAAAGAACCTGTGAAAGTCCAAATTCCAAAGTGAAATTCAAAATTGCAAAAAGACCTGGGATCATCAAACCCCAAAGAATTTGGATTCCAATAAATTCATCGGCATTGAGTTCTCTCGATAAGCCAGAAGTGAGAATCAGTTTGTTTAAGCGACGACGATAACTTTCGTTTTTGTATTTCACTGCGTACTTCAGGGTGAATTGGTGCACCAGCGGTCTTGACCAGTTCACCAGTTGGGATTTGGATTTGACGGGTTCATTGCCCGAAGCCCATTGCAGAAGATTTTGATCTGACTGACCTGTGGACATCAGCGAAAAGACGAACGAGTACACAGCATAAGCCGCACACAAAAGTCCCCCGACCAGTAAAAATTCTGCGCTTCCCATTTGTCATCCTTCGTGGTGAATTTAAAAGCATGAGCTCATCGCGCACACTTATTCTTGCTTCCGAATCTCCGCGCCGCAAAGATCTCTTGGCGAGAGCCGGTTTTTTCTTCCACGTTTTCTCAGTTAAAGTATCGGAAAGTCTTGAGAAAAACCTGACGGTTGATGAGCAGATTCTAGCTATTGCCAGAAGAAAAGCCGAAGCCTCTTGGCGAGTTTATAAGTCCTTGAAAAATGAGCCTTTTTTGGTGCTCGCCGCTGACACTTTGGTGATTCTCAATGGCGTTCCCCTCGGAAAACCAAAAAATGATGACGAGGCCGTCGAATTTTTAAGCCGTTTGTCGGGGCGAAGTCATGAAGTCAAAACAGCAGTCGTCCTGATCGAAGGTCCAGAAGGCGATGAAGCCAGTCTCAAAATGAGACACGCAGTGGAAACGACAGTTGTTCACTTTCGCCCTCTCGGTGAAAGGGAGATCCGCGAGTATGTGATGACAGGTGAGCCCTTGGACAAGGCCGGTGCTTATGGCATTCAGGGCCTTGGCGGTCAGTTTGTTGAAAAATTTGTCGGCGCTTACGACAACGTGGTCGGATTGCCAATCGAAGTAGTCAAGCGCCTGCTTCGAGAGGGCGATTGGAATCTGAAATCTTAAAATCATATGAGTGCACTGAGTGAAATTCAAAATCAGCTTCGGAACAAAAATCCACAGACTCAGATTCTGGCAGTGTCTAAACTTCAGTCAGTGGAAAAAATCCGGACGCTCTACTCGCAAGGGCAAAGAAAGTTCGCCGAGAATTACGCACAGGAAGCTCTGTCGAAACAAGAGGCCTTGAAGGATTTGGACATTGAGTGGCACTTCATCGGAAGCCTTCAGAAAAACAAAGTCAAATTCGTGGTTGGCAATTTTTTCTTGATCCATTCGGTGGATTCGCTTTTTCTGGCCGAAACAATTGACCGAAAAGCTGCCGAGAAGGGTCTGATTCAAAAGATCCTTCTGCAATTCAACCTCGCCGGCGAAGCCAGCAAAGGCGGATTTTCTTTGGAGAATTTTTCCACACTCCTCTTGGAACTCAAAAATCTGAAATCCGTCGAAATCGTCGGCTTGATGACCATGCCTCCTCTTTCCGAGGATCCCGAAGATGCAAGGCCTTTTTTCAAAAAACTTTCTTCTATGAGAGATCAATTTTCATTAAACATGCCGCAGCTCAAACAGCTTTCCATGGGCACAAGCTCAGATTACCTCGTTGCTGCTGAAGAAGGCGCCACCATTGTCCGCTTAGGGACAATTTTATTTGGCGAAAGACCTGGCAAAAAGCCATAAATTGTTTGCAATCAAAGTCAAAAATAGGAATGATTAATCTGTGCTGACCAACGTGATCTCTCGCATTCAGAAATCCTCTCAAAAATCTGAAGATTCAGCTCAAAATCAAATGGAGTCTCGCTTGGAAATTCATTACAAAATCGGATTTATCGGCGTGGGCAATATGGCGCAAGCCATGATCAAAGGATTGATCGAAAGCAAAACTGTCGCTGCAAAATCCATTTATGGAACCAATCGTTCTGAAGGCAAATTGCAGAAAGCGACTGATTTTTTCGGCATTCAGGCTTGCAACAACAACGAAGAATTAATTGATCAGTGTGACGTCGTCATTCTCACCATGAAACCCCAGGATTTATCCGCAGCCATTGATCCCATCGCAGCTTCATTTCGTGAAGGCCAAATTGTCATCAGCTTGGCCGCTGGTGTGACTCTGCGAACTTTACAGAAAAAACTTCCGCAGTGCCGAGTGGTGCGGCTGATGGCCAACACCCCTGCTCTCATTCAAAAAGGTATGTTCGCTTACGTCACCAACAAAGAAGATGCCGGTATTGAAACTCTGGTTGAGGATCTTTGCGAACCTCTCGGCAGTGTTTTTAAAATGGACGATGAAGATCAATTTGAAGCTTTCACAGTGTCTTGCGCCAGTGGCACTGGTTTCGTTTATGAATTCATGATGTATTTCCAAGATTGGATCCTCGAAAGAGGCTTTGAACCAGAAGCCGCTCGCAAAATGGTGGTTGAAACTTTTCTCGGAGCTTCGCTTCTCGCTGAGCAGAGCAAAGGAACTCCGATCGAAGAGCTGCAAAGCAAAGTGACTTCGAAAAAAGGGATCACCTCGGCTGGACTTCAGTCCATGCGTGAACTGGAAATCGAAAGAGCTCTCCGCTATTCCTTTGAAAAAGCAGCCCTTCGCAACCAAGAACTTGCGAAGGAAGAGTGATTCCCCGTATTCTATTGGTTGAGATCTGACGTCTGTTTGCTATCCAAGGAGGGAAAGCCAATGAAGATCACTCCCATTGATATTGCTCACAAAAATTTCAATAAAAAAATGTTCGGCCTGGATGAAGCCGAAGTCGTGGATTTTTTGCAACAAATTGCAAATCAAATGGAAGCTTTGATCCATGAGCGCAACACTCTCAAAGAAATGGTTCGCGAGCGCGAAGTTCAACTGAATGATTCCAAAGAGCGCGACCATGTTTTGAAATCCACAATCTCGACGGCAGGCCAAATGGCGGATCGAATCCGAACGGATGCCGAGCGCGAAGCCAAACTGATCATTGCCGACGCTCATCAGAAGTCAGACATGATCACTCGCGATTCCAGAGACTCTTTGAAAAAAGCCTATCAGGAAATTTCAGATCTCAAACGTGTTCGCATGCAGTTCGAAGCCAACCTGAAAGCTTTGGCACAAGCGCATCTTTCACTGATTGAGCAAGGCGAAAAATTCATGCCGACTGTTGGTCTACCGAACACCAATCTTGAAAACACAGCTAAAGCGATGAATGAAGCCCCCCATAAATCGGCTGCGATTTCTCCGCTTTCGGTCGATCAGATCCGTTAATTGCCCGTGTTTCTTGAAAAACCAGAGGGAGTGCAGATCTCCCTCTATGTCCAGCCCGGCGCTTCGAAATCTGAAATCGTCGGGATCCACAATGAACTTCTGAAAATAAAAATCAAAGCTCCGCCCGTCGATGGCAAAGCCAATCAAGAAGTGATTCGTTTTTTCAGTGAAATTCTGGGAGTCCCCAAAGGTCAAATCGATTTACTCAAAGGCGAGAAATCAAGAGAGAAGCGGATTTTGATCCGCTCTCTTTCGCTTTCAAAGATCAAAGAAATTTTGGGATTTTAATCTGAAATGAAATCAGTTGCGAACTTGCAATGAGTAAACGGCTCCATCAACAGCATCGCTCGAACTGAGGATTTTGACATCCTTCTTCCAGCGGATGCTATAACCCGTCATCCCACCATCGACGCCGTTTTTGCTGCCCAGAGTTCCCACTTCGATTTCTTTCGAATTTTTCACACAGTAAACGATTTTGAATTTTTCAACTTTGATTTGCGGGCAGGATTGATCCATTTTCATGCTGGAAAACTCACCCACCATCGATCGGTAAAGGTCCACTTTGAATTTTCCCTGAACTGTATCGTAAAGAGCAACCACATCGCGAACCAGTGGAGCATCTGAAGTGTCTGCCATGCTGGTTGCAGCCAGGAAAAAGCTCAGAAAGCTCAGCGCTATTTTTAAAAAGGAATGTTTCATAAAACCCCCTGATCCCCTTCATGAACCTGTCAAAAAATTTGACAGCAGATAAAAGCCTGGCCAGCCCAATCCCGATGCGGAGCTCGCCCTTTCATTTGAGGATTCTACCTCTGAAAAGGTTCAATTGTTGTGCCGTTTTTACTTGCTCATCTCTTCAAGAGCAGCTTTCCAGCCATCCAACAGGAAATAGACATTCAGGTGTCCTTGGCGAGCCAATTCGTCAGCGAGTTTTTTGGATTCTTCGCCTGTATCACAAAGGACAACGATGGGATCTTCTTTGCGAGCTTGCCGCTCTTTCAGTGCTGCTTCGGCTTCGACATAGTCCAAAGGATTGAGGATCAGAGAGTAATTTCGCAAATGCATTTTCTCCATCACTCCAAACGCCGATTCGACGTCGACATTTGTGCGCAAGAGCAAAAAGGGAATGCGATTGCGAATCAAATTATCAAATTGAAAATAGCCGATGGGAAGAGCTTGGTTCATACAGTCGCCTTTTGAATTTGAGCTGAATTGGGAAGAACTGAAAAATGAAAAGCAATGATCGCAAAAGCCACGAAAGCTAAAAAGCTACCAACGAAAAACGGCGACCCCATGCTGACGCTTTGATAAAACCATCCCCCCAATGCTGGTCCCAAGATCCGCCCTAGGGAAGCAGTCCCTTGGGTAGTCCCTAGCACAGCTCCCTGCTCCTGAGGATTGGCAAGCAGACTGATGCTTCCCATGGTTGAGGGATTGGTGAAACTGTAGCCAAAAGCCAAAAGGGTTTGTGAAACAGCTAAAATCCAGATGTGGCTTGAAATTGGAATGAGCGCCAGTGCCAAAGTCATTGCCGAAAGGCCGATCACCAAAAGGCGCCTCTCACCTAAAATTGGCAAAAGCCTTCTCACCAAAAAACCTTGCGAGATGACCATGATGAGCCCAATGTAGGCAAAACCAAAACTGACTTCGCGAATGCTCCAGTGAAATCGATCTCCGACAAAAAGAACCAAAGTGGCTTCCATCATCGACATGGCCAATGAAGACAAAAAGAAAACTCCGATTAATTTTCCCAAAAGGCCCTGGCGCAAAAATCCCATCAGCTGAGCAATTCGATGTCTTTGTTCCTGATGGGGGGCTTTTTCAGTCAGGGATTCTTTCAGAAATTTGAGACCAAAGAGAAAATTCAAAAGACACAGGCCGGAAACCCAATAGGCTGCAAAACTGGTGTCAAAATGTGGAGCTGAAGAAATCGTTCCTCCCCACATAGCAAGTCCCCCACCCATCGCAGGTCCAATGAGAAATCCCAAACCAAAAGCAGCACCAATCAGCGCCATTCCCTTGGATCGCTCTTTCTCAGAAGTGATATCTGAAATGTAAGCAGATGCAGTTGAAATGCTCGCTCCAAAAAATCCCGCAAACATGCGGGCTAGGAACAAAGTCTCCAGACTTCGGGCCAGAGCAAAGGCAATGTAAGAAAAGCATTCAAAAAGAAGACAAAAGAGCAGGACTGGACGTCGCCCTAGACGATCGCTCAGTCGCCCCCAAAAAGGCGCAAACAGAAACTGCATGAAAGAGTAGACGGACAATAAAAGCCCGACCTGCAAACTGCTGGCACCAAAATTTTTCGCCAAAATGGGAACAATTGGGATGACAACGCCAAAGCCCACCAAATACAGAAAGACCGTAAAAAAGATGATGGCCATCTGAGATTTTTTTGTGTTCATTGCCTCGCTCCCGTCCTCCATGCATAATCAAAAGACATGAGATTGTCAGTTTCTTTGTTCTTTCTGTTGGTCTGGTTCCATCTGCCGTCGGCGTTTGCCCAGGTTCCGCTCTTTGATGAGGCAGGTCGAAAATTCAAGCAAGGCCTGTGGGATTTCAAATTTCAAACCAGTTACTACGAAGCCATCGGAAATTTCAACAAAAGTGGCAGTGCCTATGATTCACTTCCCTCTGGATCTTCTTACAATTTGCTGCAATTTGATTTTGGCACTCGCTGGATTCCAAAGACCAATTGGGGGATCTATATCAGCGGCCAGATTGCCAATGCTGAGAGCAAGAATCAAATCGACACTCGCACCAACAGCAGTTACACCCACACTGTCGCGGGAACTGATTTCATGCTTTATTCGAATCGAACTTTTTCTTTGATTCCAGACTTTTATTTGGTCCTTCCTTTCACTCGAGTGGACACAGGCGAAGATCTGGTTCTCAATGACGAAGGTTCGCTTGAAGTCACCTCTCGTTTGATTGGTCGAGCCCGGTTCGGTTTTTTTCGACCTTTTGCTTTTGCTGGATTCACGTATCGGGATGAAGACCGCTCACATCTGCTTCCTTACGGTCTAGGAGCTGAAATTCAAATTTCCAGATGGATGCTTGGTGGTGAACTTCGCGGCTATCAGACAGTGGTGAACGACAAATATTCGGAAACTCCTCAGGACCGACAAGTGGTGGCGAGCGCAAACGGCGGCGCTTTGCGATTTTTCTCTGTCGACCCCTCACTGTTGGATACCAATTTTTGGTTGAAACGCGACATTGGCGAAGCCTGGAATTTGAAATTGGGCGGAGGAACTTCCCTGACAGGCACCAGCACTTCTTCTGGTTGGACTGTTTTTGCCGGACTTTCTTATGTTTTTCTGCCCTCGGCAAAAGCTGTTTCCCAACCTTGGAATCCAGAACCCAGCGATGACGATAGCAGTCGTTTCCAAGAGTCCACAGACGATGGCGTGAATCAAGAGTATTTCTACAAACCAACACCCCCTTCACCTCCACCACCTGCTCCTCCGGTCAAACCAGCTGAGCCCTCCGTTGAAAAGCAGAAAAAACAAATGCAGAAGGAATTGGATCAAACCGAATTCCAGATCGAACTGAAGAATTCAAAGCCAGCGAAAAAGAAGAAGCGTTAGGATCACCTAATGCGATGTGATAACTTGAGGTGATTTGGCTTTTCAGCTAGTGTTTCGCCATGAGCGAAAACACAAATTTATCGGACCGTTACAATCCTTCAGAAGTTGAAGAACGCATTTACAAATGGTGGGAAGGTTCCGGCTTTTTCAAAGCTCAGGATCAATCCACCAAGCCTCCATTTAGCATCATTTTGCCGCCTCCCAATGTGACAGGCTTTTTGCACTTAGGACATGCGCTTGATCACACTTTGCAAGATGCCTTGATCCGCTGGAAACGCATGAATGGCTTCAATGCCATGTGGCTGCCAGGCACTGATCACGCCGGTATCGCCACTCAAGCCGTGGTTGAAAAGGAACTCAAGAAAGAAGGAATCACTCGCCATCAATTGGGCCGCGAAAAATTTGTCGAAAAAATCTGGGAATGGAAAAACCAATACGGCAACCGCATTTACGCGCAAATGCGAAAGCTGGGTGGATCTTACGATTGGGACCGAGCCACTTTCACTTTGGATGAAGGTGTTTCAAAAGCTGTTCGCAAGGTCTTTGTCACACTTCACAAGAAAAATTCGATTTACCGCGGAACTCGATTGGTGAATTGGTCAGGCCCCTTAGAATCCGCCATTTCTGATCTGGAAGTGGAACACAAGCAGGTCAAAGGCTCGATCTGGCACATCAAATATCCGCTTGAAGACGGTTCTGGTCATTTGGTCGTTGCCACCACTCGTCCTGAGACAATGCTTGGGGACGCTGCTGTTTGTGTTCATCCTGAAGATGAAAGGTACAAAAAATTCATTGGCAAAAATGTGATTCTGCCTTTGATGAATCGAAAAATTCCGATCATCGCTGATACTTACGTCGATAAAGAATTCGGCTCTGGAGTTGTGAAAATCACTCCAGCTCATGATTTCAACGATTACAAAATCGGCAAATCCCACAACCTGCCCTTCATCAACATTCTGAACAAAAAGACAGAGATGAATGAAAATGCAGGTCCTTACAAAGGTCTCAAAGTTCAAGAAGCGAGAAAACGAGTTCTTGAGGATCTGAAAGCTCAAGGCTCGCTTGAAAAAGAAGAGCCTCACACTTTGAATGTCGGCCATTGTTCCCGCACCAATGCTGTGGTCGAACCTTTTTTATCTGATCAGTGGTTTATGAAAATGGACAAGCTCGCAGTTCCAGCCCGGCATGTGGCGGAAAGCGGGACCATCCGATTCGAGCCTGAAAATTGGACCAAAGTGTATTTGCACTGGATGAATATCATCGAAGACTGGTGTGTTTCCCGTCAGCTTTGGTGGGGTCATCAAATCCCCGCTTGGTACTGCGCTGACTGCAATCACATCACTGTCAGTGAAACCGATCCAACAGAATGTGAAGCTTGCAAAAGCAAAAATATCAAACAGGACGAAGATGTTCTGGACACTTGGTTCAGTTCAGCTCTTTGGCCTTTTTCAACCTTGGGTTGGCCGAAAGAAACGGAAGCTCTTAAAACTTTCTATCCCACCAACGTGCTTTCCACAGGCCATGACATTTTGTTTTTCTGGGTGGCTCGAATGATCATGATGGGTCTTGAGTTCATGCGAGACGTGCCGTTCCGCCAGGTCTACCTGCACGGGCTGGTGCGTGATTCTCAGGGGCGTAAAATGAGCAAATCACTGGGGAACTCTGTGGACCCAGTGGAAATGATTGAAAAGCACGGGGCCGACGCTCTCAGGTTTTCTTTCCTGGCGCATGTTCACAGTGGCAAAGATTTTAAATTCAGTGAACAACGACTCGAAGGCTATCGCAATTTCATGAATAAAATCTGGAATGCGACACGCTATTCCCTCGCGGCTTTGCAAGATTTCAAAGTGCCGACTCTAGGCATGAAGGCCCTTCCGGAAAAAGCCCAGCTTTCAACTTTTGATCAATGGCTGATTTACAAATTGGCCCAGCTTGAAAAAACTGTGGAAGAAACCATGGAGCAGGATCGTTATTCAGATGCGGCTCAAGCTCTTTATCAATTCGTCTGGTATGAGTTCTGCGATTGGTACATTGAATTTATCAAACCAGTGATCAACGGTCCCGCTAGCAATGAGCGCACAACCACTCAATTGGTGTTGGCTCAAACTTTAAACCGAGTCATGCGACTGCTGCATCCTTTCATTCCATTTATCACAGAAGAGCTTTATCAGAAACTTCCGATCAAAGGCAGTGTCTGTATGCTCGATACTTATCCGAACACTCGCAACGATCGCGAATTTCTGGCTTTTGGCTCTGAATCTGCAGCTCTTGAAATTGATCTTGTGAAAGAAGTGATTTCTGCCATTCGCAACATTCGCGGTGAAAACCGAATCAGTCCGGCAGAGAAAATCAATGTTCGCCTCTCTCCTAGCGACGATGCTGTTCAAAAAATTCTTTCACTCAATCGCAACGCGATTGTCACCATTGGGCGAGTTGAAAATTTGGACATCGGTGCCGAAGGCAATCTGTCGAAATGCGCAGTGACCCCTGTGGCAATCAAGGATTCGCAAGTCAAAGTGATCATTCCACTTGAGGGACTGGTGGACATTGAAGAAGAAGTGAAGCGAATTCAAAAGGCAGTTGAAAAGCTGAACAAAGACATCACCACCTTGTCGACTCGGCTTTCCAATGAGAACTTTGTCAAAAATGCGGCTGAAGATGTGGTTGAAGCCGATAAGCAGCTTTTGGAGCAATCTAAAAAACAGATTCAATCCATGCAAGAGGCTTTGATTCGCTTGCAAAGTTAAAGAAAGGTTCGGCAATGACGGCTTCCTTTGATCCAAAATTGGCTTTCTCAAGAAATCTAGGATGGGTGACTGAAGCCGAGCAAGAAAAGCTTTCGAAAATCCATGTTGGCATCATCGGCATGGGCGGCGTTGGCGGGCAATATGCTGAAATTCTCGCCCGCCTTGGGGTGAGCCATTACACAATCTGTGATTTTGATGAATTCTCAATTGAGAATACAAACCGTCAAAACGAATGCAAAGTCTCTAACTACGGTCGCAACAAAGCCGAAGTGATCACTGAACTCATCAAGGACATCAACCCGACTGCCACTGTCAAGACGATGAAAAAGCCTCTGAAGCTTGAGGAAGTCGATTCGTTCTGCGATTCCATTGATATCTACTTGGATGCATTGGATTTCTTCGTGGTTGATCTGCGTGTGTCGATTTTTCGCAAAATGCGAGCGCTTGGAAAGCCTGCCGTGACAGCTGCACCTGTAGGCACCGGCGCTGCCTGCTTGATTTTCACCAGGGATTCGATGAGCTTTGATGATTATTTCGGTTTTCATCGCAGCCAGGACGTGGTCGAACAATCCAATATTTTCCTGGTCGGAGTGGCGCCCACTCTTCAGCATGGACGCTATATTCAAGATCGATCTCGTGCTGATTTCGCCAATCGCAAAGTGCCTTCCCTGCCGATCGGGGTCTATGCTTGTGCTGCTGTGATGGCGACCTGCGTTTTGAAGATCACTTTGGGCCGGGGAAAAATCCTCAAGGCGCCCTGGTCTGTTCATTACGACTCTTACTTGATGCAAGTGAAGAAAAAATACGTTTGGTGGGGTTACCGAAATCCTTTTCAACTTTTGAAGCTTTGGATTCTCAATCGCATTGTGAAAAAGAGCCTCCGTTAATATTTCATTCAAAGACAGAAATGGGGCATTTCTCCAACAAAGCGCCCCTTTTTTCCTGGTGCTGAAATGGAATCCTTGAACTCATTTTGGAACTGCCTGTTTCTTCAACTTTCTTCTCAGTTCTTCCCGGGAACAAAATAAATCAAGTTTTAACTCAACAGTGGTGAAAGATGTGCTGGTACAGATTTTGTTATGTGCAAGTGCAACTGACTTTGAGGAGTATCCCATGAAAACCTTTATTTTGGCTTTATCTCTCTTTTTGACCCTTGCAGCCCGCGCTGAAGTGGAAACTGAAAACATTGAATTCCAGGTCGAAAAGGCAAGCTTTGCCGAAGCCCATGTCGCTCATCCAGGCAACGCGCGATTGTTTATCAATTACGCTGAGAACAATGTGACTTTGAAAGTCGATCAGCTTTTTCATTGTGATTCCGGCGAAGTCTGCGCTCAGGTGATGCCTGTTCCTAAAGTTATCACCCTTCCCATCGTCTCCATCGAAGAGGTTAGTTGCGGAATTCGCAAAGTGACTGCCCAAGTAGACGCTCGTCCTGCCGATGGGCTTCTGCAAACTCTGGTGGCAGAAGACTCTTCAGATATGACCTGCCAGACTCTTCTGCGCTATCAAGCCAAAGCCACCTATGAAACCAAAGTCTACGATCGTCTGCAATCAACCGAAGTCCACAACGTTTCAAAAATGGTGATCTCTCCTCTGAATCTGACTCAAGTCTCTCAAAATCTCGAAAGCTTCCACTTCACACAAGGGTTTTTTGAAGCCGGTTTTCCAGCCATCGAAAAACCAATCAGTGGCAGTTTGTTTCTCTCCGACACTGTCGTTAAATTGGATGTGAAAGTGGGACTCAATTGCGGTTCAGGTCAACCCTGCCCGCGCTATCTCCCTCGCCCCATCATGACAAGCTTGCCAGTTGTGAAAGTCGACAGATCCAGCTGTGGAGATAAAATCATGGCCTCATCAGCCGCTCTTTCATCTGTCGAAGGAGTGACCGAAGAAATCGAAGTTATGGATTACAGAAGCTCATCTTGCAAAATGGTCATCCCCCACCTCATGACAGTCACCTACCGCCTGAAAGCAATCGACCGAAATATCGAACGCCGAGCCGTTCTGCATTTTGATCGGTAAGTATTTTAAACCGCAAAAAAAATAAACTCCCAAACAACCTGCCTTTAATCCACTTGCCAGACGGCCCGGATGGCCGTCTGGGAGCCTTCACATGGACGGACACGCCCACATTTACCTCCGGCACCGCTGTGCTCGAGACCTCCATCCACGATGTTGTCCGTTGGTATGGCGTGCGAAGCTTGCGTCTTCGCTTGATCTTGACCGTCCATGCCCGCATTTTCTGGAAATTCGGCCCTCCACGGCCTCACCCCTTCGGGGCTCGCCTGCGGCGAGTTTCCAGAAAAACAAATGGGTGAGGAGGGGGAGGGATTGGTTGAGTTGTGCTGGCCAGAGGTGATTTTGAATTTTCGTTTTTACTCTCGGGCTTTTGCCGCTCCATTGCCTTTTGAGTCTTCTAGAAATTTTTCTGCTAGCTGTGAGAGTTTGACTCCTACTTCTGCTAACTGATCGCGGCTGACTTCGGAGGGGGCGTCGGCCATGATGTCGGTGGCTTTTGCGGTTTTTGGGAAGGCGATCACTTCTCGGATGGCATCGGTTTCACAGAGAAGCATCACGAGACGGTCCATTCCCCAAGCGATTCCGCCGTGAGGAGGAGCTCCGTATTTGAAAGCTTCCAAGAAGAATCCGAATTTTGTTTCGGCTTCTTCTTGGCTCATGCCCAAAGTGCGAAACATCGCTTGCTGCAAATCGTTTCGGTAAATACGGATGCTGCCACCACCCATTTCATATCCGTTGCACACGAGATCGTAGGCTTTGGCGAGAAGCTGTCCGTATTTGCTTTCATCGCCTTTGATCAGCCACTCCATGTGATCGTTTTGTGGTGAGGTGAAAGGATGGTGTCTTGCCATCCAGCGCTTGTCATCTGGGGACCATTCCAGCAGAGGGAAATCGACAACCCATAGAAATCGGTCTTTGCTGGTGTCGATGAGGTTGAGTTCTTTCCCCAAGTGTATTCGAAGAGTCGAAAGAGAAGCACAAGCTGTATCAAAGTCATCAGCAACAATAAGAGCCGCATCGCCAGTTGAAGCACCTGTCTTTTTGAAAATCTCATTCAGCTTCTGATTATCAAAAAATTTAGAGATTGGTGAAGTCAGGCTTCCGTCAGCTTCTGATTTGATCCAGACAAGACCTTTTGCGCCTGCCTTTTTGGCAATATCCGTAAGCTTATCGAATTGCCCGCGACTGAAAGCTCCACCTTTGGGAACAGCAATTCCGCGGACGATTCCTTTACGAGCCAGCACATCATCAAAAACCTTGAAACCAGATTGACCAACAACGGATTGTAAATCCTGAATTTCCATCGCGAAGCGAGTGTCAGGTTTATCAATGCCATAGCGATCCATGGCTTCTTGATAAGTCATGCGCGGAATTTCAGGAACGTCCACGCCTTTGATTTCTTTCCAAATGGTTCGAAGCATCTGCTCATTCAGCTGAATGATGTCCTCTTGATCGATAAAAGACATTTCCAAATCGATCTGAGAAAACTCCGGTTGACGATCAGCGCGCAAATCCTCATCGCGAAAGCAGCGAGCGATTTGAAAATAGCGGTCATAGCCAGCAATCATCAAAAGCTGCTTGAGCAACTGCGGTGACTGCGGCAGAGCATAGAAATTTCCGGGATTCACACGCGAAGGAACCAAATAATCGCGAGCACCTTCAGGAGTGGATTTGAAAAGAATCGGAGTTTCCACTTCCAAAAAATGATTGTCAGATAAAAACTTGCGGACGAGCTGAGCCACTCTGTGACGAATGATCAAATGATTCTGCAAGCGCGGCGAACGCAGATCCAAATAGCGATACTTCAGTCGCAGCATCTCACCCACATTCGGATCATCGATCTGAAATGGTGGTGTTTGCGCTTCATTCAAAATCTGGCAATGAACAGCTTCAATTTCAATTTCACCAGTTTTGATTTTTTTATTGAGCATTCCTTCAGGTCGAGCTCGCACAATTCCCTTCACTGCCAGCACATACTCGCCACGCAAATCTTTAGCCGAAGCCGTTTCTGCTTTTTTCGGATCGAGAACAACTTGAATGATGCCTTCGCGATCGCGCATGTCGATGAACACCAGGCTTCCATGGTCGCGACGGACATCCACCCAACCGGTTAAAGTCACTTCTTTTCCGACGTGAGATTTATTCACATGACCGCAATAATGTGTTCTTGAGAATTTCATAGCCTGCCCTCTAAAAGGCCCGATTCTGACATACTGAACCAGAGAGGGTCAAAAACCTTCTTTCCCTTTTCTTTTCATGGACTTCATCAGAGCGGAAGCGATAACGTTATAAGGTCTATAGGGAGGACTTATGCCGAAAGTGACAATTGATCATGCATCCAATCTCTCTGCCAATGATGCCTTTGCAAAAATCAAGACCTTCTTTGAAACCGATCAGGACATTCGACGCTTTGATCCAAAAATGAGCTGCCAGTTTTCTGAGAGCTCAATGACAGGGAGAGCAGCAGGAAGCCAATTCAAGGCAGATATTGCCGTGAAAAATCAAGGGCCTGGCAGTCTGGTCCAAGTGATCATTGATCTGCCGCTGATGCTGACTCCTTTTAAAGGGAAAGTTCAAGAAACCATCCAGAAAAAATTAAATCAGTACTTGGCTTGATTTTTTAAGGGTCGAACCCACTTTTGACAAACATGGCAAAAACAGCAAAGAAAGCGAAACCCCAAAAGTCCGTTTCGCAGGCTTCACTCCGCAAGAAGTCTGCTGCCAAGCCGTCTCCAAAGCCAGCCAAGGAGTCTCGACGTGTGGTTGCTGAATTGGTCGAGGACCATGAGCTTCCAGAAGCACCTTCCAAAGTTCAAGAAGAAGATTCAGAAGAATCCAGTTTTGAACCGGCCACGATTGATTCCAAAGCTCTGGCGCCAACAGATCCAGTGGCACTTTATCTTTCTGAAATTCGCAAGTACCCGCTTCTTTCACGAGAGCAAGAATTGGAACTGGCCAAAAAATACCATGAATCCAAAGATCCTGTGGCAGCTCAAGCTCTGGTGACCGCCAATTTGCGATTCGTCGTCAAAGTGGCAGCCGAGTACTCTCGCTTTGGGGCTCGAATGATTGATCTCATTCAAGAGGGCAACATGGGTCTGATGCATGCCGTTCGCGAATTCAATCCCTACAAAGGCGTGCGTTTGATCACATACGCCGTTTGGTGGATTCGCGGCTACATTCAAGAGTACCTGATGAAACAGTACTCTTTGGTGAAAATCGGCACCACCCAAAATCAGAAAAAACTTTTTTATCAATTGCAGAAACAAAGAGAAGAGCTCGATGCTTTGGGCCTCAGTCCCGACATCAAAATGCTGAGCTCTCGCCTCGGCATTCCAGAGGACGAAGTCGAAATGATGGCGCAGAGAATGTCAGGCCGAGACGTCAGCTTGGATCGTCCAGTGGATGACGAATCGGGCAGCAGCCTTTTGGATTTTCAAAAAGGTCAAACGGAGGCTCCCGATGATGAGATTTCAAAACAAGAAGAGCTGTCACACTTGACTGAAGCCATCGATGCTTTAAAACCCCAGCTTTCTGAAAGAGAAAAAATCATTCTCGAAGAGCGCATTCTCGCTGATGAGCCCATGACCTTGCAGGACATTGGTGAAAAGTACGGGATCACTCGCGAAGCCGTCCGCCAAATGGAAGTCCGCTTGATGAAAAAAATCAAAGAGCAGTTCCAGAAATCCTAAGGTCTGGGGTGCCTTTACGCGACGTCGAGTTCGCCGGAGCCCAGGGTGAGCGCGAGCTTGTTTCTCAATCTGGAGACGGCTTGGGCGTGCAACTGAGAGACTCGGCTCTCGGTGACTCTGAGAACTTTGCCGATTTCCTTTAGATTGAGGTCTTCGTAATAATAAAGTGAAAGAACCAATCGCTGGCGCTCAGGAAGCTCCTCGATTGCCTGCGTGACAATGTCTTTCACTGTTTTGACATTGAGTTGATTGAAAGGATTGTTGAGTTTGCAACCTTCCAAAATATTGAGAATGGATTTCTTATCGACATTTGAAAATGTCTGAGATTCATCAATGGAAAGAAGACTGACAGGCCGAACCTGATTGAGCAGATCATGAAATTCATCAATGTTGAGATTTAAGGCCTTGGCCACTTCTTCATCCGTTGGCACTCGGCCAATTTCGGCTTCAAGATTGACCATTGTTTTATCCAAAAGTTTGGCTTTATCACGAATCGATCTTGGCACCCAATCCTGCGCACGAAGTTCATCGAGGATGGCTCCCCGAATCCGAAACTCAGCGTAAGTTTTGAATTTGTTATCACGAGTGGGATCGTACTTGTCGATGGCATCCATCAAGCCGATCACTCCGCTAGAGATCAAATCATCCAGTTCGATATTAGAGGGAAGGCGAACGGCAATTTTCTGCGCAATGAATTTGATCAATGGCGCGTACTCGAGAATCAACTTGTCTTTATCCGTTGACTCCACTTTGCGCGGTTCTTCTTTGTATTTCTTCATCAGAGCCGTTTTTGCCATTGTCATGTAACCCCTCAATTAAAATTTTAGCAAAGCGAAGTATCCTCTGAAAGTCCAATTCACCTAAGCCACACCCACGACCTGCTCCCAGAAAAACTGGAGGCCCGCCTTGCTGTCCTGGTTGTTGACAGCAGCTTCTAACTTATTGGAAATCTTCAGAAGATTTTTGGCCGGCTCTGAATTTGGTTCGTGTTTCAAAATGAGACGCTGATTCTGGCTTGACCTTCGAAATAAAGGGTCCTGCGCCACTGATCCCCAATAGTCGAGACCAATGTAGAGAAATCGATTCACCACTTCGCTGAATCGATTGAACAGTGAGAAGCCTTCTGCTTCGTCGCGAACTTGATTGCAAATGATCGAAAATTTGGATTCTTTGTACTCTTTATTCAGCACTTTGATCAAAGCATACGAATCCGCCAGCGAAGAAGGATCAGGAGTGATCACCACAGATGAAATCTGCGCTGCCGAATTCAGATAAAGCACATTGTCAGCAATTCCAGGAGCTGTATCTATCAGCAAATAATCGTATTGATAGTCCAAAGAGCTGACCGCATCCACCAAAGAGCGTCTTTCAAAAGCATTCAATCGATTCAACTCCACAACCCCGCTCCCGCCCGGAATCAATGAAATGTTCGGAGCTAATGAAGTGATCACTTGCTGAATATCTTTGTCGCCCTGAAGGACATTCAGAATACTGGCTTCGGCTTTGACTCCGAACATGATGTCAATGTTCGCCATTCCAAGGTCCCCATCGAAAACCAGAACTCGTTTCCCTCTCTGGGCCAGAGCAAAAGCCATATTCGCGGTCATCGTTGTTTTGCCAACGCCGCCTTTTCCTGAAGTGATACTGATCGTGCGAGTTCTTTTTGCAGGAGCTGTCATGGCATTGTCCCTTGTTCTACGCGGTTCATTTTCGTAATTTTAAAAATCAAATCCAAAACTCTCTCTTTGCTGGCAACTTCAAAGTCTTCTGGCACTCGAGTTCCAATTCCAAAGCTGTGCAATGGAACTGAAAAACGGCGGATGAAATTGTAGATAGTCCCATGTTGAATGGACTCATCAAGGCCAGTGAAAATCACATCCTGAAAACCAGTGACTTTGTAACGCTTGCCGATCTCGGTGAGGTCCGAATCTTTGGCCAAGCAAGAAAGCACCAAATGGATCTGTGGATTAAGAGATTCTGGCGGAATCAAATTGCGAACGAAGGAAATCTCTTCCATGGTCTTTAAGCCGACACCAGAGAAATCCACCAGGATATGATCATAGCCCGAAAGTTGCGCCATGATTTTATCCCAATCTGTTTTTTGACGGACGATCGCGAATGGCACATTGAGAATTTGCGCATAAATCCGCATTTGATCGCAAGCTCCGACTTTCAATGTGTCCGTAGTGATCAGAGCGACTTTCTTCCCCTCGCGCACGACCAGATGACTGGCAAGCTTAATCAAAGTCGATGTTTTCCCTGATGCCGCAGGCCCCACGAAAACATGCATTTTGCTGCTTTGTTTTTCTCCGACGATGGCAGTTGTGTTGAGAATGAATTTCGCGGCAAAAGCTTCAACCAAAGCTTTGTTTTTCAATTTGAGTGGAGTCATCTGCTCTTCGGCCTGTGTGAGAATTTCTGCTGTGATCTCTTCCCCAACCCCAGCTGCGACCAGCTTTTCAAACACGGCACTGACATCGTAAGAGAGTCCATAATTCGCTCCAGGATGCTGGCCTGTGGAAAAGTTCTGGGGAATATGTTGAAAATGAGCAATGACCTGTTTCAAACTGGCGATTTCGCCTTTCAAGGCCTGAATTTCGGCAGCTTCCATCGCTGCCGGCTTCGCAGTTGCAGGAGCAGGAGCTGGCTTTTTCAGCTCTTCCCAAGTGCCCTGGGTCTGCATGACCGACCAAGCTCTTTGCGCCGCATTTTTTATTCTCTCTGAGGCCGCTTGCGCATGATAACTTTGAGCCGCCATGGCCGCTTCTTGCGCATCATCAATCTCAATGTAGCGAGTCCGAGTGATTGGCTTTGGGGATCTCTCGTCCTTTTCAGCAATATATTTATTCACCATTTGGTTGATGACTTGTTTTTGCACTTTGGCCGGACTCTTCATCAGCTTCTGCCGGTCCTCTTCACGAAGCCGGCTTTCAGCGAATTTCTTCTTATGCAAAGTCTCTTCAGAAACAGCAGCTGTGATTTCGACGCTGCCTTCACCGACAAGCCCGAAGCTTCGATTGTTGTCCCTGGCACTGAGGATGATGGCATCTGGACCCAACTGAGTCTTGACCATTTCCAAAGCCTCTTTCATGGTTCGAGCTTCAAATTTCTTAACTTGCATGGCTCATCTCCACCACTCCGACGGATCTGACATTGGCATCGGACGATAATTCGTTATGTGACAAAACAACCAATTGCGGAATAAAGCGCGACGTCAGTTTGTAGAGATGACGTCGTGAAGTCGGGCTGGTCAAAAGAATCGGCTGCCCGGCAATTTCTGGATGATTTTCCACTGTTGCTGCAATTTCAGTAATCAATCTTTGAGCTGTCTGTGGATCCATGACCAGTTGCACGCCCTGCTCAGTTTGAATCAACGAATTGGCAATCAGTTCTTCAATATGCGGATGCAAAGTCATCACCGGCACACTGCCAATATCCGTTGTGTACTTGGCAGTGATCGAGCGCGCCAGAGCCCGTCGTACCGATTCGGTGAGCACTTCGATGTCTTTTGTCTTATTGGATTCATCAGCCAAAGTCTCAAAAATCGTGCGCAAATCACGGATCGACACTTGTTCACGCAGCAAGCTTTGCAGAACTCGAACCACGCTTCCCAGGGACAAATGATCCGGGATCAAATCTTCGACCACTTTGGGATGAGTCTTCTTGAAGTTTTCGATCAGCGAAGAGGCTTCCTGACGTCCCAGCAATTCATGAGCGTGTGAACGGATGATCTCTGTCAGATGAGTCGCCATCACTGTCGGTAGATCAACGACTGTATAACCCGCGACTTCGGCCTGCTCTTTGTGAGACGGATTGATCCACAGGGCATCCAATCCAAAAGCAGGTTCTTTGGTTGGATAACCGTCGATCGCCTCAGTGACACTGCCTGGATCCATGGCCAACAAACATTCAGGTTTCAAAATACCGCCGCCGACTTTATTGCCTTTGATTAAGAGACGGTACTCACCCGAGGCCAACTGCAAATTGTCACGGATGTGAATACTTGGAACAATGATTCCCAGATCCAAAGCGAACTGTTTTCGAATACTGACAATTCGCTCGAGCAAATCTCCAGACTGATCGCTTTCGACCACATTGATCAGACCATAGCCGACTTCAAGTTCGACCATATCCAAAGGCAAAAGAGTCTCAATATTCTCTTTCTTAGGCCCTGCTGATGCCGCTTCTTCAGCCCGTTTTCTTTCATTGTCTTCAGTTTCTTTTTGATAGCGCTTGATCAACCATGACATTCCGCCCATCGCCAGACCCATGGTCATAAAAGGAACGGTCGGCAGACCGGGGACCAATGACAAAAGCCCGATCACAGCCCCTGAAATCCCAACAGCTCGAGAATTCAAGAAAAGTTGTCCAATGATCTCGGCACCCATGTTTTTACCAGAACGAGAGCTGCGAGTGACAACCGTACCGGCGGCTGTGGAAATAATCAGTGCAGGAATCTGAGCCAAAAGACCATCCCCGATGGTCAGCATCGTGTAGTACTTGGCAGCTGTAGAAAGATCGAGACCTTTCTGCAAAACCCCGATCAGTAAACCACCGATAATATTGACCACGGTGATCAGAATCCCGGCGATGGCGTCTCCGCGTACGAATTTGCTGGCACCATCCATGGCCCCGTAGAAATCGGCTTCAGCTTCGATTTCCTGACGGCGACGGCGAGCTTCATGTTCATTGATCAAACCGGCATTCAAATCAGCATCGATGGACATTTGCTTTCCAGGCATCGCATCCAATGTGAAACGAGCGGCCACTTCGGCCACGCGGCCCGAACCTTTGGTGATGACCACGAAATTGATGACCACGAGAATCGTAAAGACAATTGTCCCGATGACATAGTTATTGCCGACGACAAAGTTTCCGAAAGCTTCGATCACATGTCCAGCGGCCGAAGGCCCCTTGTGCCCTTCCGTTAAAATCAATCGGGTTGTGGCAACGTTCAAAGCTAAACGATACAAAGTCGTCATCAACAAGAGCGATGGAAAGACGCTGAACTCAAGCGCTTTGTTGATGTAAATCGAAACCAGCAAAATCAAAATGCTGATGGCCAATGAAAAAGTGAGAGTCAAATCCAAAAGAATCGGCGGCAATGGGATGACCATCACCCCTAAAATCACCAACAAACCAAAAGCGATCAGCAAATCGGTGTTCTTGGTGATTTTATCAAATTTTTTCATGAAGAGAAAAATCTGGTCCATTATCTCTTCACCTTTCTACGCAATTTGTAAACATAAGAAAGCACTTCAGCCACGGCCACAAATAGCTCCCTTGGAATCACTTGTCCTAATTTCATCGTCTTATAAATAGTTCGCGCTAATGGTTTGTTCTCAATCACCGGAATGTTGTGCTCTTTTGCGAGAGCTTTGATTTTTTCGGCGATCAAGTCAGCTCCTTTGGCAATCAGCTGTGGAGCCGGAAGATTGGCATCATACTTTAAGGCGACTGCAATGTGCGTGGGATTGGTGACAATCACATCGGCCTGAGGAACTTTTTCCATCATCCGGCGATTGGCCATTTCCCTTTGCACTCGGCGGATCCTGGCTTTGATCAGCGGATCCCCTTCTCGCTGTTTGTGCTCTTCTTTGACTTCCTGCTTGGTCATCATCATTTTTTTATCAAGATCCCATCGCTGAAAAAAATAATCAGCCGCAGTGAGGACCATCATGGCCATACCAATTCCCGACATCAGGCGAACTGTGATTTCACCCAGATAATTCATCAACTGATCCACCGAGAATTGGATCATCGAGGGAACTTTGAAGACTTCAGATTTGATAATCATCAAAACCACAGCTCCAATGAAAACCAGCTTCAAAAGAGCTTTCAAAGCCTCAACCACCGCTCGAAGTGAAAAAATTCGTTTAAAACCTTCCAAAGGATTGATTTTCTCGAAGTTGGGGCTCAAAGCGTCTTCGACATTGAGAAGCCCTGTCTGAACCACGCTGGATCCGATTCCAACGATCAGGGCAATTCCAAGAACAGGAGTCAGAAGAATCGCAAGCTTAGTCCCTGACATTTTGGCAGCTATGAACAAATCCCCATTGCGAACTGCGGATACCATGTCAGCACCAAAGGAAAACTGAAACGCCTCCGTGATTTGCACCATAAAAAACTTAGAAAGAAGAAAAATAGCTCCCGCACCAACCAATAGAAACAGAGCACTCGCCAATTCTCGCGAATGAGCCACTTGCCCGCGCTTGCGAAATTCATCGCGTCGGGACTGGGTTGCTTCTTCTGTTTTTTCCTGATCTTCGTCAGCCATTTATATCACTTTCATAAACTGAAAAAACCGCTCAGCCATTAAATTCATAAGACCGTGCATTTCTCCCAAAAAAAGAGGAGTCGTCACAAACAAGACCCCAAGACCTAACAACAGTGTCACTGCCATACTGGTGACCAAAACATTGATTTGCGGAACAGCCCGCCCCAGAATGCCCATCGAAATATTCGTCAGAAAAATCGCCACCAGCACTGGAGCTGACATCTTCAATCCGGCGACGAAGACATCCTTGGTCCATTGGCTGATGGATCCAAAGGCTTCGGCTTTGATGCCAATCACCGCAACAGGGGCCAGGTCGAAACTTTGAGCCATTCCAGTGATGAAAATGTGATGTCCGTTGATTGCCAGAAAAAAGAGAGTGGCAATCATCATTTGAAACTGCTCCACCACATTGCTCTGAGTCCCCAATGTCGGATTGAACATTTGAGCTGAGGAAAGGCCGATGGAAAGACTGACCACTTCGCCAGCAATACTGATTGCAAAGAAAAACATTCGCATCAGAAAACCAAGCGCCAAGCCAATCCCGACCTCGCGAATCGATAGAAAAATCAATTGATCATCGATTTTGATCAGATCCACGTTTTGAAAAGAAATCACTGGAAAGAGAATGATAGAAAAAATCAAACTGAGCAGAACTTTGACTGGAACCGGGACATTGCTCGAGCCAAAGACGGGCCAAGCAACGACAAAGGCAATGATTCGCAGGAACACGAGCGCGAATGCAATGATTTGGCCTTCTGGAAACTGACTCAGTCCTGGAAACAATCTTTACTCCCTTACGAAAGTCGCAATGTTTTCAAAAAGGTTCGTCGTGTAAGTGGTCATAATATCCAACATCCAAGGTCCAGCGATCACAATCACCAGGGCCACCACCAACATTTTTGGAATAAATGTCAAAGTCGCCTCATTGATCTGTGTGAGTGCCTGAAAAATACTGACTGCCAAACCAATCACCAAAGTTGAAATCAACATGGGTCCTGCCAACATCGCTGTCGTCCTCAGAGCATCCTGACCCAACTTGATAATCAAATCTTCAGACATTTCTCACCTCTACCCGAAACTGTTCACCATAGAACCAATGAGCAAAGCCCAACCATCCACGAGAACAAACAACATGATTTTAAATGGAAGCGAAATCACAACTGGCGGAAGCATCATCATCCCCATGGCCATCAACACACTGGCCGCCACCATATCGATGATGAGAAAGGGCAAAAAGATGATAAAGCCGATTTGAAAAGCTGTTTTCAGCTCTGAAATCACAAAAGCTGGCACCAATGCCATTGTCGGCACATCCGCCAAAGTTTTTGGCTTCTGAATTTTTGCAAGCCGAATGAAAAGAGACAAATCCTGAGGTCTTGTCTGAGCGAACATGAATTTTCGCAGCGGAGCCAATGTCTCTGTGAGAGCTTGGTCCTGAGAAATTTTTCCAGAAATATAGGGCTGGATACCCTTTTGATTCATTTCCGTAAATGCCGGGCCCATGATGAAAAATGTCAAAAACAGGGCCAAGCCGACCAAAAGTTGATTCGGTGGCATCTGTTGAACACCCATGGCCTGACGAAGAAAAGACAGCACGATAATGATTCGGGTGAAGCTGGTCATCAGAATCAAAATTGCCGGAGCCAGTGTCAGAACTGTCATCACCAGAACGATTTTGATGGCGTTGACGACTTCATTTGGATTTTCGGTTGTCTTAAATCCTAAATTCACGCTCGGCAAAGTCACTTGCGCAAAAGTTTGCTGGCAGATTCCGAGAATCAGAGCCGCTATTGCCAAAATGGGAAGAGCCCGAAGAAAATTCTTCACTCGAGTGTCCTCATGTTTTTCAATTTCACAGAGACAAAATCCTTAATTCCAGAGATTGAAAATTCATCTTTTGATTCCATGTCATCTGCATGTTGTTTTTCGATTTTATTTTTTCTCGCGAAGACTGTTTGAAATTCGCGAGGTGTTTCTTCAGGAATATCTTCATCCAGAAGACTTAAAGATTTGATCATTGAAATATTGGTGTCAGTGACACCGATCAAAACGGACTCACCAGCAACCCGAACGATCGCTAAAGATTTTTTAGGACCAAGAAAATGCTGGGACAGAACCTTGATCTGAGTGGCCTGGCTTTGAGGGTTCTTATACCGATATTTACGGAGCCAAAAATAAGCGGCCCCGCCCATCACAGCGACGATTCCAAGCGAAAGGAAAATTTTTAAAAACGGACTCTCACTGGATGCCGCTTTCTTTGTTGTTTCCAAATTGACGGGAATTTCGGATTCTTTGAGATTCTTGTTTGAAACAGCAGAGTTTTCATTAACAACCGCAGCCGTTTCAGAAACTGTCGATGGAACCATGACGGCGATTTCTGCCGGGGGATTGGCTGAAGTCGTCTCAGGCGTTGTCTGAGCGTGGGCTTGCAAAGACACCAACAAAATCATTTTCAGAATCCAAATCATCTTCCGCACTCCTTCAAAATTCTTATTTCAGCTGCTCGACTCGCTCTTTGGTTGAAATGATGTCTGTCAAACGGACACCAAATTTTTCATTGACGACCACGGCTTCACCGCGAGCAATCAGTTTATCGTTGACGAAAACTTCCATCGGCTCTCCGGCCAATTTATTCAGTTCGATCACACTGCCCTGGCCGAGATTCAAAAGCTCATTGACAGGCATTTTCGTTCGTCCCAATTCGACAGTGACTCGAAGTGGAATATCCAAAATCAATTGCAGATTTCGATCTTTGCTGGCGTCCAGCTCTTCAGGTTTTTGACGATTGTCGCCCCCGCCAGCACCAGAGGCGGCGGCATCTCCAGCTTCGGCTTCTGCCGCCAGCTTCTCTGCTAAGTTGTCCAAATTATCTGCCATGGTTTATCCCCCTTTATCAATTTCTCGAGTCACCTGCACGGCCACGGTGCCATGGTGAATTCCGTAATAACCTTTAAATTTGTTCACACCTTCGACTTGCACGTTGAACTCTCCAGTTGAATCCTGATCCAGCGGGATCACATCCCCGACTTTCATTGTCATCAGGTCCTTCAACTTGATTTCTGTCTCTCCCAAATTGACTTTGAGATTCAGATCCGTCTCCATCAATTGGTCTTTGATGATCGTTGTCCAAAGCTTCTTATCTGTTTGGTCTGATTCCACCTGGAATCCTGAAGAGAGCTTTTGTTTGATAGGTTCAATTGTTGAATAGGGAATCACAATTGTGATCGTGCCATTGGCGTTTTCAAGCTCGACGTCAAAAGTCGATGCAATCACCACGTCCGTCGGAGGCACAATCCCGACAAACTGTGGATTGACTTCTGTTCGCACGAAAGAACAACCGATTTTTTCAACGGATGCCCAAGCGGCCTCAAGGTCATCGATCGCCAAATCCACAACTTTTTTCACAATCGAAAGTTCGATCTGGGTGAAATCTTTGCCTTCAATTTTTGTATAGGGGCGATCCGCGCCACCAAAGAAACTATCCACCAAGGCATAAGCCAGCTTGCTTTCGATCACAAAAAGAGCAGATCCCCGAAGAGTGGCAAAACGGAGGACAGTCATACAGGTCGGCATCGGCAAGGTATTGATGAATTCGCCGAATTTTAGAAAATCTGTGCTAGCCAGAGTCAAAGACGCGATCTTTCTTAAAGCAGATGAAAGAGAAACACGGAAAGATCGCATGAATTTTTCATAGATGACTTCCAACTGCGGAAGACGACCGCGAATGATCCGATCCTGGCTGGTCAAATCATAGGTGACCACCACTTTGTCTTCTTTGGCATTGGACTTTCCTGCAGAAGCTCCAGCGCCTCCGCTAGAAGCGGCACTGGCCGAATCTGTGCTTCCAACCTCGCCTTCGGAAACCGCGGCGAGGAGAGCATCAACTTCACTTTGCGACAACACCTGATTCATGCTTGCCCCTCTTAGTTGTAAATGAATTCAGTGAAGTAAACGTTGAGAATTTTTCCTTTGGTCAAAAACGCATTCAAAGTGTCTTTGATTTCATTTTTTAAACCGTCTTTTCCTTCACGAGTGGAAACTTCGTCGTAGGTTTTGCTAGAAAGGATGATGATAATGATGTCTCGGATCTGAGCTTTTCGCTTGTCGATTTCGATTTGCACTTGTTCGCCCTGAAGTTCCATCTCCATGTTCACTTTGGCGATTCGACGACCTTTGGAACCAGACAGATTGACAATGAAAGTCTCAAGCGGGATGACTTTCCCGATGAAAGCTTTTTCTTCTGTCTTCTCAGCTTCTTGAGCATCATGCTCGCCTTTGATGACATGTTCGATTTTTGGTTCAGCGGCTTCTTTTTGTTTGCCTTTGAAAAGCATGAAACCAACGCCGGCAACCACCAACATGTTGATCACCGCCAAAGCTACCAAAAGAATGGGTGATTTTCCGCCTGAACTTTGGGCCGGCGCCGCGGGGGCCGCCTCTTTTGCTGCATTATCCTCAGCCACTTCATCCCTCCTTGGATTGAAAGCAGACTTGTGCTCAATTCAAAACAAAGCAACACAAGTGCCAACGAGACCAAGGATGGTGAGGGAAGATGGAAACTATTCAGGAAGATTAGGGAGCAGAATTTTCCTAGCTCCCAAACCCCGGGGCGGAAAAATTTGACTCTGGACCCAGGGATTCAAGTCAGCATTTTGACGGCAAAAAAAGCCCGGTCAAAAGACGAGCTCTCAACGCTTTTTCAAGATTGGTTTTAAGACTCGCAGGTCGCCGTCATAGTATTCGGCCGATTGCAGACCAAGAATATTCAAAACCAAGGGATAAACGTGAACATTGTCAAAAGCCCGAATGCGCTGACCCCTTTTAAACATCGAACCTGAAGCAATGAAAAGACCATTCAACTCTGGAACTCCGACAGGATCCCAGCCGTGGGTGGCTTTGTTCGAGGTTCCCACTGCCATCGACTGAAAAAGTTCGAAGCCAATGTAAACTCCCGGATTGCCGACAACAACAATGTCTCCCCGTCGATCGCTATCATTCATCTGCCAGCGAGCAGGCAAGTTATCGCCTTTATAAACAGCAAATTCACCCGGCAAATTTTTAATTTCCTGATAGGCCGTTTCGATCGCCGCCGAGTCGTCTGAATAGAAATAAGTCACGGCACCTTTGCCGCTATTTTCAAACTGCTTCAAAATTTCGATGCTGCTGAGATCCACTGTCTTTTCGACGTTCTTCATTCCGTGATCCGAAACCAAGATGACTTGCACTGGCCGTTTCATTTCTTCTATGGCTTTTTTCAAGACCGCCAGTTCACGATCAATGCTCAAGACGGCATTCTTTGTTTCTTCGGCATCTGGACCATATTTATGTCCCATCGAATCCACATCTGAAAAATACAAACTGATGAAATGTGGTCTTCTGACTTCAGGCAGCTTCAGCCATTTGATGACAGTTTCAACTCGGGTCTTATTTTCAACGTCCCCGTTGTAATGAGCCATGTAAGTCGGATCAATTCCACCTATTCGAGATTGCGATCCAACCCAGAAAAAAGTGGCGGCCAACATTTGGTTTTTTTCGGCCACAGTCCACAGCGGTTCGCCCCGATACCAATAACCTTGATCTTCACCATCACCAGTGGTCATTGCATAGTGTTCTTTTAATTTTTCATCATAGAAAAAATTGCCAACGATCCCATGGTTTCCTGGTCTTCTCCCAGTCACCAAAGTCACGTGGTTAGGAAAAGTCAGGCTAGGAAAACTGGGAACCAAACCATCGGCACGGACTCCTTCACGAGCCCAAGCGAGAAGAGTCGGAGGCTGATATCGATCCAGATAATCAGCTCGAAAGCCGTCGATGGAAATCATCACCACTGTTGGTTTTTTTTGTTGGAAATCGGCGTTTTCGGTCTGTGGATTTTCAGTGACAACCAGAGGTTTCTTTTGTGGTTCGTCATCTCGGTTATCATGCTGACTTTCGGAGTTGCGGTCGGAACCGCTGTCGCCCGGTTGAGGGCCCCAAATTCCGTTGTAATCAAACTGGCAAGAGGCGAGAAAACAAAGAGTCAAAAGAATAAAAATGGAACGCTTTAAACCGGCTGTCATGAGTCCCCCTGCCCCTAAGGGGTATCCGATGAAACCACGGAGAATCAAGGACCTTCCGCAGTTAACAAACGAGTTCTTATATTTACCTTCCTTTTCTAGAACTTAGCTTTTAACGCTCTGAGGAAGACCGATCTTTGTTGAAATTCCCTCACTTTCTAGAAAAGATACCCTGCTTTTCAAAAAGGAGAATTTACCATGAAAAAAGTCTCTCTTCTGCTGGCCAGCCTCTTTGCCACCACAGCCCTGGCCACTTCAACTCTTGAGCAGCAATTCACTCAATTGAGTGAACGACGACTGGAACGCCTTGATCAAACAGGACAGTCCTTGAAGAAAGCTTGTTTTGACCAGATTCTGACAAAATTGGACCTGAAAAACAAAGTCACCAAGGTCGAAGACCTTGAAACGGATTTTGGCTATGGCTTTCAATTGAAAAATGGCGATGTCTGTCTCACGACCATGAATCTACGTAATTTGCGAAGTACCACTTCTTGCAATTCGCAAGACAGCTTCCGAACAATTCAAGCTGATGGGGTTTGTCAGGAAAAACCTTAGGTTTTGATCAATCCGTGCCGTGATCAAGATGGCTGGTGAAATCTCTCACCAGCAAAGGGGCCAATGTTGCATTGGTTGCTATGATTGAATTTTTGTAGGGAGAATATTCCTGCCCTCGGTAAGTGCAGACCTGTCCACCGGCTTCTTCGACCAGCAGCAATCCGGCAGCTGAATCCCAGGGCTTGAGTCCCTTTTCCCAAAAGCCATCGAAAACTCCTCGAGCCACTTGAGCCAAGTCATAGGCAGCAGCTCCAGCTCGGCGAACTCCGCGACATTTGCGGACCACGTCCGAAAAAACTCGCAACTGCTCTTGCAATTGAGCTTCATTCTCACCAAAAAATCCTGTGGCCAAGAGAGAATCATGAATGGTCTTTGTGGAGCTGACCTGCAAACGTTGGCCATTCACAAAGGCTCCGTGGCCTCGAATCGCAGTGTAAACTTCACCCAGTAGTGGCACATCGATGACCCCGACCTGGATCCGACCTTGGTACTCATAGCCGATGCTGACGCAAAAAACAGGAAAACGATGAATGTAATTGGTTGTTCCATCGAGGGGATCAACGATCCAACGGCCTTTGGCCTGGCTTGGCGGGATCTTTGTCGGGTCGAGGGTGGACTCTTCTCCAACAAATTCATCCTCAGGAAAATTCTTTCGCAAATAATCAAAGATTGCCTTCTCAGATTCTTTATCTGCTTCGCTCACTAAGCCAGCTTGGAACTTTTCTTCGATTTTTTCCAACCGACCAAAGTAATGGAGAAGCACCTCACGCCCGAGCCGCGCGGCTTTGATGGCCTTATACAGCACCGCTTCCCAATCTCTGTTCTCGACGTCAGAATTATGACACATTGACCGGAATTGTTGGCCGAAGCTACCATGAAAGCAAGGGGGATTTTATGGCTATGGAACGATACGGATCCAAGACGGATGTGGTCGTTAAGTTGGTTCTGGTTTTTTTCATTGCGCTGCTTTCTTTTTCAATCGGCACTTTTGTTGGGAAAAAGTTCAGCGACAATCAACACAAATTGGCTCAGTTGGAACCCGGGCATGATGCCGATTCCAAATCTGAAGACGGACATGGTGAAGATCGCGGCATTGCTTCTGTCTCTCCGGAAGCTGGCAATGTCAAACCTGAGAAAGCTCTGTCCGACGATGAAATCGCCAAGCTGGCGGAAGAGTTCGTCACTGATGACGAAAAGCCAACAGCTGAACCTGGAAAGATGAATGATCGAAATGTCAGCGGCCATGAAACGGCACAGAACACTCATTCCCCTTCTCCTGCTACCGGCGAACATGCTCCAGCTTCAGTGACTGCTGCTCACCCAGCGGCCCCTGCTGCCGCTCAGCCTGGAGTTCTCAAGCCAGCTGCGCGAATGGCTCAAGGGCAACCAGCAGTGGTTGAAAATCCGCCCAAAATCACATCCAGAATTCCGAATGCACTTCCTGAAGAAGTGGCTTCCAGTGCGATCGGCAAATTCACTGTGCAAGTGGCATCCTATTCGACAGAAAAAGAAGCTCAGAGCATGGCAGCTGATTTGAAAGCCAAGGGCTTCAGCGCTTTCTATGTCTCAGCGAAAGTCAAAGGACAGACCTGGTACCGAGTGAGTGTCGGACTTTTCACAACTTCAAAAGAAGCGGATGCTTACAAAAAAGATTTGATCTCTCGAGCGAAAGTCAGCTCAGCGATTGTTCAAAAAATCACTTCTGCCGATTGATATCCAGACAGCCTTCTTGATTCATCTGATTGAGAAGGCTTTGCATATTCTGATAAAATCCAACACCAGCAACAGGTAAAAGCGGCCGAGCTTCCATTTTGGTGAAAAAATCAAACGCCTGCTTTCTTCCAGTCAGTGCATAAATCGACATTTGAGCCAGCTCTCCTTCTGTCACTTCTTGCAATTGATCAACGCCCTTGGTGAAAATAGCTTTTTCTTTTTCGACTTCTTGAGCACTTAAGGGACTCATTTCACTGGGATTGAAAATGCAGGTTTTCTCTTTCCGTTTGCACTCTCCCTTTTCACAAACAATGCTGATTTTAAAAAGTGGGTGATAAGTGCCGCGCAGATTCAGGTGAGTGACCTCATAAATCTGACCACCTTTTTGCTCAAAACGAACAGGTGTACTGCCGAGGCTACTGAAGACCTGCATGAGCCATTTGTCCTTCTTGAAGACATGCACATCATAGGTCGTCAGAAATTTGTCTTTTAATTTTCCATTTTCAAAATCAGATGGAGGAGCGCAGATGACGATTTTTTCTTTGCGATTGAGTTTAAAGAAATGGGCCACCATTTTTCTTTCCCCACTATCGGAGGAAGGAGGGCATTTCAGCTTTGTTTTGCCGAAGGCCCCCAAGGATAGCAGCCCGAAAATCAGGACCAGGATAACTCTGAACATCACTCGTCAGACGTTTTTTTGACAGCAGCTGCTTCGAATTTTTTTGATTTCAATTCTGTCTGGCAAACTGCCAGCTTGTCTTCGTATTCGTCCTGGCGTTTTTCAAGCACGGAGCGGTAACCACGAAAGCGTTCAATTCGGTCTTTCAAATATTCTTCTTTCACACCCACCAGCTTTTCATTTTCATCCACACCGATTTTGAATTCTTCTTCTTTCGAGGTGACCCGATCAATTGGCTCTGTCCAGGTCAATTTGCCATCGCCACCATTGCGTTTATCAGCGAGCTCAGAACGGCAGTTTTTCAAAACTCCGTAAAGCCCCAAGCTTCCGTAATTTCGATTGCCGTACACTCGATCTTCAAGGCCGTAGACATCGTTTTGCAGTTTGCGCAGCTCTTCGTTCATCATCACTTTTCGCTGCACCACCATGTTGCCATCTTTGATTCCCAGCGAAGTGTCCCCGCTGATTTCCTCTTTCTTTTGGATTTCAGTTTCAATTTTTTCTGCTTTGTGCGGATTTGCGCAAGCAACGACCATCAGTCCGAGGACTGACAAAATCATGATTTTTTTCATAACACCCTTTCCTATCTCTCGCGACGGAGAGACTCTCTCAACACAGATCCACTCTACCATTCGAAAAGCGATTTGGAACCTATGTCGCAGAGTCTTAAGCCATTGAGAAGACTCGAGTGTGGCAGGAAAACCACGAATGATTTTTCAACTTTAGAACCAAAGACCCACTCGGGCCAAGGCCCCCAAGGTCGGCTGGGGATCCAACTCATCGCCAAAAAGCAATCGGCCTTCCAAAGATAGCCAGAGAATTGGGATTTCCAGCTGCAGGCCGAAATTCAAGCCAGTCAGCATTTTATGAGAAGTTTCTCGGGTTGTGCTGGGAGCTGGCGGAAGGTTTGTCTTTACAATTTCTTGATAAGCTCCAAGCCCGCCACCCAAGTAAGGGACGAAAGCTTTCCAAGCTGGAGCTCTCCATTCACCCCAGAGCATGATGCTTTCAAGTCTTCTTTCCACATTCAAAGCGGCATTGCCAGAGGACTCTTCAAAACTGGATTTTTCTAAAATAAAAAGATAATCACGAAAGCCTGCACCCAAAGCGTAATTAGAAAGAGTGTGAATCGAAGTTTTATTTTCGAGATCTTTTTCGGGCCTCCATTCAGGCCCAGCTGCCAACATCAGGTGCGGACTTTGAGCCCAAAGAGAAAAACCAGTCAAAAAAATCATCAGAAAAAGAAAAACCCTCATGGCTGAGGATCCTTTTGTTGCAGAGCCAGATCCGCACACCTTTTCACAAAGGCCTCAGGCTGATCTCCCAAAGGCATTAAATCAGAAAAAAAAGTGCAATCCTTTGAACTCAAAGTTGGCACTTGATTGGCAAATAGACCGACCACTCGGCTCATCGACAAGTATTCATCTTCTTTGAGAGTTTCAAAGTCTTTTTTGATTGCTGGCAAAGTGGCAATGATCCATTGAGCGAGCGGCAGCCGGAGTTGATTGATATCTCTTTTTTCACGAACCGCGTATTGATTGGCAAAGCTTCGAAGGGTGCGAGCCAGCTGAGTGCCTTGTTCATAGGAGCGCCACAAAAGGCTCCTATCAGATTCACCTGAAGCGACGGCTTCTCTGATTTCCGCTGAGGATTTCAATTGTTCTGGCAAGACACTCAGTTCTCGATCGGCCTTCTCTGACGGCAGGGATCTTCCGACAAAAAAGTTGTCTCCTGAATAGATCCAGCCCCAGACATCAGCCAATCCCTCGTTAAGACCTCGCATGAAGACCGCATGGTATTTGGTTCTTTTCTTGTTGTCTTTGGCATCGATTCTCAGACCTTCTTCGTGCAAGCTGAATTGGGGATTCTCGGGGTATTTTTCTTTCAGCCCCTCAATCACCAATTTCTGAAAAAGTGCATGAAAGTGCTCATGTGCAATCACTCCAGCATTCACCATTAAGGGCAATGTGGGTTGAGTGAATGGCACCATCAACAAGGCATCGTACTTGCCAGAGTAAAAGGCATTGTCTTTCGAGCTTTCAGATTGATTTTGAAAAGCCACATTGATGGCCACTTTGCGAGGATAGGACAGAACTTTTTCGGCTCCAGCCTCGCGATCTAATTTTTGCAGCATTTCCAAATGAGCATAAGTCGTTAAAAGCTGAAGACTGATGGAATCCTTTGCGACGATGACACCCTGGTTATCACGGATGTAACGGATTTCAGGATGGCGGCCTTTGAGAGAACCACTGACGGAATCAGGATCGATGAGAAATTGAGCCGCGGACCCCTGCAAATGCGTGAGGTTTTCCAAAGTGAAGAGCTCAACCACTTCCAGTCGGTACTCCCCGTTTTCAGAAACTGGGATTTGAACTTTGACCGAATTGGATCCAAGATCCTCTTCTTTTTTCTGCCAAGAGCAAGCCCCCAAGGACAGCAGGACCAAACCCAAACAGAAAGTCTTTGATATTCCCATCCCCTGCTCCTAACGCAATGCCTTAAGTTGTAGCCGATACTCTGCTTTTTCTCAATGTCTTGGGTTTTGACAGGTACGGGTTACAGCCTTTATATTTCAGCGATGTTAGAGACCCCCCAAGGCCCCGAAATTATTACAAAGCATCTCAATGGACCGCAAAAAGCTGCTGTCGAAACTCTCGAAGGCCCGCTTTTGATTTTGGCTGGAGCCGGTTCTGGCAAAACTCGGGTTCTCACCCATCGGATGGCCAATATGATCGGCCAGGGAAAAGCTCCTCCAGATGGGGTTCTGGCAGTGACCTTCACCAACAAAGCCGCTCGTGAAATGGAATCGCGAATTTTCAAATTGCTTTCAGATATCGGCATCAGTGTGCGTGAGCCTCTGTGGGTTTCGACTTTTCATAGCTTTTGCAACCGCGTGCTTCGAGAGCACATCACTTTGTTGGATTATAAAAAGTATTTTGGGATTTATGACGATTCCGATCAGCTTTCGCAGATCAAAAAAGTCATGCAGGCTTTGAACATCAATGAAAAGGTTCATCCAGCAAAGACTTTCAGAAACCGAATCAATTCGGCCAAAATGCTGGCGCTTGGTCCCGATGACGTCACAAAATCCAATATGCTTTTTCTCGACGATAAATCCGTTGAGGTCTATCGGCTCTATGAATCAGAAATGAAAAAAGCCAACTGCCTGGATTTCGGCGATCTTCTGATGAAGGTCTATGAGCTCTTTCGCATGTATCCCGAAGTGCTTGAGCAGTATCAGGAAAAATTCAAATTCATCATGGTGGATGAATATCAGGACACCAACCACATTCAATACTTGCTGGTGCAGATGCTGGCCAAACGCCACCGCAATCTGTGCGTTGTTGGCGATGAAGATCAGTCGATTTACAGCTGGCGAGGGGCTGACATTTCAAACATTCTGGATTTTGAAAAAGATTTTCCCGAAGCCAAAGTCATCAAGCTTGAAGAAAATTACAGATCCACGAGCAATATTGTCACTGCTGCGACGGCTGTGATTAAGAACAACACCGAAAGAAAAGATAAAACTCTTTTCACCAGCAATCCTGAGGGTGATTTGATCACTGTGCGCGAAGAGCGCAGCGAATACGACGAAGCTCGGTGGGTGGCCAAGCAAATCCAAACCATGATGAGCGAGGGCGATGGCAGCTACAATGATTTCGCCATTTTTTATCGAACCAATGCCCAATCCCGAGTCTTGGAAGAGCAGCTTCGAACCAACTCAATCCCCTACAAACTGGTCGGCGGAGTCCGCTTCTATGAACGCATGGAGATCAAAGACATTCTCAGCTATATGAAGCTCACATTGAACCCGCAGGATGATATGGCCTTTAAGCGAGTGATCAATGTGCCTGCTCGCGGGATTGGAAAGACCACGATCGAAAAACTAGAAGAATACTCGATGGCTCGCAAACTGAGCCTCAGTGAAGCTGCAGCTCAAGCCTGTGATGAGCGAGTGTTCAACGCCGGTGTCACTTCCAAATTCAGAAATTTTCTCAAATTGATGGAAGACATGCGCGAGCTTTCGCGAAATCACAACCTTCTGGATTTTTACCATGTGGCACTTGAGAAAACTGAGTACGTACAAATGCTCAAAGCCGAAGAATCGGTTGAAGCCAAAGCTCGAATTGAAAACTTGGAAGAATTGAGCAACGCCCTCACTCAGTTTATGAAAGAGCGCGAAGAGGCGACTTTGCAGAGCTTTCTTGAAGAGATGGCTTTGGTTTCTGACGTCGATTCTTTGGATGAAGAGCAAAACAGTGTCACTTTGATGACTTTGCACATTTCAAAGGGCCTTGAATATCCCTATGTCTTTATCGTGGGACTTGAAGAGAATTTATTTCCAAGCGCCAAGTCAGTGGATGAGAGCAATGACGAAAATTCTCTCGAAGAAGAGCGCCGCCTGGCCTATGTGGGAATGACAAGGGCCCGACAGAAACTTTTTCTCACTTACGCTCGTTCGAGAAAAGTTTGGGGGCAGGAACAGTTCAATCCGCCTTCCCGGTTTTTAAAAGAAATCCCTGAAAGTCTCTCGCAATTTTCAACTGCTTTGACGACTCCGAAATTCGTTTCGCGATTTGCTTCTTCGACGGGAGCTTTTTATGGCAAACCTGTGCAAAAGCGCAGTGGTGGCTATGATGAGGATCATCATGAATTTCCGGATTACGAAGAAGAAGTGCAAGCTGCAGGCGGAGAGCTTCAGAAGGGCATGCGGGTTCGTCATCCCACTTTTGGCGTGGGCTCTGTGTTTCAAACAGAAGGCTCTGGGGATCAGCAGAAAGTCAGCGTTCTTTTCTCAGATCAGACAATCAAGAAATTTGTCGCTAAATACGCTCGGCTCGAGCGGGTTTAATGATTTTGAATTTTTAATTTCATTCCATTCGGATTCATATTCGGCAGCATCAATGGGCTTGAAAGAGTATTGAGGCAAGGGATTTCGGTAAGCCGAGCGAACTCCGTCCCAGCCCTCATAGATCCTGGCATCAAAGTTTCTGCCTTTTTCAAAATCCGGCACCAAGGCGACTTTGCCACCACCGTCTGGAATATCCAAAGACAGATTGGGCATTGCTAAGCCTGAAAGATGACCCCAAAGCTCGCGCTGAATTTCCATGGATTCTTCAATCGAAGTGCGCAGATGATCTGTGCCTTCTGAAGGATCGCATTGAAACATGTAATAGGGTTTCACTCGCAAATACAAAAGCCGCCTTGAAAGAGCCTGCACGATGGCTGGATGGTTGTTCACTCCGTTCAAGAGCACCATTTGATTCATCACTGGGATCCCATGATCGACAAAAAATTCCAGCGCCTTTTGCGCTTCTTGAGTGACTTCGCGAGGATGATTGAAATGAGTCATCAGAAAAACAGGATTTGCTTTGCGCAGGATGCGGACCAGATTTTCACTGACTCTCATCGGACAAACCACTGGCATTCGTGTGCCGATGCGGATGATTTCGATATGCTCAATGGTTCGAAGATCAGTGAGCACTTTATCGATCTGCTGATCCGAAAGTGTCAGGGGGTCGCCACCGGAAAGAATGACTTCGCGAATTCCGGTGTGACTGCGAATGTAATTGAGGGCCTTTTCGTACTCATCGACTTTGATGAAAGCTTGATCTTGTCCTGTGAAATGCTTTCGAGTGCAGTAGCGGCAGTAGACACTGCAGATGTCGGTCACTAGAAAAAGAACTCGGTCTGAATAGCGATGAATGATTCTGGGAACCGGGTTGTTCTTTCTTTCCCCCAAAGGATCCAGCAAAGCTTGGCGGCCCCAATCCAATTCGGCGGATGAAGGCATTAAAATGCGGCGAATGGGATCTTGGTCATGATCTCTGGCGAGAGAGGCATAATAAGGAGTCGATCGGACGTTGAAAATCTCTTGGCCTTCTTGAAGCCCTTTTTGTTCGGTTTCAGAGAGTGTGAATTTTTGCTCGAAATCGCTTTGCTTTTTAAGCGAGTTTTGCAATTGCCATGTCCAAGACTCCCATTTTTCTTGAGGAATTTCGTTGGGTTTTGGGGCTGGTGCAAAAGTAAGTTTCATAGCTGATTTCGAATAGCTTGAACGAAGGCTTTTGACAAGAGCCAAACAATTTACCACTTGTCGAACTTTTGAACCTTTGTCTCAAGATGAGAATCCAGAGTGCTGTCAAAGACTTACTCAACCTCGGCGCGTGCCATGCCCAGTGGCCCCAGTCTTGAACTATCTCCAATTGAACAAAACTATTAGGGCCGGAGGCCCGTTCCCAGGAGGATATATGAAACCAACAAACCCAGAGTCGGCGCGACTTCAAAAATGGGGACTCTTCGTCCTCTTGGCTGGATCGCTCGGCTTTTCTCTCAGTATGAATCCAGATCATTTCAACAACATCGCCCGCAACGAAGGCCCTATGCGAATGTTCGAATTCGCTCAAGAGGCCGTTCCAACGACGCCAGCGAAATCAGCCACGGCAGCCCCTGGTGAAGAAGAGGCCCTCAATGCGAGAGTTTTTAAACGATTGATGATCGGTAAAGACATTTGCCGAGTGACTGTCACGATGAATGAAGACAAAAAACTGACTGGAGATGTACATCGAGAAACTGAAGCTCAACCTTGCCGTTGGGCTGATCAGAATCAAAAAATCCAGTTAAGCACAAATGATATCCGAGATGGAGCCACCCTGGTTCAGGAAATCGTCGCCAAATTGACCGCCGCAGAGACCACAGCAACAGATGATCCAAAAAAATCAACAAAGCCAGGTTCAGCCACTGAAGTGGATTTAGCGAAATGGGCAGAAAAATGCGATAACAAAAAGGATACTGCTTTGCTCACTTGCCACAAGAATCAACTGATTGCTCTTTCGAAATTTGTGAAAAACGATACTGAAGGCGAAGATTTGGTAACTGAGTATTTCAGTACGCATTTGGAAAGCGAAATCAAAAATGGTCTTCATGGAACGACTATTAAGGAAATGTCGGCAGAAGAGTGTTTGGGGACGCAAGTCTATCCATTGGATTTCGGTCGAGTCGGCTGCAAAGACTCAGATAGCCTCGAACAGGCTCAAGATCTGAGTGAAGAAATCACCAAGGGTCTCCGCGCTGGCAATGGTAAGACTGTTGTTCAACGTCTGATTAAACTTCGTGCTGGAAGCTTTTCAGCTCAGTTGAGAAATTCACAAGCTCTCGCCATTCGCGGTCATGATGAACAGAACATTCGAAAGCAGCTTGCTGGTTTGAATGGATTGGGTATCAATCCCATGAATCCCTACATGTCACCGATGACAAATCAGTTCAATCTTTTGAATGATGCCAACTCCAGCCTACTAGACGCTATTCAAGGCATGCAGGGGACAGCGACACAAAGATCTGCACTGGTCACTTCGTTGGATCGCATGATGTATTCACCGGTCAGTGGTCTTTTGAATTCGCTCAGACAGGCAGCAATGATGAACAATCAAACGAATGGATCTTTGGACACTTTACTCAACACTCAGATCCCATCACTTGGTGGAGATTCCACACTTTCATACGATAATCTGAATACCAACCGATTGGCTGGTATGCCGGAATCCTTGATCTTCGGTCGTGGATCTCGGGGATCTGGCCTGCAGCACATTGGCCTTCCCATCCAAGGATTGAACTCATCAAATTCAGTGAATTCATTTGATTATCTTCTCAACGGAAATCGCCCTGTCGGAAATTCTCAAAGACAAGGTCGAGTCGGCCGCGGTTACTAATTTCTAATTTATAAATCTGCATTTCAAAAAATTAAAAAGTGTCCTCCGCAAGCCCAGGAAGGGCTTGTTTTTTGGGTGCCTTTCTCTTTTTCCTTCACCCAGTGCGCAAAAACTCAGTGCTTCGACTGAAACAGTGATTTGCAATTAAAAGAATAATTTCAAAGATTGCAGATACTTGATGCGCCGCGTGAAGGAAAAAGAGAAAGGCACCCTCTACAAAATCCCGGAGGCCTTGCGGCCCCCGGGCCCTGCTCACCGCCACTCAGGGGTTAACCTGAAATCATGATGGATTCGAGATGTCTTCAAGCTGTCGGACTGGATGCACTCTCAAGTTGAATCAAAAACTGATGGCGGCTTTCGAACTAAATCCGTAAGTAAAACTGTTTCCGTAATCTCGGCTGCCTGCTTTCCACGCAGCACCCGGAAACAAAAGGCCCAATTCATTCACCCACTGAATTCTTTCATGAGGGCGAAAAACAACGCCAGTGTCCCATTCAAACCCAAGATCCTTCGCCACATCGACGTTCAGAGCATCGTTTGAATTCGCCAAGGGGTTGGTCTGCAGTTGAGCCCAGGTGATTCGATTCGTCCAATCCCACTTGTCATTGATATTGTAGACAGCTTTTGGAGAGACGTAAAGCGCATTGCTGATCGATTCATCATCAAGAGCTGTGTCTGTCGAGTAAGGTGCACAAGGTGCTGTCACACAGTTTGTGCGATCCGGCCCACGTTGAGCATAGGATCTCATGATGTCATATCTTCCCAAGGGATGATTGAAGAGCAAAAAGGCCACGTCGTAATTGCGATGGAAATGGAATCCTTCGTAATTGGTTGTGGTTGGGTTGTCGCCGCTGGCGATCCCTGTTTTCAAATTCCAGTGCCATCGGCTTTGTGGATTTGGGAAATCCAGCTCGACAGCAATTCCATAGCCGTTCAAAGAAATTTCTTCTGTGTTGGTGTTGCCGACTTGCACTCCGGTTGAGCCCGACTCAAATCCAGCTTCGACTTTGAATTTGACGTCTTCAAAACCGCGAGCCAGATAAATGCTGATGAGCTGAGTGTTCCATCGACCCGCCACTACGCCTGTGCTGCTGTACTGTGAAGCTGGAGCGTCGTTGGCTTCGGGGCTTGCGGTTCGTGACTGGTGCATGACTCCGATGGAAGATTCAGTTTCGGGATTTGTGTAATCCACATGCCAAATAACATCCTGAGCTTCTTCACCTTGTGAAACGGATTGGTCATAAACTTTGCCCATGATCGGCATGAAAGAGAAATTCCCGATCAAAAATTTGTAACCGACCATGTCTCTGGTTGAATACCAGTGATCAAAAGCTCCATTACCGGCACTGTGGCTGATTCCCAAACCAAAATCCAAAGGAGCTCGGCCAGCAACCAACATTCCATACTCTTGATTCACAGTCAGATAGAGCTGCTGCACTTTCAAAGTCGATGATCCCTGTTTGTCACCAGCAACTGCACTGTCATCTTTGGTTGAGCTTGTTGTTCCTGCCTTAGTCGGTCCTCGGCCAAAAGGCTGTCCAGCTTGCGAATCTGGATACTGGTCGTTGGGAAGGATTTCAAATTTACCGACAATGTTCACGCCATCAGCGGCAATGATTTTTGGACTGAGGCTTAAATGATTCAAAAAGTAAGCTTTTCTCAAGCTTGGATCATCCAAAGAAGTTTTATCCACTTCGGTGTATTCAAAACGATATGTTCCTGACCAGTCGATGGAAAGAGCTTGAGCTGAAAGAGCAGATCCCAAAGTCAGCCCCAGCAAAGCCGTCTGACAAACAACAGTTTTCAAAACAGATTTCATCATTTTCAATCCTTACCTTTTATCAACAATTCCTAAAATTTCAGATTCACGTAAAATGCGTACTTCTTTGCCAAGCAATTCTAATTTTGAACCCGAGTACTCAGCAAAAAGCACAGTGTCGCCAGTTTTCACGTCCATGGGACGCAAGCGACCTTTTTCATCACGATGTCCCCGGCCAGCGATGAGAACTCGACCTTTGAAGTTTCCTGAAAGATCAGCGACTGTGTCTGGGATGTAAAGTCCGCCAGCTGTGATTCGTTCGTCAGAAGCTGTTTCAACGATCAGTCGATCATCCAATGGCGTGAGGAAGTCATGCCAGTCAATGACGCTTGCTGGTTTTTGTTTTGCTTTTACTTGAGGCTTTGCTTTGGCTTTTTTTACAGCCGGAGCTTTGCTTTTTTTGACTGTGGCTTTCTTGGCGGGTGCCGCTTTTTTCTTTTTAGCCTTTGCCACGCTTGCCTCTTTCTTCTTCATAATACTTTCGATAGAGAATGTCCCACTCAGGGCTGCCCTCGACCACTCCCCTTTTCAGGGAAGCCACTTTGTCGCGGGCTCTTTGATCGACTTCTTGGTCTTCTTTGACGAATTCAATAATTGCTTTTTTTGCTAACCGCAAAGCCAAATCCTCATCGGTGTAATCGACAAGATCATCGTTCCAAATGGAGTCGGTGATTTTGTGGGCAAGATGGGACTGGCGATCTTCAGAAATGATCACAGAACGATCTTCCTTTCTTTCGCCAATTTTTGTTTGAGGATGGGATACATTTTGTAGCGCTGAAATTCTCCAGAATTGGTGCGCTCTAACTGATCCAGCATTTTGTTCACTTCGCCTTCAAGATCGGCTTCGGCTTGATAGTCGGCCTTCACGGCCTCAACCGCTCGAGCGAAGGCTTTTTTTTCATCTTCTTTGAAAATGATGACGTTATTTTTCTTCCATTGCTCGAAAACTTTTTCGACCAGTTTTTGCATTTGCAAAGGAGTCAATTTCATGGCTTTGACTATTTGCTTCCACCCCCGTAAAGTCAAGCCACTGATGAAGAAACTCAAACCTTTCCTCTGGGCTCTCGCAATCTTGTCCTGCCTTGTCATCGCGGTGGGATCAGCACTGCTTTATCGCTTCAATCAACGCATTCAAGAAGGCCTCGCACAAAAGCGCTTTCTGCCTCCGACCGAGTACTATTCGGCGACTTTGGATTTTTCTGTGGATTCCTCTTTGCTTCGGGAGGATTTTAAAAAAATTCTCGCGACTCGTCAGTATCGACAAAGAGATTGGGAACAAAAGCTTTTCCCAGGGGATTATTCTGAAAATTCGATTGAAAATTGTCGCGGATCCCTGCCAGCGGAATTTTCGGCGCCCAGTCAGACCTGTCTGCTTTTTTCAGTGAAAGAGACCTCTGATCCCGAATTGGCTCAGTTTCCACTGCAAATGGCCGTTTTTGACTCAGAGGATAAATTGGTGGCCACCTTTCAAGGAAATCCGCTGCAAACTTCAGCAAAAATTTCTTTGGAGCCAGAATTGGTCGCACAGTACCTGGATGGCCAGCCGATCATGCAAAGCTATAAAGCCTTGGGGGAAATTCCGACAGTTTGCTTGAATGCGGTTTTGGCCATTGAGGATTCAAAATTTCTCGAGCACTCAGGATTTTCTTTCACTGGCCTGGCGCGAGCTTTTGTTGCCAATGTCTTTGGTGGTCGCTTTCGGCAAGGCGGAAGCACAATCACCCAACAGCTGGTGAAAAATTATTTTCTCACTTCCGAAAAGACTTTAAAGCGAAAATTGACTGAGCTTGCGATGTCGGTGCTTTTGGAAGCTCATTCGAGCAAAGATGAAATTCTTGAGACTTATCTGAATGTGATTTATCTGGGACAGAACGGACCCTTTCAAGTCCGTGGTTATGGGGCCGCCTCTCAGTATTACTTCAACAAACCATTGGAGCAATTGGACCTTCCCCAGTGCTCACTCATGGCGGCGATTCTGAATAGCCCGGGACTTTTTGATCCCTTTCGCAAACAGGAAAATGCTTTGAAACGCCGATCCTTGGTTTTGGATCGAATGACTGATTTGCAAATGATTTCCAAGGAAGAGGCCGACCAAGCCAAACAAGTGCCTTTGCCCTTTGAAAAGCGAATCACTGTCACAGAGACGGCGCCTTATTATCTCAATGCTGTTAGCAAAGAAGTTGAAGACATGGGCTTGGATCTGATGGGTCTGAAGATTTTCACAGGTCTTTCGCTGAAAGAGCAGCAAGCAGCACAAGAGGCAGTTCGCAATTCGCTGAGCGATCTAGAAGTGAAAAATGCAAAAATCAAAGCTTTGAAAGAAAAAGGCCTGACTCTGGAAGGAGCTTTGCTATCAGCTCATAACGACACGGGATTGATTTCTGCGATTGTCGGAGGCCGAAGTTACAAACTGACTCAATTCAATCGAGCTGTCGATGGCCATCGCCAAATCGGATCGATCATGAAGCCATTCGTGTATCTAACGGCATTGTTGAATTCGGATGAGGATAAAAAAATCTATGATCCGATGACAATTCTCAATGATGAGCGCTTTTCTCACAAATACGAAGGACAGACTTGGACTCCAGAAAATTACGGCAAGAAATACTATGGGCAGGTTCCCATGGTTTTTGCTTTGAAAAACAGTTTGAATGCGGCCACTGTCAGCTTAGGACTCGAGGTCGGAGTTCCGAAAGTGATCGACACTGCGAAAGCATTGGGAATTCAGTCGGAATTCAAGCCTGTGCCATCGGCTCTGTTGGGATCATTTGAGCTTTATCCGATTGAAGTGCTCGAGTCCTATACCTCTTTGGCAAGAATGGGAAATCACATTCAGCTCTCAACTCTTCGAGGCATCACTGATCTCAAAGGCCAGAAAATTTATCTTCGCGAAGTCCAATCCGAGCAAGCTCTGCCCGCCGAGGATGTAGCGGTGCTTGTGGGGATGATGAAGCAGACGACACTTTCTGGAACTGCAAGAGCGATTTCGTTGTCGGGGTTTGCGACTCCAGCCGCTGGAAAAACGGGAACGACTTCGGATAATAAAGACGCTTGGTTCGCCGGCTTTACGGCCAATCAAACCACAGTGGTATGGGTCGGATATGACAATCCCACCGCGCATGGGCTGACGGGAGCCAGTGGCGCTGTTCCGCTTTGGATTCAATTCATGAAGAAGGTGACACCACAAAATTCCACTCAGGATTTTCCTTGGCCTGAAAAGACAGAGCATAAAAATGTTCAAGTGGAAGAACCCGAAACGGGCTCTGTGGAAATGGATTTGATCTTTAAAGATTAACTTAGATGTCGTCGAGGTCGACGACCAGTCCCTCGTGAGCGTATTGCCATTTCACGCTTGGCAGCTTGATGTTATTCGCTCCTGAGGTTTTGATTTTCCAGTCGTAATACTCTTGAGTTTGATCGCGAATTTCTAGGATTTGATCGGTGTTGGCGCCCGGATCGTGGTGCGCAAAGATCACATTGCGAATTCCCTCGCGAAAGGCAATGTCGAGACCCAATTGCGCAGCACTGTGGCCCCAGTTCGCTTTTTCCGCTAATTCTGGCAAAGTGTACTGAGCATCGAAGTACATGAGATCAACACCCTGATAAAGCGGCAGATCCTCACCCAAAGCTTCGCGAGTGGTTCTTGTCCCTTCGGTGTCCACGCAGTGAGCGTAGACTTTCCCGTGGGATTCGATACGAAAACCCCAGCAAGGATCTGGGTGATCCAATTGGTAAGGAGTGATCGTCATATCCTGAAGCTTGATTGATTTTCTAGGCTCGAGCTGGTGAAAGTGCAGATTCGAAGGCAAATTTTCAAAAGACACCGGAAACATGGGCTTGGTGAATTTTACTTTCACCATGTCTTTCAGCTCAGGCTGTACTGCATAGAAATGGATGTGGTTGCCTTTGATGAAATTGGGCACGAAGAAAGGGATTCCTAGCATATGGTCCCAATGAAAGTGCGTGAGAAAGATATGGATTTCAGCTTTGCCTTTGCCGGCATTGCCTTTGATCATTTCTTCGCTGAGAGTGCGTAGCCCACTGCCACCGTCAATGATGATTTGCTGTCGGGGAGATTGCACTTCGATGCAAGTGGTAGCAGTTCCAAAACCACCAATTTCCGAAAGCGGTTTGCTCGCCAAAAATTCTTTGATTTCTGTTGCGTCTTTGTAACCCGATTTGAAGAACTGCTGCATCAGGGATTCAAAATGCTTCGACCACTGCTCTGGCATGGGCGCAGTCGGAAGCGATCCACGTACTCCCCAATATTTCACCTTTAAAGACATAGAATCAGAATGACTGGGTTTTCAAAGTCCTGCAAAAAATTTTCACCCTCTCTTCTAAATCCAGCTGGAGGTCGTGCCCCCCTCTCAAAAAACCCTCTCGACCGAAGCCCAGACCGAGGCCACAGTCCTCACCCCTCCCAAAGACCGTCAATCTTTTCGACGAGCGTGGAAAGAATTCTTTGTTTGGAAAAGATTTTTTGATGACGCTATTGAGAAATTTTTCGACGTGATAAAAGAGCTTCAAATTTGCGCATTTAGAAGAGAGTCAATGGCTATGTGGCAGTCGAAATCTCGATTCAATATAGTATTCATTTTATCTATCTCTTTGTGAGTCGCCAGTTTTGTTCCCAATACGTCTTGGGAAGTTGTATTTTTTGTGGGAAGTTCAGTCTGACACCAGGCCGACTTTTTGCAGTGTGGGTGTTGGTTAACCAGTGGTATCAATATGGAAGTAAGACGATTCAACAACATTTTAGGATTTAAATCAAAGGCCGGGCCAATCATTGGTTTTCACGCCAGTAATCTTGAAATTGCTGAAATTTCTGAGGAACTTTGGCAAACAATAGTTGATCAAAATTTTGACCAAGAGGCTGCCAACCAAATGAAAGATTGGGATTTGGAAACCTATGAAAATTCAATTGGCCAATCGCAAACTCCAAAAATTCGTTCACTTTCAATCAATGTAACCCAACTTTGTAATTTGCAA
>JBGGMM010000148.1:0-4613 GCA_041288045.1 Pseudobdellovibrionaceae bacterium | reverse complement strand
TGAGGACTCGAGTGAATTGAATATTTCCTACGAGCATGTGGTGAATTTTGAAACTCGGCAGGCCAATCAAATTGGTAAAGGCGAAGTTTCAATGAAAGATCTTTTGAAAAGCGCTCTTCGCTTGCGTCCGGACCGAATCATTGTTGGCGAAGTGAGATCAAGCGAAGCGATCGAGCTGATCAATGCGATGAACACAGGCCACAAAGGCTGTTTAGGGACTGTGCACGCCAATTCGCCGGAAGATGCGATCGTTCGATTGGAAGCTTTAGCACAAAGTGGGGACGCAAAGATCAGTGAAAAAGCGCTTCGTTATCAAGTGTCTTCCGCTGTTGATTTGATCGTTCAGGTTTCTCGCTACTCGGATGGTTCACGTCGAATTGGAGCCATTTCTGAAGTGCGTGGGTTGAATCCGGATGGCTCTTATGAAGTGACTCCGATCTTTGCAATGTCGCGATTGGTCAGGAGCAGTGATGGAAAACTTCAGGGTCAACTCGAAGCGACAGGCGAGATTCCCAGCTTTATGCACGAGATCATCGATAATAATCTGCCTTTTCCTGCCTCAAAGTTCAGCAAAGTGGGCTGATCTCAAAGTGAGTTTTCCGCCACTAGGCGCTCTGACGATTTCTCTCGATTCATTCTGCAATATCAGATAAAAATTTTTGATGCTTTTTTCCTGTAAGATCTCAAGTGCAGTGCTGAGCTATTTTGAAAAACAAGGAGAGGATTCGAACCTTCTGCTTGAAAGCACCAGTTTGCCTGAAGAGTTTCTGTGCGATCCCTCGTATTGGATGAAAGCTGGCGAAATGGAAAACTTTCTTCTCGCTGCCCAGAGAATTGCAAAAGAGGAAGGCCCTCTTTTGCAGAAAATCGGGCACGCAGGGCCGGAACTTCGCAGTTGGGGAGTTCTTGATAGCGTTTTGCGGATGATGCCAAGGCCACAGGAAATTTTCTCACAGCCACAGCGCTTTCTCTCCTACTTCATTTCCCCTGAACCACCAGTGGATCACGTGATCAAGACAGAATTTAGCATTGAGCTGGATCTTCCAGTATCCAGCGAAATTTATCCTTTGGTGACCACTTATTTGAAATCGGCTTTTGAAAGCCTTCCGGTTTACGTTGGAAAACCACTGGCCACTGGCAGCTGGAATGACATTCATCTCAAAATCAATTGGGCTTCTGAGCAAGAATCTATTTTTGAGCAGGATCCTGGCCATCAGATTTCTCCGGAACTTTTGCGCTCGGTTGTCTCTTCGCTCGAGCTGCACCAGCGTGAGCTCGAAGAAAAAAATCGCGAGCTTCAGGTTCGCAACGAACAATTGTCAAAAGCTCAGCGGGAAATGGAAGCGCAAATTGCAGAGAAAGTCGACGTGCAGGGAGTGCTCTCGGCTGATGTCCACCAGTTGGATTTCATTGATGAGAATTCGATTCAGATTCTGACTCATCATATTTCGAGACTCACAGATTACATGGTTCGGGCTCAGCAATTGGTGACCATGCTTGTCGGCCAAGAACGAACCAAGCCTGCAGTCAAAGAGGCCATGAGGCGGATTGACTGGGATCGAATCAAAACCCAGTTTCCACTGACTGTGCAGGAAACCCGTCACATCTTAGAAAAAACACAAAAAAAATATCAGGAGCAAAACCATGTCTGAAATCATTGGCGTTATGGCCCGAGAGATTCTCGATAGCCGCGGAAATCCAACAGTCGAAGTCGATGTCGTCACAGCTTCAGGCAATCTGGGCCGAGCAGCTGTCCCAAGTGGTGCTTCAACCGGAGCTCACGAAGCCTGTGAGCTGCGAGACAATGACAAGGGCCGATACCTAGGGAAAGGTGTTTCCAAAGCAGTCGATAACGTGAAGACCATCATTGCTCCTGAAATTCTGGGATTAGAAGCGACTGATCAGGTCGGTTTGGATCAACTGCTTTTGAAATTAGATGGAACTGAAAACAAAACCAAGCTGGGCGCCAATGCGATTTTGGGAGTTTCACTTGCAACTGCCAAGGCGGCTGCTTTGGATTCTGGCTTGCCGCTCTTTCGCTATGTCGGCGGCTCACAGGCCTTCCGTTTGCCAGTCCCTTTGATGAACGTTCTCAATGGCGGAGCCCATGCCAACAATGGTTTGGATGTTCAAGAGTTCATGGTTGTTCCGACGGTCGGCGAAAGTTTTTCAGAATCTCTGCGTGCGGGTTCTGAGATTTTCAACACTCTGAAAAAAATCCTGGGAAAGAAAAATCTTTCAACTGCAGTTGGCGATGAAGGTGGATTTGCTCCGGTTCTTCCGGGCAATGAAGAGGCCTTGAAGCTTCTGATGCAAGCGATTGAGGACGCTGGATACCGACCTGGTGAAAATGTTCATTTGGCTCTGGATGTGGCAGCCACGGAACTTTTTAAAAACAACAAATATGATTGGGAAGGTCGACAGATTTCAGGATCTGAACTGCAGAAAATTTACGAAGCCTGGGCTGAAAAGTATCCTCTCATCAGCATCGAAGATGGGTTTTCAGAAGATGATTGGGATTCGTGGAAATCCATCACTGCAGATGCCGGCGAGCGATTGCAATTGGTTGGCGATGATCTGTTTGTGACCAATCCCAAGCGCCTGGCTCGCGGGATCAAAGAAAAAGCAGCCAATGCCTTGCTTGTGAAAGTGAATCAGATTGGCACTCTCAGTGAAACGGCTGAAGCTGTTTCGCTCGCTCAGCGAAATCGCTACAAGACTGTCATGTCACATCGAAGCGGAGAGACCGAAGATTCGACAATCGCTGACTTGGCGGTCGGAATGAACTGCCACCAGATCAAAACAGGCAGCCTCTGCCGAGGAGAACGCACGGCCAAGTACAATCAGCTTCTTCGCATTGAAGAAATGCTGGGTGGCGGCCGGTACTGGGGCAAAGAAGCTTTCGCTTAAGCCTTTTCAGCAAGACTTAAGTCTGAATTCAAACCTCGCCCTCAAGCGGGGTTTTTTTCTGAAGTTGAGGGCTTTTAAGGATCCATCATATACTAATGTCACATGAAGCTGCTCAATCAACCGCTGAAAATTTTCCTTCTCTGTCTTGCCTTTGCAACCCTGAGCTTAGTCCTTAACGGAACCTTTCTGCAGCTTTACCGCTTGCACCGCGATCGGGACGTGCTTCAGGAGCAAATCAAATCCACTCGCCTCAATATCCTCGATTTGGACAAGCAACTGCGAATGGCCAAAGACCCTGTCTTTATCGAGCGCCAAGCCCGCGACAATTACGATCTCGTCGACGAACACGATCTGATGTTTGTTTTCTCGGAAGAATAACTGTCATCTGGAAAATTCTTGACCAGAGGGGCGCCAATTTTGCGCACTTGCCGGAAGAATTTGTCTTTAATTGCAATCAATAGCAGCTGGTTTGGTCCTGGGCGTGCTCTTGGGCTTTCTAACATTACTTGTTTCGGTTTTCCCCTATTTGAAGCTGAATTGGGCCATTTGTTTTACTAAGAGCCAGCATCGAAGACCGGTTTAAAAACCCATGCGTTCAACTTTTCGACAATGGGATCAATTTTTCATTCAAGGGTTCTTAATTGAATCGTTTCGAATGGAAAGCTTTGGAAATTTATGAGCTTCCTTTATATTGCTGTCTACTTTTAACAACACAAAGGGCTAAAAATGAAATTAAATAAATCATTCCTAATTGGAATTTCGGTCATGGTCGGCCTCGTGGCTTGCCAATCTAAATTTGAAGAAAAATCTTCTGACGGTTTGCAGGTCGAGACCTCTAGCAAAAAAGAATATGTCGCAAATTCTGAAGACATCCAAAATCGCATTTCCAAAGCACAGGATGTGATTCATGGAATTAAAAAATTCATGGATTTGGTGAATTTGCCAAATGTCGGTCAAGTTGGAGTTTCTGATCTTGTTCTTGAAATTCTTGAATCCGTGAAAGACAGTCACAGCAAAAAAACTGAGTCGGGATATATCTCCGATGGTGAAGTGTACATCACTACGCCTGGAGTTTCCAAAGAGTGCCGGATCATCAAAACTCGTTCTATTTATTCCAAGACTGAGGCTAAAATTGATCACAATCTTTCATTGATGACATGTAAGACGAAGGGTCAATTCGTTGAAATTGCAAAGCTTGATGTCGTTGATTCCAAAGTTTCGTTTGTGGTTGAAACGAATCTCAACACTGTTCTTCCTGACCTGGATCTTCAGAAATTCCTTTCTGTGCAAAATTGTGATCTTGAAAGAGATGACAAGGAAATCTCTAAAATCACCTGCAAAGCGAGTGATTTGTTGATCAATGAAAATGAAAAGATCAAATTTAATGAGATTTCTTATGATCGATCTCGCGACCCTCTTTTCCTTGGCAAAGGTGTCCTCTATAAAAATGATGTTCCTAAGGTCCAACTGACCCTGGAGGTCGACAGACAGAACAAAGTCACTCCAAAAGTTGAAGAGTACAAAGGAAACAAATAGTGCAGCTGCGATGGCTTTTCCTTCCATTCCTGATCCTAACCGGAGTCGCTTGCTCTCCGGCTCATCAAAAGGAAAATGATGAGCCGGTTGTGAACGGCTACCGACTGATTGATGAAGGAAAGGCTGATCAGGCCATCGAACATTTTCAAGCTCTTAACCAGCAAGAT
>JBGGMM010000147.1:0-8027 GCA_041288045.1 Pseudobdellovibrionaceae bacterium | reverse complement strand
ATCACTTACGCTAATTCAGATTATTCTGAGTTTTCGGTGACGTCCTGGAGCGGAGCTGAGACCACAGGCAATCCTTGGGATCAGGCAGCTGCTGCCACGCCTGCCAAAGTCGCTCCCCCCTACCCGAATCCACCATCGGTCACGACCACTGTGACAGACACTTTGGTTGTCGTCTTTGGAATGTCATGGGCAGGATGGGATCCATTGGCGACAATGCCATCTGGTTATACGATGCGAGAGCAAGGTTCAAATGGTAACAATAATGATGTGGCCGTGGGCCCAAAAGCACTTGCGGCTGCGACCACAGAGGATCCAGGCACCTTCACTAGCACCCTCAATCCAGGCAATACTGCTGACACAGCTGCCGTGACCATCGCTTTAAAGGCAGTGGGTGCATCAGGGCCAGCAGGTCGCATTCGACATCGGGTCATTAATCAATAATTATTAATTTCAGATTTCAGCGGCAACAAACACTCTTTGAATTCAAAATCTTTTTCACAAGAAATCGTTTCTCGAATCGGGTTTGAAAAAATCTCTTTGCGCCTTTGATCACCTTCAGTGTGAGCTTCAAAGACGAATTCCTTTTCAATCGAGCTTTCCAAAGGATAGTGACTTGAGAGAGAAGGCTTTTGGCACAACCACGAAGCCCCAGCGAGAAATTTATTTCTTCGCTCCCACATATGCGGGATCTGCTGCAAATACTCGGACATGGCGTAGCTTCCGACCACATCGGCGAATCGCTCCCCCGGCGGAGAAGAATAGCCTTCGCTTTCCATTTTATCCCAAGAAGAGAACTCTCCTTCCACTTTCAAAGTTTTTTCCAAAATCTGAATGGTCATTTGCTTGGCGAGCTCAATGGATTCGCGCAATTTTTCTTGGGGCGACTTTGGAGAACATCTGTAAGCCGCAGTGAAAAGCATCAGTGTGGTGATTTCATCTTCGACGGGCTCTTCGCCCTGACTCCAGAGATAATAAGTGCAAGGGTCTAGGTAGTTGGGATTTTTTTGCTTTTTTCCATTCGGCATCGGAATTTCAGCTTTTGTGATCCGCAAAAACCGATCACTGGAAGCCAAAGCCGAAATCCGATCCACAGTCAGGCTTGAGGCCAAGCGCCTGATGTCTTCGTCAGCCAGATTTTTGGTCGTGGGCCGTCGCTTGAGGCATTTTTGAAATTCCGGCAGATCCGGCGAATAACCATCAAGACTTGCCAAATAATCAGAGAACTGACCCTTGAACTGATCCCACTGCTCGCAAGCGAATGCCTCCGGATTGCAGACATTTTCTCGAAGTGCCTTGAGCGCTGCACCCAATTGCGAATGGGATTTGAAAATATACTGGGAGCGATCGTTATCCAGGGCATGACCCATTTCATGCGCCAAAGTTTGCAAAATATCCTCGCTATTAAAATCGCCAGCACAGACAGTGATCACATTGAGGTAAGTGTAATAATAGGCATTCACAGTCGTCGAAGAACACTCGTCATTGGAGATCGCCGGCATCGATCCTGGCAAAACCAGCTTCACATCATTGATCCGTGATTTCCAGCTGGCCTTCAGAGATTCTGAGGCCTCCATTTTTTCAATCAATCGCAAATAGCTCTGGCGAAGCCTGGCAAAAGTCAGCTCGACACCCTGCCAATTTTCATTACCCTTCCAAATGGCAGTGGAAATTTCCGAAATCAGCTCCCGCCGGGTTCGCGTCTCTTCCAGAGAAAGCTCCAGCGGCTTCAGGCGCTTTGATATTTTAAAAAAGCCTGGAGATTTTTTATTCATGCGAAGAATGACCGTTTCATTGATGGCCGCACTCCAGATCATGCCAATTTCATAATCCATCTGCTCAATTTCAAGCCGGTCACTGACGGTCATGCTCTGAATTGGCTTTCGATTCAGAAAATCAGACAGCTTGGTAAAATAATTATGCCTTTTTAAAACCCGATGAAAATCCCTGGGAAAGAGCTGCTGATTTTTCAGCTTGGCCTGGGCATAAGTGAAAAAAACTTGCGAAAACTGGTTCTGTGTTTCTCCTTGAAGAACTTTCGTCGGTCTTTCAGAGCGACGAATTTCTAAATTTCCCGCCACTTCCGGCGAATAGAGATAATTGCAATAAGAATCCAGCAGGTTCTTGCATTGAGGCTGCTGATCGGTTGAATGAAACAGATCCGAAGAAAAAGTCCGATACACTGGCGGTGCTTCGACCGCATCTTTGGATGTGCAGCCAGAGCCTGCAGACAAACAGATGAGGGAAAGGCCCAGCAGAAACATCCTGCCGGGAAAAAAGAATTTCTGAATTTTCATTTTGAGACTCCAAATCAGAAGCTTTTCTAGGAATCCCAGAATATCACGATGAAAACTTCAGAGGAATTATTGATTCTCAAGTCGGACTCGACCTTGGGCCTAATTTTCCGCTTTGAAATATCTTACACAGGTCGAGGCAGCCGGCGCTTCACCAGAAAGTATCCACCCCAGAAAAAGACAGCCCAGCCAAAGCCAACAGCAAGAGCATAAGCCGTGATTCTTTGAGCGATTTTATCGATGCTAGGACCTGCCGCCACGAGCACATCATGCTCACTGCCGGGAGCGATAGATTTCAGATCACGGACGAGCAAGGTTGTTTTCTCAGTGATCCTTTCAACCGAATCCAAAGTCTCTTTGAGATCGACTGGTTTTTTCTCGACTTCTTCCTGGGATCCGCCGCTGAGTCTTTTGTTTTCCAGTTCGGCCAGCCGAATTTTATCTGATTCTTTTTTCTGAGAAACGAGCAGGCCTGCCAACTGCTGTGTCTCTCGAACCAAGACACTGGCTTTGTCCGTCAATTTGCCAATATCTTGAACCAGAGGCTGAAACTCTTTGGCCTGATCGCCCAAGCCTTGTGCCATTTTCAATTGACCCTCGATATCTGAAGCCAAATCCAAAGTGGCCAGCCGTCCATGCAAGCGAAGCAAAAAGGGAACCCTTTGCCCCAAGAAAAGAGCTTTTTCCGCCAGCAACAAACCTTGATCGGCCACGGATGTGGCTTGCTTGGCACTGGCAAGGAGGCCTGAAGCCTGACGAGCTCTTCGCTCGGCCGCTTCGCCTGTGAATTTCGAAAATTCACTGAGCCGCACAGCACTCACCTGCATTTGGTAGGGATGATCCGCCCGCCAATCATTGATCAAATGGATCAGCTTTTTTTTCTGACTCTCATTCATGATTTTTGAAGCCACTTCCCAGACATCTCTTTCCGCATTTTCAAAAGCCACAAGCAAGAGCTTGGCCTTCGGGCCGTAAACACTGGGAAGCCAGTAATCCCGAACGACTTCGTGGCTCAAGCGAACAAAGACAATCATATCCAGAAGATTCGACTCTGGAGTGGAGCCAGTCGCAATATCCAAAGCCGACGACTGATATCCCAGCAACTGATTCAGTGCTTGATTGCGCATTTCCAAATCCTCGGAGCTCACCAAAGGACGAAAGGCATCGTTGGTTGCCGCCATAAAAGAAGTGGCAAATCGCTGAACATCTTGCTGCAGTTCTGTCTGAGTCATAACAAACCCTTTCCCCTGATTGATGACCGGCTCAGCTTCATCTTTTTTTGCATGAGCCGAGATTCCAAAAAAAATCAAAGCAAATATAAAATGAAAAATTGTGATTCTGAAGAGTGTCACCATCAGAGACCTCCCATTCATTCTAAATTTATTTCTTCGAGATCGGCTGAACACATTAAATGATCATTTAGACTCGTGTCGTATCTCAGTTGAGAACACCGAGTGATAAGCATGTGATCACCACGTGAATTTCTGGTCCTTTCTGCCACTGAAGAATAGCTCTGGGTCCTTTCAGTTTCGTTTGGTTGAGTTTCAAATCTGGCACTCGCAATGCAGCTTCGCTTTAGCAATGAGAATCACGAGTGAAGATCAGGTTAATTGGAAAAGAGAGTCGGATTTTTTTGTCAGTGTTATGGCAGAAAAAATGGCCTGCTCTCACTTTCATGCAAAAGAAATCTCTCAGCATCTTCTCAAACAGATGCTTCAGTTTCTACCTCAAGACAAAAAGCATGACTTCATTTTACAATTGCCTTTTGATTGGCAAGAAAACTTCGGTCACCATTCTCCGGCTTTGAAAGTTGATCCTTTGACTGCTGATCTGCTAACCGCCAGCCTGATGCGCACTTTCAATCTGACAAAAACAGACTCGCAAAATGTCATGCGCTATTTTTGGCTGGGACTTGAAGACTGCATCGACCATCGCACTTTGAATGATATTCTCTCTTATTTTCCTCATGATTTAAAGATCGCTTTCGGAGGATTTGAGACTGAAGATGAAATTCGATTGGGAGGAAGAAAGCTGTGATCTCTGAATTGCAAACCAATGACCTGCCCTTTCGCCGGATGATCGACCAAGCTCCTGATGCTGTCTTTGTTGCCACTTCCGAAGGAATCTGTACTTACACGAATAGTGCCTCAGCGAAAATGCTGGGCTACAGTAAAGCTGAGATCATCGGCAAATCCATCTTGGATTTCATCCCTCAAAGAGACTGGTCCCGACTGCGCCATGAAAGAGCCTTTCTTTCGCTCTCGGCTTGGCGAACAGGCGATTGGCATCTCAAGCGAAAAGACGGAAGTCTGATTGACGTCGAAGTCCGAGCGCATCTTTTATCAGGGGGGCGATGGCAGGCCTTTGTCCGCAACGTCACAGATGCAAAGGCCAGCGCCAAAGAAAGAGAAAATCTGCTTCACCGGGTTGAGGACGAAAAGGCCTGGCTGGAAGCGGTGTTTGAACATTCACCAATTGGAATTATTTTTGCCCACACAGAAGATATCGATCACCCAACTCCCAACCGCATGGCGAAAGAGCTTTTTTCTCCACTGGATTGGCGCAAGGGTCGATCCGCCTACGCAGGAATTGCTTACACTCCTTTTGGACAAGCGCTTTCAAATGATGAGCTGACATCAACCCGAATTTTGCAAGGCGAAACCCTGCGTTCGGAAGAACAGCTCATTCGCTTTTCCAATGGAATGGAAATCCCAGTTCTCATTTCCGGCGGTCCCATTTTGGACAGTGCTGGAAAAATCATTGGTGGAGTCGCTTTTTTTCAAGATTTAACCAAGCAAAAAAATCTAGAAGAAAAACTTCGTGAAAACGAAGAAAAAGCCAAAGCTGATGCCCGAATGAAGCAGGAACTGGTTTCCATCGTTTCGCACGATTTGAAAAATCCCCTCGGCGCCATCCGAGTGGCCATCGAAATCCTACAATCAGGATCCGGGGAAAATCTGTTGCGCCTTCCACCTGAGAGAATTTTTGATCTCGTGAGCATGATTGATCGCTCTTCGACCATGGCTCTGAATCTAGTCAAAAATATTTTGGATGTGGAGAAAATGCAGAGTGGAAATTTTGAAATCCAAAAAAAGCCAGTTTCATTGGAAAATCTTTTTCACTCTGTCGAACAAGTCATGCTGCCCTTTGCGCGAAAAAAGGGAGTCACACTGGAATTTGAAAGCAACCCTCGATTCGAAGTCATTGGCGATTTTGATCGACTTTTGCAGGTTTTTTTCAATTTGATTGGAAATGCCATTAAATTCACTCCACCCGAAGGAAAAATCCGAATCCGATCCGAAAAAACCGAGCAGGGACAGCTTTTTTCGGTCTCAGACACCGGCTGCGGGATCGCAAAAGAAAACCTCACCCAAATTTTTGAGCAGTATTGGCAAGCCCGAGAAACTCGACCCTTGGGCTCAGGACTTGGACTTTATATCTCGAAAAACATTGTCAAAGCCCACCAGGGTCGCATTTGGGCTGAAAGCGAACTGGGCAAGGGAACGACTTTCTATTTCACAATCGAAGCCGGCTCTGATTCAGACAAAGAATAGAGTCTCAACTCTGCCACTTTCGCCCTTACGCATCAACCTGTTAATTTTGTCCTCAGAGCTCAATTTCAGTTTAAATATTTCAGACAAAGGCGTATCAAATCGACCGCAAAGCCTTCGAGGAGCAACGCCTGAAAACCCGCATTTTCAAAAAATTCGACCTGACCAGGCCCTCGCCTCAAATTCACGATGCCGAAGAGAAATCCCGAGCTCGCTTGTGGTCGGGCCTTCTGTTGATCTGGAATTTTTCCTTGGCGATTTACGCTCTGGTTGCCATCGGCTTTCCTCAGTTTTTGAATTTCACCAGCGGCTTGAACTCTGGAATCCAACTTCCCTTTGAAGGCACTGGCGGGATCATCCCTTATTTGGTTTCGAGAACCCGCTTTTATAAAGCTAGCATTTGGCTTTTTATTTTTTTCGCTGGCCTGATCAACTTGCGAGCGATTTACACTTCACCAGATCCTGAAGTCATTGCTGGCTACCTGGTTTATTTTATCGTCATTCTCTTGATGGTCAGTCTCGTCCTCAATTACGGAAGTCTTATTGGAGTTTCCTTTTACTTTGGAACTTGTTTTTTAGTCATTCAGCTTTTGATCCCCGACCCGCATCTTCCTTTTTTCAACAGCCAATTTTTTGCTTTCGTCTGGAGCGCAATCACGGTCATCATCGGGGCTTGGGCTCGTAACCGTCTCAGCCAACAGTTGCAATTTGAAAAGGCCCGAAACATCAATTTGTCGCAAATGAGCTCCATGGGTGAAATGGCCGGAGGCGTGGCCCATGAAATCAACAATCCGCTGGCCATCATCTCTATCGCTTCAGAACGCTTGAAGAAAATCCTGCCTCCAAGTGAAGGTCCCGGCGAAGCATTAGAAAAACAATTTGCTGTCATTCAAAAAAATGTCGATCGAATTTCTCTTTTGACCAGAGGTCTTTTGATTTTCTCAAAAGATGGCTCCAAAGATCCAATCGAAACCCTTAAAATCAAAGAGATTCTCGACAATACCCTCAGGCTTTGTGCCGAAAAGTTCCACTCGCATGGAGTTGAGCTTTTGGTTTCTGATTTTGACAGCAGCCTCACCTGTCGAGGCCGAAGAGTGCAATTGTGCCAGGCGCTCATGAATGTATTGAACAATGCCTTTGAAGCAGTTGAAAAATCTCAAGATAAGAAAATCAACCTCACCATCCTTGAGCTTGAAGACATGGTTCGAATTCGGATTGCGGATTCAGGCTCGGGAATCCCAGCTCAGCTTCGAACGAAAATCTTTCAACCTTTTTTCACCACCAAAGTTGTCGGCTCTGGCCTTGGCCTGGGATTGAGCGTGGCCCAAAGTCTCATGGAGGACCAAGGGGGATCTTTGAGGTTACGAAGAACAGCAGATCCCACCGTCTTTGACCTAAAAATCCCACGATCCAGGCCGATACCCAAAATCTCATTGCCAGAAAAAGTAAAAAGCCAGCCTCCCCCCCTGTTTCAAACTGAACTGGATTGGAAATAAGACATTCGATTGCCTTTCTGGCCAAACCACAATAAGCAAGGATTTTACAAAGGAAATTCCATGCTCAGCATTGCCCGTGGTTTTCTCGGCCTCAGCGTTCTCATTCTCATTTGCTATCTCTTCAGTCGACACAAAAAGCACATCCAGTGGAAGCAACTTTCATTTGCTTTGATCATGCAATTTGTTTTTGCCATTTTGGTTTTAAAGGTTCCTGGCTCTGCTGATTTCTTCAATTGGGTTTCTAGCTTTTTTGTGAAAGTGCTCGATTTTACCCGCGAAGGTTCGGTTTTTCTGTTTGGCAGTTTCATGGATGTGAAAACCTACGGATTTATTTTTGCTTTTCAGGTCCTTCCGACCATCGTGTTCTTTTCGGCCCTGACTTCGCTTTTTTATTATTTGGGAATTTTACAGAAAATCGTCTATGGCTTTGCCTGGATCTTCTCGAAATTCATTCGCCTCTCCGGCGCTGAAAGCCTTTCCACAGCCGGAAATATTTTTCTTGGTCAAACAGAGGCCCCCCTTCTGATCAAACCCTACCTCCAAACCATGAGCCGATCCGAAATTTTATGTATCATGATTGGCGGCATGGCCAATATCGCTGGTGGTGTCTTGGCGGCTTACGTTGGATTTTTGGGCGGCACAGATCCAGCTCTGCAACAGGTCTTTGCCACTCATCTTCTTTGCGCTTC
>JBGGMM010000146.1:0-3957 GCA_041288045.1 Pseudobdellovibrionaceae bacterium | reverse complement strand
AAACTGGCATTTTTTTTTTTTTTTATCTTTGACGATTCTTTCACTGGGAACTTAATGACCAGTTTCAGCATTGATTTTTTTTTTTTTTTTGGGGGCTTTGTTCTTTTCGTCTAAAAGTTTAAAATGCAGCTCTTTGTCTTCTTGGGCCGATTGCAAAGAAACTGGGATGTTGAGAAATCCGAAACTTAAAGAACCTTTCCAAACGGCAGAGGGACGACGTCGTGATGCCATGGTGGCCTCCTTCACTTCATCGTCCCTTCACAATTCGTGCTAGATTTCAGATTTTGATTTTGACATTCGCTGCAGAGCGGAAACTTAGGCCAAATCAAAAACCAAAAATTCAGAATCCTCACTGGCTTGAAAGCTCAGATCTTTTTCACCACTGAGAGCCAATCCATCACTGGTCTTGAGATCTTGGCCATTGACGGTGATTTGTCCTTTCACCATTTGAATCCAGTTGTGTCGTCCTGGCAGCAAAACCAATGTCTCTTTCTGTCCTTTTTTCATTCTTGAAATCCAAAGTCGCACATCCTGATGAATGGAGATCGAACCTTTTTCACCACTGGGAGAGACAACCATCACCATCGAATTTTTCTCAAGCTCTTCGGCAAAGGATTTTTGTCCGTAGCTAGGTTCATAACCTTGTTTGTCAGGCAAAATCCAAATCTGCAGAAAGTGTGCTTCTTCTTCGGGACTGGCGTTGTATTCAGAGTGCCTGATTCCTGTTCCGGCACTCATTCTTTGAACTTCTCCAGGGAGAATGCGGGTTTTATTTCCCATTGAATCTTGGTGCTCCAAAGCACCCTTGATGACATAGGAAATAATCTCCATGTCTCGGTGAGGATGAGTTGGAAATCCAGTGCCGCCTTCGATGCGATCCTCATTGATCACTCGCAAAGAGCGAAATCCCATTCTCTCCGGATTGTAGTAATCGCCAAAAGAAAAACTGTGATGCGAATTCAACCAACCAAAATTGACATGTCCGCGTTCTGTTGATGGTAATAGATTTGTCATAATAACCTCATTTCATTCTTAACATGGGAATGAATTTTTCACGTTCATTCCAGGCCAAAAAAAGACCCAGCGCAAGGAGCAAAAGTGGCAGCGCCGCTCCTGCTGGAGCTAAAATTAAATGATACAAAACAATGTTCACCACAATCGGCGCCAAGAGCGTCAGCGCCAGTGGGACAAAAACTCCTGCTAAAACCATGACACCGGCAATCACCTCAATTCCTTTGATCACAGGAAACATATAGCCAGTTGCGCCTAGGGCACCTAAAAATTGACCAGCTGCAGGTGGTGGTGGCGGAATCGGAATGAAATTGAGAAATCCATTCAATCCAAAAATCACAAACAGAGCGCCAAAAATCAATCGGGCACCGATGACTGTCTTTTTCATTGTTCTCTCCCTTTTTAAAGAGTTGTTGTTAGCTCTGATTCTATAAAGAAAATGGGCCTCTGATTAGATGGGAAAATGTGGACAAATTGTTCCATTTATGAAACAATCATGTAACTGATGGATTTAAATGAAGTTTCAGCCTTCTTATCAATTGTTCAAGCCGGCGGTATGACCCGTGCCGCAGCTCAAACGGGTCTGCCAAAATCCACTCTCAGTCGCAAATTGCAACAGCTAGAAGAGCGCTTGGGAGTCACCCTTTTGCAAAGAACCACGCGTAAAATCACACTCACTCGCATGGGTGAAGAGTATTTTCGAAATTGTTTGCGACTTTTTTCAGAATTAAAAGAAGTGGAAAGCAAAGTCATTTTAGAACAACAGGAACCTCAAGGTATTCTTCGCTTCACCGCGCCTGTCGAATCAGCCTCTTTAATGCTTCCTCCTCTGATTCGCCGATTTTGCGACCTCTATCCGAAAGTGGCACTGGAAATGAACTACACCGATCGAATCGTTGATTTGATCGGCGAGGGATTTGATGTGGCACTGCGAGCCGGAGAGCACAAGGACTCTTCTTTGCGGGCTAAAAAAATCATTTCACGAGAGAGATTTATTTTGGTTGGCTCGCCCCAATACTTTCAAAAGTTTGGTCAAGTGAAACACCCGAAAGATCTTCTTCGTCAGCGATTGATTGGATTTACATCGCGAAGAGATTCTCTGTCTTGGATTTTGCAGGGACCTCAAGGGAAATTGGAAATTCCGCTGGAGCAATGTTTTCGCACCAATTCTCTCAGCAACTGTCGAGGCCTTGCTCTAGAAGCAGTGGGTCTCACTTTGCTGCCGCGCTTTCTTGTGCAGAATGACATTCGGATTGGAACACTTTTGCACCTTTTGCCTGATTACTATCAAGATCGAGGTGGTTTTTCTCTCGTATATCCAGCACAAAATTTCCTGCCGCCCAAAACACGGGCTTTTTTGGATTTTTTTGCTGAAGAGCTCAAAAAATTTAGCTGGTGATGGCGACAAACCGCATTAAGCGCGGCGAAAGATTTAAATTTATCTTTAACTTCTTTATTTTTTGGATAGTCTAGTTTCATCAAAAAATTGAAACATGAGGGATGATCCTCACAATCTAACTGAAGGAGAGATTATGAAAATTCTCACAACTGCAATCGTTGCTTTGTTCGCATCTGCTGCTATGGCTTCTGGCACTGGTACTCCAGCTCCAACTGCTACTGGCACTACAGCACCAACTGCGACAACAACTAAAGGCGCAAAGAAAACAACAACTGCAACAACGACTGAGACAACAACAACCGAAGACAAGTGCGCAAACTTGACAGGCAAGTCATTGGCTGATTGCAAAGCTGCTGCAAAAGCTGCTGCTCCAGCTCCTGCGACAACTAATCACTAATTTTAGTTTGAAGCTCGATAAAAAACCCTGCCTTTAAAAGCAGGGTTTTTTTATTTGAACTCGACTTTTTCTATACTGAAGGTTTCTTCGCCAGCCGGCTTTTGAATCACAACCTCGTCCCCCTGCTTTTTTCCAAGCAACGCTTTGGCCACAGGCGATTTCCAAGAAATTTTTCCTTGAGAGACATCCGATTCATCCTCACCAACGATTTGATAGGTGAAGGATTTTTCATCTTCATCCAAAACAGTCACTGTCGCTCCAAAAACAATTTTTTCACCGCTGAGGGTTTTCGGATCCACTATAAATGCTTTTTCCAGCCGATCTGTTAAAAAACGAAGTCGACTGTCCACTTCGCGAAGTCGCCTTTTTCCGTAAATATAATCGGCATTTTCTGAACGATCACCATTGCTGGCGGCCCAGGCAATGGTCTCGACCAACTTCGGCCTCTCATCATGAAAGAGCTTGGCGTATTCGGCTCTCAGCTTTTCAAGCCCTTCTGGAGTGATATAGTTTTTCACCTGATCCATAGTCCTGAAGAAATACCACAGACTTTCGACTATTTCCATTTTCCTTTTGTGAAAGGTCTGTTGAATCAATGGGTTGAGATTCCGAAGCGCTCTTGAAGGAGTCTTATTCGTGAATTTCATTTCGGGTCGTGTTTTGTTTGCTGGGTTTTTATCTTTGGGGGTCTTTGGCGCAAGCCATTACTTAGCCCAACGTTTTCGACCACCACCGCAAAAAATGAACACTCAAAAACCTCTGGCCCAGGCAGAGCAACTGAACGACGCAGTTGAAAAAAGATCGGTCAGCAGCTTGATCTGGAAAGATCTTTCCGAAGGTGAAGCTCTGCACGCTGGAGAAGCTGTGAAAACTTCGGAAAACGGCGAAGTTCGAATCCAGTTTGAAAACAGCAGCAAATTTATCGATCTCGAACCTGATTCTCAAATCATTTTACAGCAAGAATCGGGAAGCGAAATTTCGCTGGATCTCGTGCAGGGAAGTTTCGTGGTGGCACAAAAATCAGAATCCCCCGCGAATGAAAAAGAACCGACTTTGGTTTTGAAATCCAAAGAGGGCTCTCTTGATCTTTCGCAGGCGACTGCGCATCTGCAAAAGAGCCAGGACTCCTCTGTGAACATTCAGGTGATGA
>JBGGMM010000145.1:0-24264 GCA_041288045.1 Pseudobdellovibrionaceae bacterium | reverse complement strand
CACCTCAGATAAATTTTAGACAGTCTTGAGTGTCTCAAAATGAGAATTTGCCTTTGATATCCAATATAAAGGCATTCTGCCGGCCTTTTTTCCCAGCCCTTCTGGCATGTCTTATGTACTTGCACTCCCTCGTATGGAGGATTTTATGAAAAAGCATTCCACTCTTGTCTGGGTCATCGCTGCTGCACTCGTCGGTGCTCTGATTACGGCTTGTGGAAAATCAGGTGGTGGCGGATCTGTTGATTCAACTCCCGCACCAGCCGTTGTTCCGTATGGACCTGTGAATGTTCAGCAAGGAACAACAATCGGGTTTTTCGCCCAGAACACGACATTTGATAAAATCTATAACAATGGTGGATCCTCTTACGTGCTTCAACAGGGAATGAGACAAGTTTTCAAGACAGCGATGCGGACTTGCGATCGCAATTACAAAGATGGCGGATTGGCAGATTGCGATTCCTACATGCGAGGCTTTAATGACATCATGATTTTCGCCAACGGTTCCCAAGCTCAGACAGTGCAAATGATTGTGCGCTCAATGCCCGATACCAGCTGCCAAAGCCCCTACTACTGCAGCAACTATTGGTACAGCCTTCCCAGTTTCCAACAATTCATCTTGGGAATGTTTGGCTTCAGTACCTACAACAACAGCAATGTCTACAATCCGATGTCTTTGACCATGACTATCTGGCCCATCAATAACTCACAAGGTTTTGAATTGCGCGGCAATGCCCCTGGGTATGATCTCTATTACAACTCTGGTGGTCTTTTGTTTCAATTCCAAGTGGCCCAGGGAAAACTCGAAGATGCGGCTTGGGACTACCGCTTGGTCTTTAATGGCGAAGTTGCAGCTTCAGGTCGCATGGTCCGCTGCTCAACTGCGAACTGCGGAATGCAGTGATTTTCTGTCATTATCCAAATTGATTTTTCATGGGATATCGAGGAAAAAGAACTCATGTCTGAGAATTCAATTCGTAAAGTCAAATGTCCTTATTGTGGAAACCCGGCCGTCTTTTCACCTGAAAATCCTTTCCGGCCCTTCTGTTCCGAGCGCTGCCGTCTGATTGACCTGGGTCAATGGGCCAATGAAGAATACCGAGTCCCCACTCAAGACGGGGCTTCAGTCCAGGACCTTTTCCCAGATGAAGACAGCAACTCTGAAAACGAACCTCGAAATTAAGCAATTCCCCCCTGTTGGCGCATTTCACAGGCACTCGGGCTGACGCAACGGATTTCAATTTTAAAAATTCTTTGACGCTCGGGTCACTTCAGCTCTCTAATTGATTTTGCGGCCATGGGTTGGCCAAATCAAAAACCACACTGAACGACAAGAAGGAGTTCGACGATGAACAAACAACAACTCATCGAAAAAATTGCAGCTGAAGCGTCTTGCACAAAAGCTCAAGCTGAAAACATCATGAATTGCGCTTTCGACAACATCAAGAAAGCTGTGAAAAAAGGCGACGACGTAAAACTCGTTGGTTTCGGAACTTTCACAAAAGCAAAGCGCAAAGCTCGCACTGGTCGCAATCCACAAACTGGAAAAGCGATCAAAATCCCAGCTGCATGGACTCCAAAGTTCCGCGCTGGTGCTGAATTCAAAGCAATGGTGAAGTAATCGCCTTGCGGATTCAGAACCTGAATCTGAACCACTAAACCCGGCTCGCAAGATCCGGGTTTTTTTTGCAAAATGCTACCTGGACTTGATCATGAAGTGTCTGCATCCATGCAATCGGGGCAAGCCTGCCCCGAACCCCCGGACTGCCGATCATCGTGATCGGCAGTTCAAAAAGATGAGAGTGGGTTGGCGAATAAATGCCGCACCGTTTTCTGCGACCGAAAGCTTGGTTCAAGCACTCTCAGTATCGTCTGTTTATAGGCAAACGATACTGAGAGTGCAAAAATCGACTGCCTTTTTTAAACTTGCCAGACGGCCCGGATGGCCGTCTGGGAGCTTTCTCATGGATGGTCAGACTTCCGTTTACATTCATCACCGCTGTGCTCGAAACTCCCCAGCCACAAAAGGGCATTTTGCCTGCCCGGATTTCAAAGAGGCACCGTTTCCCAGATTCAGTTTCTTTGCCTAACTCCGCGCCTCGGCGTAGCTTTCACTTATGAAGAAGATTGGCGTCTATACAAGTGGTGGTGATGCTCCTGGAATGAATGCCGGCATTCGGGCTGTTGTCCGAACGGCCATTGCCCGCGGAGTTGAAGTGACCGGCATCATCGGTGGCTATGGCGGAATGGTCGAAAAACATTTTCAAGAACTGAATCTTCGCTCGATGGCCAATATCATTCAAAGGGGTGGAACTGTTTTAAAAACAGGACGCAGCCAAGATTTCATGAAAGCGGAAGTTCGAAAGCAAGTGGTCAACAACCTCCGCGATCACGGAATAGAAGGTATGGTTTGCATTGGTGGAGATGGTTCTTTTTCTGGAGCGCATGCTCTTTGGGAAGAGCACAAATTTCCGATCACAGGAATTCCGGGAACAATCGACAATGATATTTATGGAACTGACAACACCATTGGCTTCGATACAGCCGTCAACACAGCTCTTGAAGCCATCGATAAAATTCGTGACACAGCGGCTTCTCACGATCGCCTTTTCATAGTCGAAGTCATGGGTCGCAATTGCGGATTGATCGCAGCTCACGTCGGACTGGCTGGTGGGGCCGAGATGATTTTTGCACCCGATGTGGTGATCACTGTGGATCAAGCGATTGAGCGCATCCGAGCTGGGCAAAAAAAAGGCAAAACAAGCTCGATTCTCGTCGCAGCCGAAGGACAAAAGCCAGGCAGAGCTTACGATCTTGCTGAACAGATCCGCAAAAAATCAGGTTTGGATGCGAAAGTTTGCATTCTAGGACACGTCCAACGAGGAGGCTCTCCGACAGCGATGGACCGTATCTTGGCCACCCGCTTGGGTTCGGCGGCAGTCGATGGCCTTTTGACTGGCGAGAAAGATGTGATGTACGGAGTGCAAGGTGAACAAATCGTTAAGGTTCCTTTTTCCATCGCCATTGATCGCGAAAAAGAAACTCCGAAAGACTTTTTAGCTCTGGCCAATGTTCTGGCTCAATAACGCATACGCAAAGGATTCCCGAGAGCTTCTCGTCTGAGAGTTGACACTTGAGAAATCCCATAATCTATTCAAGTGGTTAACTAGGAGGAAAAATGCGTCGAAGTTTGTTGGTGGCCCTTGTGGTGCTGCCTTTTTTAGCAAGTTGTACTAAGAAAAATGCGGGCAATGAAATTGTCATCGGCCACTACGGCTCAATGACAGGTTCAGAAGCAACATTCGGTCAAAGCACGGATGAAGGAATTCGTTTGGCGATCGATGAAATCAACGCCACTGGCGGAATCAAAGGAAAGAAGATCAAATTGATCACAATGGATGATCAAGGCAAAGCGGAAGAAGCCGCTTCTGTTGTCACACGCCTGATTGAGCAAGAAAAAGTTGTCGCTCTTCTGGGTGAAGTGGCCAGCTCTCGCTCTTTGGCAGCGGCACCTATCGCGCAAGCGAAGAAAGTTCCGATGCTCACACCGAGCTCAACAAATCCGAAAGTCACTGAAGTCGGAGATTTTATTTTCCGCGCTTGCTTCATCGATCCTTTCCAGGGAACTGTGATGGCGAAATTCGCATCTGAGAATCTGAAAGCAAAGAAAGTTGCTATTCTTCGTGATGTGAAATCTGACTACTCTGTGGGTCTTGCTGATTTTTTTGCAGCAAAATTCAAAGAGCTCGGTGGAGAGATCGTGGCTGACGTGAGCTACCAGGGGTCTGATGTCGATTTCAAAGCTCAACTGACTCAGATCAAATCCAAAAATCCTGATGCGCTTTTCATCCCCGGCTATTATACCGAAGTGGGATTGATCGCTCGGCAAGCTCGCGAACTGGGAATCAAATCCACTTTAATGGGTGGCGACGGTTGGGATTCTCCGAAGCTCTCTGAGATCGGCAAAGAAGCTGTCAACGGAGCTTACTTTTCCAATCACTATTCAACAGAAAGCAAAGAGCCAGCTGCGATTGATTTCATGAACAAATTCAAAGCGAAATACAACAAGCAGCCTGATGGACTTTCTTCTGTCGCTTATGATGCGACCAAAATGTTGATCAAAGCGATCGAAGCTTCACCTGAAATCAAAGCTTCAGCCATCCGTGATCAATTGGCAGCAGTTAAAGAATTTCAAGGTGCCACTGGTAAAATCACCATCGATGACAAACGCAATGCTGTGAAATCAGCAGTTGTTGTGCAGGTCGATGGCTCCAACAATAAGTACGTCACGACAATCAATCCTTAATGGAAGATTTCGTCCAGCACATCATCAACGGAGTGAGCCTTGGGAGCATTTATGCTCTCATCGCTCTCGGATACACGATGGTGTACGGGATTTTGCAACTGATCAATTTCGCCCATTCCGATGTCTATATGATGGGAGCATTCGCATCTTATTACACAGCGATGTTCTTGGGGCGAGACAATCAACCAGGAGTCGGAACCTTAGTCATCCTGCTGGTCGCTTCCATGGTGGCTTGCAGTCTGCTTGGGCTGGTGATCGAACGTTTTTGTTATCGGCCTCTGAGGAAAGCTCCGAAACTCAATATTCTCATCACAGCCATCGGAGTTTCGCTTTTCCTTGAATATTTCGCGCAAGTCGTTTTCGGCGCGGATCCAAAAGTCTTTCCCTCGGTTCTGAATGACACTGTTCTTGCTGAAATGAACGGTGTGCAATTGAAAAGCAGTGATGTGACTGTGCTTGCCGTCACTGTGATCATGATGCTGATTCTGAATTTTGTGATCTATAAGACCATGCTTGGAAAAGCCATGCGGGCCACCAGCACCAATATGAGTGTGGCAAGCCTGATGGGCGTGAACACAGATAAAATCATCGCTTTTACCTTTATTGTCGGCTCTTCATTGGCAGGTGTCGGCAGCGTGCTTGTCGGAATGAAATATCCCAAGATTGATCCACTCATGGGAATGCTCATTGGACTGAAGGCCTTCGTTGCCGCCGTCCTTGGTGGGATTGGCAATATTGCTGGCGCCGTCCTCGGCGGACTCTTGATGGGAGTCTCTGAAGAAATGGTGGTGGGTTATCTTTCATCTACTTACAGGGATGCGTTTGCATTTGGAATTTTGATTGTGATTTTGATTTTCAGACCTTCAGGACTCTTAGGCAAAAACTCTGTGGAGAAAGTCTGATGAAGCCGCTTCTTGTGTTTGCTGGACTCTGGCTGTGCGGATTTGCTGTTGATTTTAGTTTTGATGCTTTCATTCAGCTCATTCTCATTTACATCATGATCAACATGATGCTGGCCATGAGCTTGAATCTCGTCAATGGTTACACTGGACAGTTTTCTTTAGGCCATGCGGGCTTTATGGCCGTTGGCGCTTACACTTCTGGTTTCTTAAGCACCATGCTTCCACCGATGGCAGGTGGACTGCAGATTTTTTCTTATTTTTTTTACGCCATCAGCGGCGGCTTGGCGGCTGCCTTAGCCGGATGGCTGGTGGGACTTCCGTCACTTCGACTCAAAGGGGATTATCTGGCCATTGTCACTTTGGGTTTTGGCGAAATCATTCGCGTGATCCTTCTGAACACTCAAGCCGTGGGCGGAGCTCGCGGAATGTATGGAATTTTAGGCCCGACGGACTGGGATCTTGGCGGCTTCGTCGTGAGCAAATTCGTGATTGGTTATACACATGCCCTTTTTTGGGTGGTACTTTGTTTTCTAACGATTTGGCGTTTGATCCGATCCAGTCACGGCAGGGCCTTTCTCAGTGTGCGCGAAGACGAAGTCGCCGCAGAGGCGATGGGAGTGAACACCACTCAAGCCAAAGTTCGCGCCTTCGTGCTTTCCAGTTTTTTTGCCGGAGTTGCCGGTTCCATCTTTGCGCATTACGCGAATTACCTGAATCCAGGATCTTTCGCTTTTATGAGAAGCATTGATGCTGTCATCATGGTGGTTCTGGGAGGAATGGGAAGTCTCTCAGGTTCGCTTTTGGCCGCCGTATTTATCACTGTCCTTCCAGAAGCTCTCAGACCTTTGAAAGATCTCACCGGCGTGGACTTGCGAATGGTGATTTATTCTCTTTCTTTGATTTTACTGATGATCCTCAGACCCAAAGGCCTTTTCGGCAGCAATGAAATCACTGATTTTATTCGCCGCAAATCTTCCGCTCAAAAGGTGAAAGCATGAAGCTTCTAGAAGCTCAGAACATCACCATGCAATTTGGCGGATTGAAAGCTGTTGATCAATTGAGCTTTCACATTCAGCAAGGTGAACTGATGGGTTTGATTGGACCCAATGGCGCTGGAAAAACCACCGTTTTTAATATGCTCACCGGAGTTTATCGTCCCACATTGGGAGAAGTGGTCTTTGATGGAAAAACCATCACGGGACTGAAGCCTTATCAGATTTCTCGCCTGGGAGTGACTCGAACTTTCCAGAACATTCGCTTGTTTAAAGATCTCAGCGTTTTGCAAAACGTACTTGTGGCTTCCAATCAACATCTCAGTTACGGAATGGCGGCCCCAGTATTGAAAACCAAGGGTTTTTTATCTCAAGAAAAAGAGGCCCAAGAAAAAGCCTTGCAGCTTTTATCGATCTTTGGACTTGAAAAAAAAGCTCAGGACGAAGCTTCGTCTTTGCCTTACGGTGAGCAACGGAAGCTTGAAATCATTCGAGCCTTGGCGACGGAACCAAAACTGATCTGCCTGGATGAGCCAGCTGCCGGCATGAATCATCAAGAAACCCATCATTTGATGGAGACGATTGCGAAAATCCGCAAAGATTTCAAACTGACGGTGCTTTTGATCGAACATGACATGAAGCTGGTCATGGGAATCTGTGAGCGCATCGTGGTTTTGGATCACGGCTGTAAAATTGAAGAGGGAACTCCCCGTCAGGTCCAAAGCTCAGCCAAAGTGATTGAAGCTTACCTTGGAACCGATGCCGAATTGCAGGGAGGTTCCGTGTGAGCCCACTTTTGCAAGTCAAAGACCTCAATGTTTATTATGGATCCATTCATGCTCTCAAGGGCATTAGTTTCGAAGTCAAAAAAGGCGAGATTGTCTCTTTGATTGGCGCCAATGGGGCTGGCAAAACCACGACTCTTCGGGCGCTTTCTGGAATTGTGGAATCAAAAGGTGATATTCAATTTGATTCTCAATCTTTGCAGACTTTCAAATCCCATGAGCGAGTCGCTTTGGGACTGGCTCAATCTCCCGAAGGCCGAGGAGTTTTCCCGACTTTGACAGTTCTTGAAAATCTGCAAATGGGAGCCTACTCACGTAAGGACAAGTCAAAAATTAATGAAGATCTTGAGCACTGTTTTGCACTTTTTCCCCGGTTGAAAGAAAGAATCAAGCAAGTCGCAGGCACCATGTCCGGTGGAGAGCAGCAGATGCTTGCCATTTCTAGGGCTTTGATGGCAAAACCCAAGCTCCTCCTTTTGGATGAGCCTTCTTTGGGATTGGCCCCACGGATTGTTTCGCAGATTTTTGAAATCATCCAGAAAGTGAATTCAGAAGGGGTGACGATTCTCTTAGTGGAACAAAATGCTCGAATGGCTCTGAAAATTTCGCATCGGGCTTATGTGATAGAAACTGGGAAAGTCACTTTGGAAGGCCGAGGCCTGGATCTTTTGAACGACGACAACGTTAGACGCAGTTATTTGGGTGTGTGATGAAGAGTTTATCCGAATACACAGATTTGATTGAAGCTCTCAGGCAATCTTTTGTCCCGCAATTGGATTTCCACGCCTCTCCAGACCTTGATACCATTTTAGATCATCCCCGTTTGATCGTGGTGATGAATCATTCAACCCCTCTTTCCTGGCTGCCAGCGATAACTGCCTTATCTTATGAAATGGTGCGCGGAGGTTATTCAAGCCGAGTGGTGCGTGGAGTGATGGATCGATGGTTTTACAATAATCCCCTCACCAAGAAATTAGCTGAATTCATCACCCAACTGGATCGGCCGCAAAGCTTTGATGAGCTCCTCAATAATTTTGAACAGAATCATCCTCATGACATGATTATTTTCCCTGAAGGGGCGAATACTTTTTTTGGCGATCCCAATGAGATTCAAGAATTCCGATCCAATCGATTTTTGGAACTAGCGATCCGGTCTAAAACTCCTTTACTGCTTGCAGTCCATAAAGGCTCTGAGAGCTGGAGCTTTTCGCTCCCTGTGGCTAAAGAGTGGGGGAATTTCTTAAAACCCTACTCGAAATTTTTCAGTCACAAAATCTCGCATTGGCAATCGGTGAATCTTCCTGTTTGGCCCCACAGACTGGAACATTTTTCAATGTCCTGTGAACTCTATTTACCCAGTTTGAAGGAAGAGGATTTATCCTCTGACAGAGATGAGAAAAAGATTCAATTGGATCGAGAGGGTCAATTGGTGCGAAAGCGGATGTCAGAACTTTTGCGGGATCTTTCACAAAATCATTTCTTGGATTCAATTCAAGACAAGAAGACCACAGAACCTTTCCATGATCTCACTCACTGAAGCTGAGCAATATCGGCCTGATTGGTGGGCTGAAACAGAACTGTCTTATAGATTTTGTAATTCCTAAGAACCAAGCGCACATACTCTCGGGTCTCAGTGTAAGGAATCATTTCGACAAACAGATCGATGTTGTTCGTCGGATATCTTTTTTGCCATTCACGCACTTTGAGAGGGCCAGCATTATACGCAGCCAAAGCCAATTCGACAGAGCCAAAGTCATTGATTAATTTTTTCAGAAATTCAGATCCGACCCGAATATTGGCCTCGGGGTCAAAAAGCTGTTTGCGATTTTTCATCCCAAAGATTCTGGCTGTGGGATAAATGACTTGGGTCAATCCAAAAGCTCGCGCTGGACTTCTTGCCGTCGGATCAAAAGCACTTTCCTGACGGATCAGTGATTTCACTAACACAGGGTCAATCCCATGAGTGTTTTTAACAATGCTTTCCCAAAAACGAACGGGAAACAAAAGACCCAGCACTTCTTTGGTGATCAACTGCGGATTTTCCGACAAGTATCGATGAAGGGCTTGAAAAACGGAAAGGTCAGCACCTGCAAAATGCATCACCACCAAGACGGAAGCTTGAAATGGGTAAGGCAAAGTTCTGAATTTATCGTAATTCACCATGCTCATCAGATAGCGAACTTTGTGATAGTCACCCTTTTGCGTTAGATCAATTAAAGTGCTCAGCAATTGATCCCACTCGCCCTGACCGCTGTTGGCCGCCAGAAACCAGACGGGTTTGTCCGTTTTTTCAATTTTGAAATTTCCCAATTGGATTCCGTATCCACCCCAGGGATTTTTCTGTTCCACAACGTTGGAAGAAGAACATAAAGAACGCAGATAAGCAGCACGATCCGCAACGCCTCTTTCGCCTTCAGTTGGTAGCATTTTCAAATGCTCCATGGCCTTAGGACACTGATTTTTATAAATTGAAAAAACGGTTAAGCGCAGAATGCTTTCGTCGCGATTGGAAATCTGACAAGGCGCTACTTTCAAATGCATGGACTCAGCAAGCTCCATGGCTTGAGGTTCAGGAAAATCTCTTTCAAGGGAAAATCCCAGTGCCTGGGTTTCATGATATTCCTGGCAACTGAAATGCTCCATCAGATAGGCCGCGCGAGTCGCTTTTCGCTGAAGACTCCAAGTGTGAAATTTGCGGATGTGGCGCATGCGAAGTGATTTATCTTTGTCATTTGTCGTGACTCTTTCAATTTTCAAAGCAGGCGGCAAAGTCTCAAAGGGAGCCACTGGCAATTGGCTTTTTAAATAGGGCAAAGTCAAATCGGGTCCCTGCTTGAGGGCTTGTTCCAAACTGAGAGCATTGCTTGGCATTTCAATAGGAGCAAGTTGAGACGACGGCTTTCTTGAAGAACTTGAACAAGCCGTTAGAACAATCAAAAGGGAAAAAATCGATTTTTTCATCAACCACTTATCGGCAGGATTCGTGTGTTTCAAGATCCAGTCTCAAAATAAAAGCCCCGGTCTTTCAACCAGGGCTTTTTGACATGGATTTAGTTCATTCTATTATCGTTTGAGCTGGATCACTTCTTCGAGCAGCTGGTCCGTCGTCGTGATCGTCTTGGCATTGGCCTGAAAGCCACGCTGATTCTGGATCAGATTGACGAATTCGGCAGCCAAATCGACAGTGGATCGCTCGAGAGATTTCGCGAACAGTTTACCTCGACCGGCTCGGCCTGAAACACCCAATGCCGCTTGTCCTGAATCTCTGGACTCTTTCAGTCGGTTGTTACCGACTTTGAACAGAGCTTCTGGGTTTTCGAATTTCGCCAGAGCAATTTGCGCCAAGTCCTGGGCTTCCCCGTTTGAGTACAGGGCCGTCAAATTCCCTTGGTCATTGAAAGACAGGTTGGTGATCGTTCCAGCTGCTGCACCATCTTGTCTCCAAGTGATCAAATCCGAGTCCTTGCCGTACTGTTTCGTTCCGTCGATTCCTTTTCCACCCGCTTTGATCGGATCACCAAAGTTGATCTTGATTTTCTGATCTTGAAAAGCGCCGCCAGCAAAATTGAAGCTACTTTCAGACATCTCCTGCTCATCCAGCTTTCCGTCCACATTGAACTTCAAGGACCCTTTGCAGACTTCAGCTAGCTCTCCAGGAGTTCCACCGGTCATCTCTTTGCCGTCAATCGTTCCGCGATAATCCCATTGACCATCTGCCACTTTATTGAAAAACAAAGTCATCAAATGCTTGTTTCCTTGAGAGTCAAACAACTCAACCCCTGTCGAATAATGAGACGTCGAATAAGGATCTTTAATGTCGAATTTCTTGGTCGCCTCAACTCGTGAATCCAAGTTCAAATCCAGTTTCACTTCTTTCGTGGCTTTGGCTGGAATCAGTGCTCTCGGGAAACGGATATCACCCGTCTTGTTCAGGATGGTTCCTTTTTCATCAGCTTGGAAACCCTGGACTCTTTGGTTGTCATTGGAAACCAAGAATCCTTCGCGATCAAAGTGGAAAGATCCATCTCGAGTGTAGGAAGTTCCATCGCTTCCCTTCACTTGAAAATAACCTTCACCAGAAATCGCAAGATCTGTGGCTTTATCTGTTGAATCCACATTCCCTTGGGTAATGATTGGATTGACGGCACCGATCTTGGTTCCTCGACCGATTTGGTTACCACCCAAAATCCCTTTTAAATCCTTGGAAAGAATATCTTGAAACTCGGCACGGCTGGCTTTGAAGCCGACAGTGTTGGCGTTGGCGATGTTGTCACCAACAACCCCCAATGCCTCACCTTGTGCAACGAGACCGGATACACCGGTGTATAATGAAGAGAGAACTCCCATTGTGACCTCCATGTCGTATCAGATTCAATCAATCAGTCATGAACCTGAGTTTGGAGGGCTTCCTCTACGAGGACCAGCCCTGTATTTTGTTTTTCGAACTCTAAAACCTTACATCACGATTGTTGAATCGATGTTGGTAAAAACATTCTCTTTCAGAGCTGTCTTATCCATCACTGTCACAACCGTTTTGTTTTTCACGCTAACAATCAATGCCGAATCGTTCATGAGAACCAACGTGTCTTTCGAACCTTTCGCAGCGGCTCGGCTGACGGCTTCATTCAATCTTTCAAGGTCGCCCTTGTTGAATGAAATTCCTCGGGTCTGCATGCGCTCAACCGCATGATTTGAAAACTTGACGTCTTGAGGCATCTGCATTTGTCCTGCGGCCGGCATCTTGCCAACAGCTGGATTTTGCAATCCCTGAAGTCCGCTCAAAGTTTCCTGAAAACTGGGTCCACCTGTTTGTGGCTGAACCTTGCCCATTCCTCCTGGAACGGCGGATCCAACCCCTTCGGGCTTCACCAGGTTTTCAAAATTTGAAACTTTCTTAATATCCACTTTTCTTTTTCCTTCTTCAGTTATTCACATCACTGAAGATTACATTGAGGCATCGGGTTTTGTCTCTTTTTCCAATTTATCCATCATCTCACGAGACATCTTCACCGAGTCCATCAAATTCGATGCTGGTGGCTTCACAGGATCCCCTGCACGCTTGTCATCAGCATCCTTTTCTCCATTCTGCGATGTGACAGGTTGATTTTTCAAGTCCTGTCCAGAAGGAGATTTTGCAATCTGGTCGTTCTTCATAAGACTTGGGTCGACAATCTTTTTCACGTCTTTCAGTTTCACGCTCTGGTTCCCGACCAAAAGAAGCGGACCTTCAGCTGTGTAATTCACACCGGTGATGGTTCCCTCGAAATCCGTTTTGGCCGCCAGTTTGCCACCACTTCTAGAAGTGGCATCAATAAAAAACTGGTACTCGCCGGCTGGCGCTGGAAGTCCCCGTTCGTCCAATCCATTCCACGTGAATTTGTTGTTTCCTTTTTTTATGTCCTTCAAATTCACAGTTCGGACAGTATCACCATTTTCACTTCGAACACGGATGGAAACTTCAGTCGCGTCGTCAGGCAGCGAGTATGAAACATCGTGATCTCGATCGCCCTTCATCCTTGTTAGTTTTGCAGAATCTCCACTGACAGCCTTGCCAATAAAATTCAGAGCTTGGAATCCCTCGGTTGGCTTTTGACCGGCCTCCATTCTCGTCAATGTGGAATTGACATTCTGCAATTGTTCCACAGACGAGAATTGCGCCAATTGGGCCGCAAGTTCATGAGACTGCATTGGATTTGTCGGATCCTGATGCTTCATTTGCGCCAGCATCAGCTTCATGAAGGAATCTTTGTCCATTTTGTCACTGCCAGCAGTTCGCATTTTCTTATTGGGATCTACCCAGTTCGGATCTGCGATTTTATTGAGAAGATCACCGACATTCTCATCACCCAATTTGGATTTATCATGAGCGCTGATATTGCTCAGGTTATCCGCTTTGGTGATTTGATTCTGAGGAGCGTCTCCCCAAGATTTCGTTCCTGTTTTCACTGACATTGTGGACATGTAGATTCCTCTTTCAGTTATGCAATCTCATTTTCTCACAACCTTAAGCCACCAGATTCAAGCCTCGACCCTTTCCAGACCCTTGGTAACGTTTTTGTCCCACGGACCCAGAATTGGCAGGAGTTAATGCCTCGACATTCGGCCCACCGGCCGAAGGAGCCTTATAAGCCCTCACTCCCGGAGACTCTTGAAAAGTTCCGCGGCGATCAAATCCACCATTTTGGCTGTACTCGCTCCAAAAATCGCGCGTTTGATTTTTGGACTGCTGCTGATTCATGTCCATTTGTCTTTGTTGGTTTTGAGCTTCCGAGTTTTTGTTGTCACTCGAAAAGCCATTACCGACATCGACTTTGACATGTTCAACTCCTAAGCGGTGTTGAGCCAGGTTGGATTTCAATTCTCCAATCGAACTTTCAATGAGCTTCTTGGCTTCTTTCGACTCTGCAGACATTTCAAGATTCACTTTTCCCTCATTGACGACCACTTTCATATGAATTTGGCCGATCCCTTCAGGAGCAGCTTGAATCTTGGACTCGCCTCCACCTTTTTTGATCAAGTACTGAGCTTGTTTCATCAGTGCCTGGATGTTGGCTTCATTTTCTGCAGGATTGAGCTTGTCGGCTCCGACAGCTCCTGCTGTGCCAGCCACCATAGCTCCAAAGCTATCACCATTGGCGGCTTCAGCTCGGGTCGCATGTGCGGCATGGGCAGGATTGTGATGCACGAAGAACTGATCGGGAGAGGACTCTTTGCCAAATCCCGAAAGGTCTTCTTCATCAGTCATTCCGCCAAATCCAAAGTTCGCCATTCCTTCAAGAGGAGGCAAAGCCGAAGGGTTCAGGCCATTCATCATTTGCTCAGCTTTTAGTGCTTGAGCATTTTGAGGATCTGCCTTCAACCCTTGATCCAAAGCCGTTGCTGCGGCTCCCAGAGCAACCAATGACTTTAACAGCTGTTGGCCTTCTTGAGAGTTTGGATCGATTTGCTCCATTCCTTCAGGCAATGGCGGTCTTTCGATTCCACTGCCCTGATCAACAGGGAATGGAGATTTCAAAAAACCCTTCTGGGGATCGATGCTCGCCATTTGATCTTTATAGGCCATTTGCCCAATAGACACTTGGTCTTTGGGAAAAGTGCCGAGCGGATCTGCAGGCAAGGTCTGTGCATTCTCTGGAGTCTTTGAATCTATCCATTTTTCAACTGCTGGCGGCTGAGCCGCTCCTTGCATGAAAAATTTCTGATTCATTCGATCAAGAGAATCATTGAGCAAAGCTTTTCTTTGCTGCGAATTCATCACAACAGGTGCAGCTGCTGCACTTGCCGCTGTCGCCGCAAACATCGCGGGCTTCATGGCGGGTTGCTGCTGCATCTGTTGCAACTGCGAAAGCATACCGACATAAAGCGCGAGAGCTTTTTGCTCTTGGTCTTCTGGTAATTTGAGTTGAGCAATCACTTGTGAAGCAGAGGCTTCAGGAGATTTGAGTTGATCGCCTTCCGGGATTTGCGTCATTGCCACCACAAGATCCTGTGGTGGGATGCCGAATTCACTCTCCATTGAGTCCATAAATTCCAGCATCACTTGTTCCCGAGCGGCCGAACTCTTTGAGTCTGAGTTCGATTCAACCGTCTCACTTTGTCCTTTTGTCTTCACAGATCCTGGCTCATCCCAGCTTTTTGTTTCTTTCCGGGCCGTCCTTGGCTCGTTCTGGTTTGGGTTGGTCTCGACTCTGTCCGCTTCGACCTTTTCAGGTTTCATCTCGTCCAATCGGGATTGAACGGTTTGCGGATCTTTTTTCAGAGACACTTCCTTCACCTCTTTGTCAGATCTTGGGCTCACTGATTTTTCATCTGCTTTGCCTTGTAAGATCTGATCAAATGAACTCGCCTTGTCTGGTCTCCCAGTTTGGGCTGCCGGGCCTCTGTCTTTGGCCTTGGCTCCTCCCAAATCTGTTGTCCCCCTTAAGGATGGACCCAGATTCGCGAGATCTGTGATCAAAATTTGTTTCCCCTTTCTTGGTTATTGGTTGCGTTTGTATCCTGCGTATTTTTCAGAGAGGATCTTCACCTTCTCTGATTTCACTAAATTCATAATTTCGGCGGCGCTTTTCTTTTTCATCCGGCCTAAAATTTCGATTGCCAGACCCTCATCCATCTCCTCAAAAGCTTTCGCTGCTTGCTGAGGTTTCATGCTTGAATACATCTGCACCAGGTTGTCGACTTTCTTATCATCCGCCTGCACTTTCTCTTCAAGAACGGAAGAGATATTTTTTCTCGTGGATTCAAGCTCCAAGAGTCTTTTTTCAAGCTCTGCTTTTTGAGCTTGGAGCTCTTGTTCCATTCGACCAAGCTCTTCTTCACGAGCGTCCAATTCCCTTTTTCTTTCGTTCAATTTTGTGAAGTGATTGATATCATCTTCTGAGAAATTTTTCTTCACTTCAGGAGAGGCTGGAGCTTCTTCCTTTTTTTCGTCTTTGCCTTTTTTGGCGGTTTCTGCTGCCGGTTTTGCCTCTTCAGCATGAGCGGATCCAAAAACTGAAATTTCAAATTTTTTGGCAAAGTGCTCAATTTCTTCAATATTGACAAGACCCGCAGCTGCGATAAAAAGCCCAAGCAGAGAAAGGCCGGCCAATTTCCAGGAAACTGGTTTCTTTTTCTTCTTTTGAACTTTCGGTCGCATTCGATTGCGCAACTCTTGAGCTAGAATTTTGGCGTCTTGAGTCTGCACTTTTCTGGCGACAGGGGCCTGTTTCTGCCCATCAGCTGCGATTCTCTGAGCTTTTTTAAAGAATTGATCGTAGCCATTTTTCATTTTTCAACATCCCCTCGGCGAAAACGCATCAAGCTGATATCGTCCAAACGTTTCTGTTCTCGTTTTTTCTGTTCGACTTTGAATTCCTTCAAACGCCGTGTTTTCAGCTCTTCTATTATTTTATAGTCAATTGCCTTCTGCCGCAAAATTTCGCGCAGATTCTCGACTAAACTCTCGCATTCTTTGATTCTTTCTTTTTGTCTGGCTATGCGAATGTCCTGACCTTTTAAGAAATCATCGACTTGAGTCAGAGAGGAACTGGTCTTTCCTCCCTCGGACTGACGTCGGAAAGCCTCTTCCCTAGCCAGTAAGACGGCTTCTTCCATTTGATTGAGCTTTTGCAATTGCAGATTCAATTCAGCAAGAGCTTCTTGAAAATCTCTCTGAGCAAGATCTTCAAGAACCTTTCTGTGCTGAAGCACTTTCTGCAATGGAAATTGAAATTTCATTTTTCAAACATCCTTGTTTGAATCAAACGTTGGCCAGAATTCCCTGCAATTGTCGAAGACCTTGATTAAAATCAGCAGGCTCTTCCACTCTCTGTCGCAAATAATCAGTCAATGCTTCATTGAGCTTGATCGCTTTGTCGATTTTTGGATTGGAGCCAGCTTTGTAAGCTCCAATGTTGATGAGATCTTCGGCATCTTTGTAGACCGCCAGGTTTTCTCTCAATTTTTGCGCAAGTCTTCCATGATCATTGGTGGTCACAGCTCGCATCACTCGACTGGCGCTCTGAAGAATATCGATCGCTGGAAAATGTCCTCTTTGCGCCAATCCTCGACTGAGAACGATATGACCATCGACAATGGATCGAACGGCATCGGCAATCGGATCATCCATGTCATCACCTTCAACGAGCACGGTATAAAGACCGGTGATGCTGCCCTCATTTTCAAATGAGCCGGCCCGTTCCAGAAGTTTCGGAAGAGTCGAAAACACACTGGGAGTGTAACCTTTAGAGGCCGGAGGTTCGCCTGCGGAGAGACCGATCTCTCTTTGCGCCATTGAAAAGCGAGTCACCGAATCCATCATCAGAAGGACTTGCTTTCCAAGAGATGAAAAATATTCGGCAATCGCAGTCGCCACAAAAGCTCCTCGCATTCGAATCAAGGGGCTTTGATCACTGGTCACACAAACAATCACGGATCGCTTCAACCCTTCGGGGCCCAAGTCATTTTCGATGAACTCGCGCACTTCACGGCCCCGCTCACCAATCAGTGCAATCACATTGACGTCAGCTTTTGTGTTTCGCGCCATCATTCCGAGAAGAACTGATTTTCCAACACCCGAACCGGCCATAATGCCAACCCGTTGTCCTTGACCCACGGTCAGTGCTCCATTGATGGCTCGCACTCCAATGTCCAATGGCTTGCGAATCGGTCGGCGCCCCAATGGATTTCTCACATCTGAATAAAGAGGAACCTCACGGATTCCTTCAACTTCTCCCAGGCCATCGATCGCCCGTCCGAGTCCGTCGACCACTCGACCCAAAAGTTCTTCGCCCACTTTGATACTGGCAATTTGTCGCCTCAATGTGATTTTGGCTCCAAGCGCCACTCCACGAACTTCGGAAAGGGGCATCATCAGAACGGATTTTTCTTTAAAGCCAACAACCTCAGCTAGAAAAGTTCGATCCAAGCCCGGAGGCTGGATCTCACAAAGACTTCCTAAGCTTGCTCCCGGAAGTGAGCCTTTGATCACAAGGCCTGTCACTTCAGTGACTTTTCCACTGTCATTGGTGAGCTGCAAAGAATCCACCAGATCCTGGTATTTTTCTAAATTCAAAGTATATTCGGACATCATTTCACTCATGGTGAGCTGATTTTGTCTTTGATCCCAGGAAGGTTTTCAGCAATTCCTTCCCAGAGTTTATTCACTCTTTCTTCAAACTGAGAATCGATCACTCCATAATTGGTGATCACCACACATCCACCTGGAGTGATGGAATCGACTGGTTCTAATTTCACTCGCTTCATAAATTCAAATTCTCGTGCCGTCTCAGTTTTCAAGGTTTCAAGAAATTCAATCTGCGAGGGCGATACTTGGACTGTTACTTCTTCTTCGACCTGGGCTTTTTCCACAGCATCCCGAATCACCGATCTGATCACAGCGACGTCGGTTTTACTTTCAATATGCGCCAAGCGCTTGGCCATGTGAAAAGCCAGCTGCACCAAATGATTTTCATTTTGGGACATCAATTCGGTCTTGATATTTTTCATGGACTCAATGAGCTGATCCAACTGAGAAAGCTTGGCATTGATTTCAGCCGTCGTTTTTTGATAGGCCTCATGCTTACCTTCATCCAAGCCCAATTGGTAGGCCTCTTGGTAAGCGGATTCTTGCACTTCTTTCAGTTTTTCTAGGACTTTTCTCTCAACGTCGTCTTCCACTTGGCTGGCTTCAACTTTTTCTACACCCGTTTGGACACGAATGACGTCGCTCATGCGAAAATCAGTGCTCTTTGATCTTCGCTGTTCCAGATAGGACTTTGCCTGCTCGGCAGTGCCCAATTCAAACTTTGGCGGATGATAGGTAAGAACGCTCTTAGACAAGGGCGTCCTCCGATCCACCACGAGCAATCAGGATCTTGCCTTCGGCCTCTAAGCGGCGAGCGGCATTGACGATTTCCTGTTGAGCTTGTTCGACATCGGACAGGCGCGAAGGTCCCATATTGTTGAGATCTTCCCGGAGCATTTCGGCCGCACGCTGAGAGATGTTTTTGAAAATCTTGTTGCGAATCTCTTCGCTGGCAGTTTTGAGAGCCAAAAGCAGCTTTCCGTTGTCGACTTCTTTGAGAAGAGTCTGAATGCCCCTGTCGTCGATCTTGACGATATCGTCGAATACGAACATGAGTTTACGAATCTCTTCCGCAAGAAGCGGATCTTTCTCTTCCAAACGCGACATGATCGAAGTTTCAGTGTTCTTGTCCATGACGTTGAGCATTTCGGCTACCGGCTGGACTCCACCAAGTGCAGCTTGCTCAACTGTGCTCATGCTCGCAAGCTCACGCTTCAAGACAGCATCGATTTCAGCAATCAGTTCAGGAGCCACATGATCCAAATTCGCCATACGCAAGACCACTTCGGCTTGCAGTGCATCTGGCAAACGCTTCAGAACCTCACCTTTTTTCTCTGGTTCCAGATGCGCCAGAATAACGGCGACGGTCTGCGGATGTTCATTCACAAGGAATGTTGAAAGAGATTTCGCATCCACCATTTCAAGAGATTCCAAATTGCGATTGCCACCAGAATTTAAATTCACACCGCCAAGAATGCCCCGGGCTCTTTCTTCACCAAGAGCTTCAACAATGGTGTCTTTGCCAGAAGATTTTTCCGAAAAAATGTAATCTTCAGTCTCACTGACAAGCTCGTAGAATTCTTCGAGCACTTTTTTTGTCACGTGTACGGGAACCACACGGTACTTCTGCATGACATTCAAAAGTTTCCGAACATCTCCATCATCCAATGTTTTAAAAAAGACTCGCAAGGCATCTTTGCCAAGATAATTCACCAGAATGGCCGCTTTTTCAAAACCACGCAGATTTTCGTATTCAATGTTTTCCTGTTTGATGAGCTTTGCCATTTGTTATTCCCTTCTGATCAACCACATACCAAAAGCATTCTGAGCTTTTTCTTCATCACCTTGAACAATCGACATGATTCGATCCTTCAAGAGTTCACTTTCAGCCTTATCCGGATCAATCGATTCCTCAAGCACCGGCAGAGCCGAACTCATACCAGGAAGAGTGTTGTCCACGGATTGCAGCTCTTCCAACTCTTCGATGGTTCTTGGCAGCATGTCTTCCACTGAATCTTGGAAACTATCTGTAATCCATTGCATGAATGGACGAACCACGATGAAGAAAAAGAGAGCCAAAGAAAATCCAAGCAGAGCCCACTTAAACAAAGCGTGCACGAGCTTTCGTCTTTCTAACGAAGTCAAAATCTTATCGGACTCGGCAAAGTCTTCGGCAATGAATTGGATATTCTCGATTTTAACCGAATCCCCTCGTTGCTGACTGAAGCCAATGGCTTGCTTGACCAAGCTTTCGTATTTGGCGATTTCTGCTTCTGTTCTTGGATTCCATTTACTTTCAACACTGCCATCTTCAGCCTTGGTCGCGACTTCCACACCGTCGACAAGAACGGCGACACTGACCCTCTCAATTCCACCAGCTCCCTCTTTGATATTACGAACTGTTTTGGGAACTTCAAAATTGCTGGTCTTGATTTCTTTTTTGACGTTTTGATTGAATCCCACTTGGCCTGCGTCTTCCGCCCCCGGCAAATTGGCGCGAGAACCTGGAACGCCGGCTGGATTGGTTCTGGATCCATCTAACGACTCTTCTTCCGAGCTTTGGCTTTTCAGAGCTGTTTTCTCAGGATCCACAGACTCTTCCACAGCCGAAATGATTTTGTTATTCAAAGTGGCGTCGACTCGGGCAATGACTTTTCCATGGCCGACAACTTTGGAAAGAATCGCTTCAATGCGTTCTTCCAGATCGCCTTCCACTTTCTTTTTGAGGTCCATGATTTCATTCGAACCAGAAACCGTGCTGTCACTGTTTCGACTGAGCATTTTTCCTCGATCGTCAACAACAGTGACCTTTTCAGGATCCAATCCTTCGACTGCACTTCCCACCAAAAAGCGAATACCGCGGATTTGGTCATCGCTAAGAGTTTTTCCTGAATGAAGTTCGATCACGACCGAAGCCGTAGGTGAGCCACCTTCTTCGAGAAATGTTTTTTTGTTCGGAATCGCCAGAATGACTTTGGATTGTTTCACCGCGGTCAGAGTGTTGATCGCTCTCATCAATTCGCCCTGAAGAGCTCTTTGATAGTTGATTTTTTGAGCGTAAGAATTGACACCAAAATCCTGCTTGTCGAAAAGCTCAAGGCCAACTGTGCCGATTTTAGAGGAACCCAGCTCTGACATCAGAGTCATTTGTGTCGAGTGCAAAAGATCTTTCGGAACAGCGATTGTCTTTCCATCCTCGCGTAGTTGAAAGGGAACATTGAGCTTATTGAGTTTTTCAACAATCAAAGAAACTTGATCCGAAGGGACATTGGTCAGTAAGGGCGCATAATCTTTGCCGCTAACCATGAAGGTGATGATGATTCCTGCCACCACCGTGATGATCGATGCGGCAATGATCGACATCCTTTTCGTCGGCCCAAGGCCTTTGAAAAATTCTCCGAATTGAGCGGCAAGACTTCCAAATATCTTATTCAAGCAATAACCCCTTTAAATCAAACCTGCATTTTCATAATTTCTTGATAAGCATCAATAATCTTATTTCGAACCTGAACCATGAGCTTCAAAGCAATGTCCGCTTTTTCAGCTGAGATCATGACTTCGGCTACATTGTCTGTTCGACCGGTGGCCAAATTCTGCATGGCCTTATCCGAAGTTTTTTGAAGCTCGTTCACATTCTGGATGGCTTCGTTCAATGTGTCGGCGAAACTTTTTTGTGTTTCGGAAACAGAACCACCAGAAATCTTGTTCGTCCCATCTTGAGACGAATTGATCGAAATCGATTTCTGATCCCCTGGCAGTCTTCCTGTTTCCAGGAAACGATTGGCATTTGAAACGGTGAAACCATCCATGGCAAGCCGCTCCTATATTGTTAATTCTACAGCAAAATTCACAAATTTACCTCTTAAAATCCTGTCCCATTACCGACCAATTTCCAGGGCACTGAGAGCCATGTCCTTGGATGACTGCAGTGATTGGACGTTAGCCTCGTAAGCCCGTGTGGCCTGAATCATATTGGTCATTTCTTCCATCAAATTGATATTGGGATAAGCCACATATCCTTCTTCATTTGCATCTGGATGATTGGGTTCAAATTTCAACAGCGGCGCTTTTCGATCCGAAATCACATCTGTGACCTGGACTCTCTGCATGTCGGCCTTTGGCGAATTCACTCCCAAAATTTCACCGAAATTTCGAGTCTCCGGCATAGACTCAAAGACCACGTCTTTTCGGCGGTAGGCACCACCTTCCGGTGTGCGAGTCGTGTTGATGTTGGCAATATTCGATGAAATGGTGTTCATCCGCATTCTCTGTGCGGCCATCCCACTGCTGCTGATTCGAAATCCAGTGACAAAATCAGACATTATCTACTCTCCGTCACAGCGTATTTCAGTGCTGCCATTTTTTTATTGATCAACTGAAGAGCGGCTTTGTACATGATCGAGTTCTCTGTCAGAGCTGACATTTCTTTTTCCAGATCCACAGTGTTGCCATCATTGTTAATCGCGCCTTCTGGATTCTCATAAATATCTGGGCGAACACCTGACATACGCCCACCACCCACGGGAAAGTGATCTCCTGATGAGGTCGTCATGTTTCGCATGCCATCGATGTCCAAAGCCCTTGCCAGAGCCTCTTCAAAATCAAGTTTTTTGGCGTGAAACCCTGGCGTCTCCGCATTGGCGATATTGGAAGAAATGAGATTTTGTTTCATCAACCTCATATTCAATGCAGTGCCAAGGGCGGAGGTTGTTTTATCGAAAATCTGGCTCATAATATGCCTGCCTCTCGATATTCGTTCAGTTTGTTTCGCAAAGTTCGAATGCTGATTCCAAGAATTTGAGCGGCACGGGTTTTGTTCTGTTGAGTCAACTGCAGTGTCTGCAGAATCAATTTTCTTTCCATTTCAGACAGCGTGGTTCCCATGGAAGGCAAAATATTTTGACCCATTTGACTGAATTCAATGGATTCAACAGAAATTTCATCTCCCTTGCTGATCGCGACAGCTCTTTCCATCACGTTTTCCAGTTCGGCCACATTACCTGGCCAACTATAGGCCAAAAGCTTTGCCTGTGTTTCAGCTGATAAAGCTTGTTCCGTTCGGCTTTTCATCAGATTGAAAACCTGATTGAAAAAGCGCGCCAAAACCAAAACGTCTTGCGATCTGTCACGAAGAGCTGGAATCTGCAAATGAATGACGCTGAGACGGAAAAACAAATCTCGACGCAATTTTTGATTCCGAACCAAAATCGAAGGATTTTCATTCGAAGTTGCAATCCAGCGGATTTTTTTATTCTGCAACTTTAATTCATCCATTTTCTCGCTCAGCATTTGCTGTTGGTAAAGATTGAGATCATCAAGCCCTTCGATGAGAACCCAATCACCTTCAGCATAGGTCTGTTCTTCCCGACCCCACCTCAAAAGCGGTTTTTTAAGCCGAGACTTCTCGACCAGGAACTGAACCAAAAGGCTCTTTCCACTTCCTGACTCTCCCGAAATTAAGATGGGGGCAGGCGTGAGAGCCATGGACTGTGCTGTTTCAAGCACTCGTTTCATTTGCGCATCAACAGTTTGAAAGAGTCCGAAATCTGTCACGCTATTTCCTTTCCGCAGGTGCTGGCGCCGGAGTTGCCGATGATCCACTCATCGCAGGAATCCGCTTGATGTATTTTTTGTACTCATCTTTCCATTCAGAGCCTCTCAACTGCTCCTGCGAAAGTTTGTACCAAAAGTCGTTTTTTTCATCTTTCAAATCATTCCAGACTTCGGCGGCCTTTTTGATCTCGCCCTTTTCAAAATAAATCTGGCCCACTTTGTAGCGGTAAGAAGCCAAAGGCCGACTTTTTTCATAAAGGCTGATCAGCTTTTCAAAAGTTCCTGCAGCTTCGTTTTTGAGGCCTTTTTTCAATTGGATATCCCCGAGAATTTCAAGAGCTCTCGCATGTGTACCAGGATTCACTTTCTGCGAATCATCCATCAAAGTGTTGATTTTTTTAAGGGATTGAATGGCATCGTCTGCCTTGTTTTGTTTCAACTCTAATTGAGCGAGATCCAAATAGGGCTCTGCCACAAGTGCCGGAATTCCAGACCACTCTTTCAAAAGTTCAGTTAGGTAGCGAATTGCCGAATCTGTCTCTCCCCGCTGATCCAACAATTGAGCCGCCAACTGCACTCTTTCGATTTGCTCACGTTCGGTGAGATTCTGTGGATTTTTGATGTTTTTCAATCCCTCAAATGCCTGAGAATAATGCCCTTGTTGCGCTTCGACTGTCGCAAGACGAAGATTGACTGAGTCTTCGCTTGGCAAATGTTCAGTCACGCTGCGGACTTTATCGGCATCAGTCCCCTTCATCGCATAAAGCTTATTGAGAGTTTCCTGGTAAAGGCCCTGGGCCTGCTTGAAAACCCCCGACTGCTCAAATGCTCGACCGACATTGTATTTGGTATCGATCCGGCCCGAGGATTTCATCCAAGTCTCAGAATATTGATTGTGCAATTTGAGAGCTTTGATGAATTGACCCTGATCCACCATATCCTGGAGATCGTCATTGATATATTGAACAATCCGATTGCTGATGAGGTCTGTCGGAATTTTGCTGGGATTCTCCTGATAAAATTTTGTTAGCATTTGAACTGCTTTTGCGTATTCTTTGCGGCGACTGAAGCCTTCTGAAATCATCAAAGTTGCAAACTGATCCATATTCGCCAACTTCGAACTGTTGGCCAATTCTTGGATGTCTTTAACTGCTTTTTCCAA
>JBGGMM010000144.1:0-4919 GCA_041288045.1 Pseudobdellovibrionaceae bacterium | reverse complement strand
CAAATTGCAGAAAAAGAATTCCTGCAAAAACACTGTCAAAGAATATTTTATAAATAAAAAATAATGCAGCGTTTTCTGAACGCCGCAAGTTTCCGCAGCCAAAAAATGCTGCAGTGATTTCTGAACATCGCGAGAGCTGCCCGCCGGAACGAGTTGTACAGAAAAATCTGCCGCGACATTTTCTGGACGTCACGATGAAATCTTGCTTAAGAGTCCTGAGATTAAGTGAGGCGCTCAAGAGACCAGGCCACAAGCGGTGCCAGCTTTTCGTCCTGATTCCAGAATTGGATTTCAGGTAGAAGTTCATGCAGACCCTGATTGGTGGCGACGAGAATGGCGTTTCGGCGAAGGCCGAAGGGGCCGGCTCGCTGGAGAGGTGATTTTTCGAATTTCTTCTGCAACTTTTTGCCAGACAAGGACAGAATTTCGCGAAGCTCTGCCACCAGCCGGGAACGGGAATCCAAATCCAGGGCTCGGCGAGCTTCGGTTTCAAGCGGTGAAGTCGCCAAAACTTTCACTGCATTTTTAAAAGCCTTCTGATTCCACGGGCAGACTGTCTGACAAAGATCGCAACCGAAAAACAAATCGCCGATGCCAGCCCTCAACGAAGCTTCGGGAATTTGCCGCGATTCAATGGTCAAATAAGAAATGCATTTTTGCGCATTCAAAAGTCGCGGCTTTTCCAAAGCTCCGGTCGGGCAAATATCAATGCAACGAGTGCAAGTGCCGCAGAAATCATGGACAGGCTCAGCTTGCACCGAAAGTTTCATCGAAGTGACAATTTCGCCAATCAGAAAAAAACTTCCCTGCTTCGGATGAATCAGACAAGTGTTCTTGCCCACCCAGCCAAGACCAGCCCGATAAGCCAGATCCCTTTCAAGAATTGGTGAAGAATCCGTCAAACAAAGAAAAACCTCATCAGGAAACTGAGCTCGCAGCCGAACAGCAAGGGCTTCTAATTTCTCTTTCAGCCAAAAATGGTAATCCTCGCCCTGAGCATAAAAAGCAGTCCGCAAATTCTCAAAACCGTCGACCATGGGCTTTGGGTGGGGGAGGTAAGAATGGGCAAAAACAAAAGCCGATTCCAGACGCGCGTCCAAAAGCTTGGGATTTTCCTTCTGTGGTAAGTGGCGTTTGAGATATTCCATTTCGCCATGGTAGTTTTGCTCCAGCCATTGCCGGTAAAACTCAAGACTGAGAGGATTGTGTAAAGACGAAGCTCCCCACTGCGAAAATCCCAGCTCTTCACAGCAGGATCCAAGAAATTGGTTCAGATTGTCATGCAAAGAAGAGATCGACATGTGAATCCGTTTTACATAACATTTGCGAAGAGGTCATGGACTTATATCTGAAGAATCCCGAATTCGAACTGGCAAAGAAAATTTGTCAAACACTGCAGGCCAAGGGCTTTCAGGCTCTTTTGGCTGGTGGTTGCGTGCGGGATTTCCTTCTCAAAAGGCAGCCAAATGATTTTGATGTGGCGACAAGTGCCACTCCTGATCAGGTTGAAGCCCTTTTCTCGAAAACCATCGCCGTGGGCAAAAATTTCGGCGTCATTGTGGTCATCGATGGGGATCAGCAAGTCGAAGTGGCCACTTTCCGCAAAGACGGTCCCTACAAAGACGGACGTCGGCCTGAGACTGTCGAATTTTCTGAAGCCAAAGAAGATGCTGAAAGGCGGGATTTCACCGTCAATGGACTTTTTTATGATCTGCAAACTCAGCAAGTGATCGATTATATCGGTGGAGAAAAAGATCTGTGGCAAAAATCCATTCGCGCCATTGGCAATGCAGGAAAGCGTTTTGAAGAAGATCATTTACGGCTTCTCAGGGCCGTTCGCTTTGCCGCCCAGCTCGGCTTTCAGATTGAATCGGAAACTCTCCGAGCGCTTGAAGCCTCTCGCAGTCTGATTGCCACAGTGAGCGGGGAGCGGATTCAAGAAGAAATGCGAAAGCTCCTCACCAGTCCAGATCCCCTGACGGGCCTTGAAATTCTCTATCGCTCGGGATTGCTCGCCAGTCTTCTGAGTGAAGAAAATCTGCGCTGGATTCCGCCGGACAATATTTGGAGACGGCAAGAAAAAACGGATGAGGATTCATGGTATCGATTCTTTCTGTGGCTAAAATCTGTGCTGGCGCCAGTGACTCCCATCAAAGAATTTGAAGCGCTTTGTGATCGCTGGAAATTCTCAAAAGACCTTAAGCAGAAAACCCTCAAAGCCCTGCAGTGGAGTTATGAAGAAAAGCCTTTTGCCACACATTCTTTGGGGGAGCTGCTCAGTCTGAGTTATGAACCCGAGCAACTGCGAGGTCTGCTAGAGTCTGCGGAGCAAAACCTGCAACTGGAAGAAAAACTCAAGTTCGAAGAATTTCAGAAACGTCGGCAAGAATTGGGACCCCAAAAGCCCAAGCCCTGGGTGACGGCTTCCGATCTGATCGACAAGTTGCAAGGGGAGGCCCTGGGTCAGGCGCTGAAAGCTTGCTACTGGGAGCAATTAGAGGGAAAAGTGAAAAACAAAGAGGACTTGATCGAAAAATGGCGCAAGTGATGTACACAGCCCGCACGGGGCGACGATTGATGGCTTTTGGCGTGGATTCGATGATCCAGGGTCTGTGTTTTTTACCTTTATGGATTCATGTCGTTGCTTCGGTCCTGGATGAGCAATTGCTGATTGTGGATTTTCGCTGGCTGGCTCTTTGCTTGCTTTTGATCCTCTTTTACAAATGGATGTTTTTGTATTTTCTAGGTGGGACTCTGGGAAAGCTGATTTTTGGTTTGAGAGTGGTTCCGCGACATCACCCAGGTGAGGGGCTAGGCCTTGTGCAGAGCTTTTTAAGAGTGCTGACTGATTCTCTTTCACTTTTTTTTGGACACTCTTTGAGGGCCTTAGCGCTCTTGAGATTAGACCGAACCCATGTGTCGGACTGGGTGGCTGAAACGCGAGTCGTTCAGTGGACTCAGCCAAAAGATATTCTGAGGCGGCATTGGATCCTAGCTAGCGCGATTATTTTCTTTTCTTTCACTCATCAATTTTCATCGCTTTATCGATCTGTGCAGAATGCCACTCTGACAAAGGGCCAGGTTATTTTTCATTTCCCGCCTCCTTTTTAGGCTTTGGAATTTCCTTTTTTTGATGACTTTTCACAAAGTTGACAGCCTTTTTCAGCGTCCGAGTTTGGGTCAAAAAGGAAACATAATCTTTTCTCAAAAGAGAGTTTTCCCTCTGAAAATACTTTCTGCGGCGGTCTAGTTTTTGAAAAAGTCACGGGCAAAACCGTTGCATTACAAAAACTTTGCTGACAGACTTTAAGACAGGCGCAGGATGATTTGTTTTAAGACAACTGTCTGGAAATAGGGATTGTTTCTAGGCTTTTGGGGACTTTAGTCCTGTTCGATCAGTCTAGCGGCCAAAGACGTGGAATTCGATTTAAAAACTGATTTTTAAAATTGAAGACTAACCAAGACGCCATTGGTCGGTGTCTTAAAAATTAAAAGGGGAGGAGCAAGGATGCTCAGAGATGTACTCATACAAAAAGGTCTGTCGAACAGAGAAGCTGAAGTTGCAGAACTGGTTTCTAAAGGTTTGTCGAACAAGGAAGTCGCAAATCAACTGTTTGTAACAGAAAAGACGGTGAAATTTCACCTCACAAACATCTACAAAAAGATGAATGTGAAATCCCGTGCACAATTGATCGTTTGGTGCTTGCCTCACCTCGGCTTTGTCGAGAGCGAGAACACACGCAACGAACAAACAGTTCAAGCTGCGCGCAACGATTACAACACAGCTGCTGCAACTCAGACGATCCCCGCTGGTAATGCAACTGTGGGTGGAACTCCAACGATCATCGCTGGTCGTTCGAATGACATCGGTGGCAATCGCGGCGGCAACTCTGACGCCGGCATGGGAATGTAATCTTTAATCCAAGAAGGGTCATTGCAACTGTGGCAGGAGCAGCAGGAAAACCAGTCTCGGCCTCACAAGTTGTAATGACCCAGTTAGTTTTGCCTTCTCATACCAACTCTCTCGATACGATCTTCGGGGGAGTGATTATGTCCTGGATCGACATCTGCGGCGCCATCGCTGCCCAAAGACACTCCAACAAAGAAGTCGTCACTGCCTCCATCGATCAGCTCAGTTTCGTCGCTCCCGTCCGCAAGGGCTGGGTGGTGAACCTCAAGGCCTCAGTCAATTTCGTTTCCCGCACCTCGATGGAAGTCGGAATCCGCGTTGATGCCGAAAATCCAAAAACCGGTGAAGTCTTTCACACAGCCACTGCTTACACGACATTCGTGGCCATCGGTGGAAACGGACGTCCCACAGAAATTCCACCTCTCATTCTTGAATCCGAAGAAGACAAGCGCCGGCACGAAGCCGCTCGCAAAAGACGCGAACACCGCCTAGCTTAGGAGCTGAGGGTGCCTTTCTCTTTTTCCTTCACCCGCCGCAGCATGAGTGGGTTGTCACAGCGGTGCCGACTGTAATTGTCGGTGCGTCCGTCCATGCGAAGGCTGTTTCCCGACCATCGTGGTCGGGAAATCAATTTATAGGGGAGAGGATAGGAGTGGAAATGAAATCCAATTCAAAGCATTCGGCGTCTCAATTTAAAGTTTTGTAGCGAAAGAGTTGTTTCTTTCCTCTTAAAAAATCCTTCTGGCCACGATGGCCAGAAGGCAGCCCTCGCATGGATGGACGGCCTTCGCTGTACCCGGACAGCTGTGTCTATCACATCAGTTATTAATGCGGCGGGTGAAGGAAAAAGAGAAAGGCACCCTAAGGCTACTTCACGAGGTAATTGCGCCAGCGATTGATCAGATTGGGAGTCATCTGTGCGTAGCAGACGGTGCCTTCGGTGGCGGATTCTTTTTTGACAATTCGAGTGTCTCTGGAAAGATCATAGATTTTGTACTCTTCCGATTTT
>JBGGMM010000143.1:0-2655 GCA_041288045.1 Pseudobdellovibrionaceae bacterium | reverse complement strand
GGTGGGGCTGGATATATTGGCAGTCACACATGTAAGGCGCTTGCGCGGCAGGGCCACACACCAGTGACCTTGGACAATCTTGTCTATGGTCATGAATGGGCTGTCAAATGGGGGCCTTTTTATCAGGTAGACATTCAAGACAAGGAAGAAGTGTTAAAAGTTCTTTTAAAAGAAAAAATCGAAGCGGTGATTCATTTTGCAGCTTTCGCCTATGTTGGAGAGTCCCATCAAAACCCGCTGAAGTATTATCAGAACAATGTTTTGGGAAGCATGAGCCTGCTTGAGGCAATGAAAAATGCCAACGTTCTCAAGTTTGTCTTTTCAAGCACATGCGCTAGTTATGGAATTCCGGAGCGCACTCCGATTGAAGAGACCTTTCCTCAAGAGCCGATCAATCCTTATGGACGGAGCAAGCTGATTGTTGAAAAAATTCTTCAGGACTATGCGCAGCCTTTTTCATTTTGTTCGATTGCACTTCGGTACTTCAATGCAAGCGGAGCAGATGCTGATCTAGAGATTGGCGAGGATCACGATCCAGAAACCCATTTGATCCCTTTGACTTTGGATGCGGCCTTGGGGCGAAGAAAAGAAATCACTGTTTTTGGTACCGACTACCCGACTGAAGATGGAACTTGTGTCCGCGACTACATCCACGTCAGTGATTTGGCGCAGGCACATGTCTTGGCACTTGAAAACTTGCAAGAGCCTGGATTTGAAGCCTTTAACTTGGGAACCGGAAAAGGAGCCTCTGTTAAACAAGTGATTTCAGAAGTTGCTGCTGTCACGGGCCGAGAGGTCCCTGTTGTTTTTGGAGAGAGGCGCCCAGGAGATCCACCCGCGCTTGTCGCCTCTGGCGAGAAGGCCATGAAAAAATTGAAGTGGAGTCCGCAGCACTCAGACCTTCGCAATATCATCTCGACTGCTTATCATTGGCAGGAAAAACATTTCGGAAAAAGATAAAATGGAAAAGCAGGTTCTTGTCTATCAGGCATATGGTCTTCAAGACGTCATTCGACAAACAATGTTCTCAATCTTGTCCCTTTTAAGAAAAATAGATCCGACTGACACCCTTCAAATCTGGGTCTATACAGACAACAAAAAAGTTTTCTCTGATTTTTTTGGCCCCCATCCAAAGATTCAATATGTGGAAATCACAACAGAGCAGATCCAAAAATGGCGCGGAAAGATCAATTTCGTTCATCGAGTCAAAGTTGAAATCCTGAGAGATGCTGGCGCAAAATTCAACGGAAGCCTTTATTATTGTGACGGAGACACGTATTTTCTTTCATCACCCCAGCCGCTCTTTCAAAAAGTGAATTCAACAACAAGCCTTATGCACATTGCTGAAAATGCTTTGGATCAAGGGAAAGATCCGCTTTCAAAAAAAATTCTTAAATTCGTCAAGAAGCAACATTTTCAGATCAAAAATGAACTTGTTGGAATTGGTCCCTCGACGGTGATGTGGAATGCGGGGGTTCTGGGAATTGCAGAAGAAAACAAGAAGCTTTTGCCGCTTGTTTTGGAGCTAACGGATCAAGCCTATACCCTTTATCAAAAGCACGTGATGGAACAATTGGCCTTTTCTTTTTATCTTCAAACTCGCACAAAAATTCTTTCTGCGGATTCTGTTATTTACCATTATTGGAATCAAAAAAACGAATACCAATCGGCAATCGATCGGTTTCTTGAAGAAACAAAGAGTGTCGCAAAAGCTCTTGAAAGCTTTGATCAATTTCCGTTTCCTGGCCCACCAGAGCCTAAAAAGAAGAAATCTTTGATGCAGAAACTATTTTTGCGAAAGAAAAAGTAAATTTTTGTTCCCCGCATTATGATTTTAGTCCTTATAAAAATTGTTTTCTGTCCGCCTTTGATTGCATCCAGTAAAATGGAGCTTTCCAAGAGGTCACCATGATTATTTCAAAGAGTTTAGTTGAAAAAACATTGAACGAAGCACTTTCTACTGGAGCTGATTTTGCAGAAATTTTTGCAGAGGAAAGCTATTCGAGTCGATTGAGCGTGATGGATTCAAGCCCGAAGGAAGCTTTAGTTGGTCGTCAATATGGAGCTGGGATTCGGGTCCATTTTGGAAAAGAAGAAATTTATATCACCACCAGTGATTTGTCAGAAGCAGGACTGATCAAGGCGGCTCGCGCAGCGGCCCAGGCGAAGGCTGGCGGCCAAAGAAAGAACACTTCGGCTCATATTGAAGAGCCAATGACGACATTTGATGATCTGTTAACAAAATCAAAAATGCCCTGGGACCTGACAAGAGACCGCAAATTTCAGTTTTTAAAAAATCTGGATCGAGCGGCACGCGCCCAAAGCACTTTGGTCAGTCAGACACAGCCGCTTCTTTTGGAAAAAGTCCAGAAAGTCCAAATTGCCAATTCGTTGGGTGTGCATGTTGAAGACTTGCGAACGCATTATCGAACAATGTTGGAAGTTTTTGTCGAAGAGCACGGAAAAAGAGAAAGTTTCATGAAAAATGAATTTTCAGTTACCGACGCTCTTTTTTACGAAAACATTCCGCTTGTGGATTGGGCTCGGGAAACTGTGGATAAAGCCCTGACTGTCCTTCGAGCAAAGTTCGCACCTGCGGGAGAGTTTCCTGTCAGTATCGATAATGGCTTTGGAGGTGAGATCTTTCACGAAGCC
>JBGGMM010000142.1:0-16129 GCA_041288045.1 Pseudobdellovibrionaceae bacterium | reverse complement strand
CTCAAAATCATAAGCCTCAGCATCAGAATAAGAAAATCCCGAAGAGGGCCGATGAATGCGATCCCCCCAGAGACCATAGTCAGGCATATCCTGCCGGTAATGCCGACTGCGGCTCCTGTCATCATGCATATTGCGACGGTTCTGCTGCTGTCTTTGAAAGTATCTTGGATCTTGTTTGTTCATAGGCTGCTCCTGATTCTCGGTTGCAAAGATTGCGTATGCAAGAATCAGGGCTTGAGATCATTTGGTTTGGGAATGTCAGGCTTTCCAGAATACAGATTACTGTTCAGAATTCGGTATTCCTTACGGTATTCAGGATACAGTTAACCGTATCCTGAATTCTGGGGTATGAGCCTTCGGCTATTGAAGTAAGCCGGCTGGTGCCTCCGGGGAGAATCGAACTCCCACGTCCTTGCGGACACTGGATTTTGAGTCCAGCGCGTCTACCAATTCCACCACAGAGGCACGTGTAGAAAAGAGGTTCTCTTTAAACCACAATTTCCAGGCAAAGCTCAAGCAGTTCATCAGAAAAAAATTCATGGACTGTCTCAAGGATTGTCACTTTTTTGTTCAACCCCAGCTTTTGATGCCAAACTAACCACTGGAAATGTCTAATTAAACCAATAACTTGCCGATCTTGGCAGGATCTCTGCTTGCTGGCATTGGCATTGCTCCTGTGCATGCCGAACTCAAAGTCCGTTTCTAGAGGAGAGACCATGAAACACACATTAATTCTGTGGGCGCTTGCAGCTGTCGTTCCGGTCGCTGTGCTGGCCCAACAACCGAGCCTTGATGAAGAAGTGAATGCTGAGCTCGATCGCATGTATCAGACAACGCCGAGCGGCTCTCGAAGAGCGCAAAAAGCTCCGTCTGTGCAAGTGAACGTGCAAGCTCAACCGCAGGTGAGTGCAGCTCAGAACACTTACCAAGCATCGACCCAGATGCCGACGCAAACCCAAGTGCAAACTGCGCCTGTGGTTTTGCAAAAGCAACCCACCACTTATGTTGAGGCCACTCCTCTGGTGGAATCGGGTGCTGAGAAACTCAGAAAATCCCGCCAGGATGCTGAGCTGAATACAGAGCAAAAAATTGTCGAAAAGCTCGAGCAATCGCGCTTGGAAGACGAAAAGAACCGCGCCGAAGTTTTGTTTGGCGATAAGTTCAATTCATTGGCAAATAAAAACCAACAGCCGCAACCCGCTCCTCTGATGCCAGTTGTGGTGCCTGAGCAAGTGGTTCAGCCAGCTCCTGTTGTCGTGCAAAAAGAAGAAGACAAATTGGATCGCGAAGCGATTCGTGGCGAAGTCACTGCGGCTTTGGCCGAACTGAAAACCACTCAGACTCCAGAAGAAAAGCCCGCCAAGAAAAGTTATTTCTCAGTGATGGCCGGTTCTGGCGAATACCCAGATGCCCGCAACGTCAAAGGCCAATACTCTTTAGGGGTTGCCTTCGGGAAATACTTCACAGACCGAGTCGTGGGTGAATTATCTTTGAACTATTCCAATTACCAAGTCGAGCAAATGCCAGCTCCCGGCAACGGCGGCTGTGTGGCCAATGGCTACGGTGGTTGCGAGTATTATCCTCGTATCACAGACATGAATCAATACGGCACAGCTGGTCTGGTGAAATACCAAATGCTCGCTGGAAGCATCCGTCCTGAAGTCGGTGGTTTGATGAGCTACACGTATCGAACTTTTACAGATAAACAGTTTGGTTTATCGGATGCCACTGTGAGCTCGCAAGCTCTGGATGCGGGTCTGATGCTGGGTGCTTCGCTGGAGCTCAGTGAAGATTTCGCCTTGGGTCTGGATTATCGCTACATGTGGAATATGACCAACAAAGTGAATGGAACGACTTTGCAAAAGTCTTCGATTTACCAAAACCAGACGAAATACACTCCAATCGAAGAGATGAATTATTATAATTTCTCTGTGGTTGGACGCGCCACTTTCTAAATTTGAATTTGATTTGAGTTCTCCTCTCCAAAAAGAGGATCTAGCGGTGATGGATCCTCAAAGCTTCAAAGGCCTGGCCCTCAAAAGCCAGGCCTTTTCTATTTGCAGGGCCTGGACTGGACTCGGACAGAGTCTTCGGGCAGCATAAGAAGAGTGAAGTGCTTTTCTCTTTTTCTTCTTTTTTTAACTCCTTTTTTATTTCCCCAGTGGGGCTTTTCACAAGCGCCGCCAAAGGCTTCAGAGCCTTTGCTTTACCAACCACGGCCGCAAGTCGAAACTGTTTCTGAAGCTGTCGCCCAAGCTGGCCCCTTCGTCGTCACCAGTCGGGAAGTGATCATTTCAAATATTTTGGATGAGGCCCTGGCGCTGCCGATTCAATCAGGAGCTCTTCCAGATCGAAAAAATTGGATTCTCAAAGTCAAAAGCGAAGCCTACAGCAAGCACTTGGCACAAATCCTTTTAGAGATTGTGGTTCAGTTGGAAGCTGAGAATTTTTCGATTGGAACTGTCAGCAATGAAGATGTCAGCAGCCTTGAAAAGCACTTAGAAGTGCAAGTGAAAGGATGGCCTGCTTGGAAAGAGCTTGAAATCAGCTCGGCTGAAATTCAAATGTTGATCAAAAGAAAACTGCGAGCAAAAAATTTTCTGAAATTCAAGATGGAGTCTTCAGGAGTGCAGATTTCCGATGAAGAAGCCAAAGCCTTCTATGACAAAAATCGAGTGAAATTTGGCAGTCTTCCTTTTTCGCAATTCAAAGGCAGCATCAAAGAGGTCCTCGCTCAGGAGCAGCTTCAAGAAAAACTCAAAGACTGGTTTGAAATTCTCAAACGCAAATACCGAGTTCGTTACCTCGGCCAAGCGGGCTAGGGCAGAAAGAATGGCGCAGATTCGCCTTGCCACTCACGGGGACCTCGTTCAGCTTTTGGATTTGATCTCCCCTTATCAATCGCCAGCCTTTAATTGGAATGAAAACGCTTTTCGCAATGAATTCAATTTCTCGCAAACCTGGGTTTTAGCAGAAGCCGACGAAGTCCAAGCCTTTGTTTGCCTTCGAGATTCAATCGAAGCCTGGGAGATCAGCATCCTTGCCACCAAATCCATCTACCTCCAGCAGGGTCTGATGGAAGCTTTGCTGAAAGACCTGATTGAGCGTTTTAACAGAGAGCGTCACATCTGGTTGGAAGTGCATGAGGACAATTTACCAGCACAGAAACTCTATGAAAAATTAGGATTTCGCTGTGATGGCCGGCGCGGCGGCTATTATAGTGATGGCTCAGCAGCCAAGCTTTACAGTCTGAGCAAAAAAAGCTAGCCCCTTGATTTCATCGAGAGATTTTGCTAGTTTGGCCCAGTTGGAAGTGGGCTGGAAGCAGCCCACTTTTTGTTTTTTAAGGCCCAGAGCCTCTAAAAACCCAATCAAAACTGACTACGAAAATTGAATAAAACAATTGAATATTAAAACTGAATATAAAATTTGAATAAAAAACTGAATAGAAAAACTGAATAATTCCATGATTTCTGAAACCACACTCCAAAAAATTGAAACCCTCGCCGCCGAAGTCGCAACTCGCGAAGGTGTGAGAATTTACGACATCGAATTCGCCGGCGGTGCCCAAGGACGCACCTTGAGAGTCTTCATCGACAAAGAAGGCGGCGTCGGGATCGAGGACTGCAGCAATGTCTCTCGCGGTCTGAATCTGCTCCTCGATGTGGAAGACCCGATCCCTGGTGGCAAATACAATCTCGAAGTCTCTTCACCAGGATTGGAAAGACCTTTGAAAAAGGACTGGCACTTTGAGCAGCAGATCGGAAAGAAGATCTGGCTGAAAACCAGCAAAGCTCTCGAAGCTTTCGGCAGTCAGGATAAAAAACTGAAAGCCGCCAAACAGCTCACAGAAACTCTGCTCGCTGTTTCCGCTGAGGGTGTGACTGTGCAAGTGGGAGAAGAGCAAATCCTCATCCCCTTTACAGCCATTGAAAAAGCTAAAACGCATTTTGATTTTACTGAAGGAAAACACGAAAAAAAAGGACACCCGAAAAAGGGTGCTCATAAGAAGTAAGAGGTAATTATGGCTGATAATATGTTTTCGGATCTGGCGCGCGTCATTGAGCAAGTCGGAAAAGACAAGGGGATTGATCGCAATTTAGTGATCGAAGCCATCACTCAAGGAATGCTCGTCGCCGCCCGTAAAAAATACGGCACCTACCGTGAAATTGAAGCCTCTTACAATGAAGAGACCGGAGAAATTGAACTTTTCGAATTCAAAGAAGTCGTGCCGCGTGAAAAATTCATCGATGAAGAAGTTGAAATCCCATTGGACGAAGCTCTGAAGTTAGATCCACAAGCGCAACTCGATGACTCCATCGGGATCAAGCTGGATTCAACAGAGCTCGGCCGAATCGCAGCTCAAACAGCCAAACAAATCATCATGCAAAAAGTCCGCGATGCCGAACGCGAAATCATTTTCAATGAATTCGAATCACGCAAAGGGGAAATCGCTTCAGGGATTGCCCGCCGTGTGGAAAGAGGCGCAATTGTCGTCGATTTAGGCCGAACCGAAGCTTACATTCCGCCGCGCGAACAAATCCCTGGCGAAGTCTACAAGCCTGGCGATCGCATTCAAGGTTATCTCTCAGAAGTTCGTCAGACCACCCGCGGTCCGCAGATCATCATGTCGCGCGCCGCTTCCGAATACTTAGTGAAACTTTTTGAAATGGAAGTTCCTGAAATTTATGACGGCATCGTCGAGATCATGGCAGCTGCCCGTGAGCCTGGTGCTCGCGCCAAAATCGCCGTGCGCTCCAAAGACAGTTCCGTGGATCCAGTCGGCGCTTGCGTCGGCATGAAGGGAACTCGAGTTCAGAACATCGTCCAAGAACTCAAAGGCGAGAAAATCGACATCGTTCCTTGGGACGAAGACGTCACTCGCTTTGCTTGTAACGCTTTGGCGCCTGCAGAAATTTCGCGGGTTTTCATGGATGAAGAAAATAAAGAACTTGAAATTGTGGTGCCTGACAATCAATTGAGCTTGGCCATCGGAAAACGTGGACAAAACGTGCGTTTGGCCGCAAAACTCACCGGTTGGAAAATCGACATCATCTCTGAAACTTCCGCTTCGGCGCGAACAGCAGAGAGTATTTTCAATCTCATGCTGATCCCAGGTATGACGGACACAATGGCGCAAAATATTTTCCAAAGTGGCTTTGGCTCTTTCCAAGCAGTGGCACAGGCCCCAGTTGAAGAGTTGATGACAATTCCTGGATACGAAGATCCAGACAAAGCTGAAAAGCTCAAGAATGAAGCCCAAGCTGTGATCGCGAAATACGAGAAAGAAGGCATTCCAGTGCCAACGTCGCCACAAGCGCAAGCGGCAGCAAAAGCTTCAGGAGATGCCAAATCTCAAGCGGATTTGCGCCTTAAGCAGGAGCTTGAAAAGCTTCAAAATGAAGAAAGCGGCAACGACGCTGAATAAGAAAGACGAAGGAGTCTGAGTGAGTAATCCAAAAGTTTTTGAATTTGCCAAAGAAGTCGGGATGACCCCGCTCGCCCTCATGGATAAAATCCGCGAATGGCATTTGCCTGTGAAATCTCACATGGCAGAACTTGAGCCCAGCGTTCTTGAAGCAATCAAAGCCAAACTCAATGAATCGCCAAAGTCCTCTGAAGGGACAGCTGAAAAGAAAGCTCCTGCTCGTAAAAAAGCGGCCAGTCCGACTTCGACAGCGACCAAAGCAGCCACTCGGACATCAGCGCCAAAAACGGCGCCTAAAGCCGCGGCAAAAAAAGAAGCAGCAGCACCTGCAGCGCCAGCGGCAAAGCCAGCTGGAACGGTGGTTCGTCGAAAAATCAAAACAGCCGAAGAAGCAGCTTCCAAAGATTTATCTGGTGAAGAATCTGTCGAGCTGCAGGCCGAAACGGCTCCTGAAGCGCCAACTCCAGCAGTTGTTGCAGCAGCGACTCCGGCCGCAACTCAACCTGCGCCAGCAGCAATGCCCCAGGCACCAGCAGCAGTTCCGGCTCCTGATTTAGTTGTTGCTGCACCTGCAGTTGAAGCCGCACCACCAGTTGCAGCTGCTTCGCCAGAAGCACCTCCAGCAGCTGATGACAGTGCTAAAAAAATGGTTGTGGGTCCACCTCGCAAAAAAGAAGTGGCCATTGGCAACAGCGGAGTTGCCAGCAGTCCATCTCCTCGCCGAAACATCATCGGCCGTATGGATCTCAGCCGAGTGCAGAGTCAGCCTCAGGGCCCACGCGGTGATCGTCCTCAGGGAGGACCTCGGCCGCCCATGGGTGGAGGCCCAGGTGGTCCAAGACCCAAAGGCAATCTGCGCACTGGATTTATCCAACAAGCAGCTCCTATTCCGGAAGTGGTCGAATCACCAGATGCTCGTCGACGCGATGATAAACGACGCAATTTGAAAAGCCCAACTGAGGCTGCGGGCCCTGCTAAATCGGCGACAGAAGAAGGAGAAGTCAAACATTTCGACGCTGCTGAATTCAGAAAGCGCGAAATGGTTTTCCAACCGAAAAAGAAAAAAGGACTCCTCAGTCGACCAGCCATGCAAACTCAAATCACCAAACCCAAAGCCTCGAAGCGAGTTGTGAAGGTCAATCAAACGATGAAAGTCGGAGACCTGGCCATGGAAATGGGAGTGAAAGCTCCTGAGCTCATCAAGAAATTGATGAAAGAAGGCGTGATGGCTTCCATGAACACAGATCTGGATTTTGACACCATTTCTTTGGTCGTTCCTGATTTTGGTTTTGAAGCTGTGAATGCTTTTAAATCGGCTGAAGAAGTGATTCTAGAAACTTCCGGAAGTGAAGCCAAAGCGGAAGACCAAGTGGTGCGTGCTCCAGTGGTGACAATCATGGGACACGTCGATCATGGGAAAACTTCGCTTTTGGATGTCATTCGAAATGCCAATGTGGCCGCCGGTGAAGCCGGGGGGATCACTCAGCATATCGGTGCTTACCAAGTCAAAACCGAAGATGGTCACAGCATTACGTTCCTTGATACTCCCGGCCACGAAGCTTTTACGGCCATGCGAGCGCGGGGAGCCAATGTCACGGACATCGCAATTATCGTGGTAGCAGCTGATGATGGTGTGATGCCGCAAACAGCAGAGGCTATCAGCCATGCGAAAGCGGCCGAAGTGCCAATGATTATTGCTATCAACAAAATGGATAAACCGGGCGCCAATCCGGATCGAATCAAACAACAGCTCACAGAATACGAAGTGGTTCCAGAAGAGTGGGGCGGATCGACAATGTTTGTTGGTGTCTCTGCTTTAAAGAAAACAGGAATCAAAGAACTTCTCGAGCAGATTCATTTGATTGCTGAAGTCAGTGAATTGAAAGCCACTCCGAAGCGTCCTGGAACTGGTGCAGTGATCGAAGCACGGCTTGAAAAAGGCCGTGGAAATGTCGCCACCATTCTGGTTCAAGATGGAACTGTCAAAGTCGGCGACTCCATTGTGGCTGGAGCTGTCATGGGTCGAGTGAAAAGTCTGACCAATGATCGCGGTGAAAAAGTCATGGAAGCAGGTCCCGGAATGCCAGTCGAAGTTCTGGGATTGAACGGAACCCCTTTGGCCGGAGATCAATTTGACATTGTCAAAGATGAGCGAGTTGCTGAAGACGTGGTCCAAATCCGCAAACAGCAGGCGGATAAAGCCAATGCTCCTCAAGCCAAAATTTCACTGGAAGATATTTTCTCAAAAGTGAAACAAGGAGATGTCAAAGAGCTGGCTGTGGTTTTGAAATCCGATGTGATGGGTTCCATGGAAGCCATCAACGGAATGTTCAAAAAATTGTCCACTCCTGAAGTGAAAGTGAAAGTCATTCATTCAGCCGTCGGTGGGATCACAGAGTCCGATGTCCTTTTGGCGCAAACAGCTAAGGGAGTTATCGTCGGCTTCAACGTTCGCCCTGATAGTGGAGCGAACAGTGCGGCCAAGCGAACCGGTGTCGAGATTCGCACTTACTCCATCGTCTATGAAATGATGGACGATATGAAAAAAGCAATGGCCGGACTTCTTACTCCAGATATTGTCGAAAAAGTCATGGGCCGAGCCGAAGTTCGAAACACTTTCAACGTTCCAAAGATCGGCATGATTGCTGGTTGTTTTGTCAACGATGGCAAAATTCAACGAAGCAATTTGGCTCGCCTCATTCGCGATGGAAAGATCGTTTACGAAGGAAAAATCTCGTCGCTCAAGCGATTTAAAGATGACGCGCGCGAAGTGGCTACTGGCTTTGAATGCGGGATTGGTATTGAGAACTTTAACGACATCAAAGTCGGCGATGTGATCGAAGCCTTCATCAAAGAAGAAGTCGCTCGCGAGCTCACTCAAGCTCCAACGGCACAGGCATAGGGACATCGAGATGAAAAAGCAGGGTGATGGCGGACGGCGAGTGTCCCGTGTGGAACAGGAAATTCAAAAAACTGTCGCCCAGTTTTTGATTTCCGGTTTTCGCTTTCCGTTACCAGGTTTGGTGACGGTTGCCCGCGTGCTCATGCCTGCTGATCTTCGCGCTGCAAAAGTCTACATCAGCGTTCTGGGCACTGATGCTGAAAGAGAAAAAGCACTTGAGACTTTGAATGAAAGAGCCTTTGAAGTGCAAAACTTTATCGGTAAAGAACTTCGAATGCGCTATTGTCCGAAACTCAGCTTTTATCCAGACGACGCAACTGAACACGTGCTAAAAATCGATCGCATTCTTCATGAGCTTGAAGAAGAAAAGAAAAAGAAAGAAAATTCCCCTTCCGAGGAGTCTGAATGAAACTGATTTACGGAGACCTGCTGGATCAGGCCTGGAAGGCTCTGAAAGATAATTTGGCCTTAGTGGCTGGCCTGACAGCCGTTTATTTGGTTGGGATTTGGGTGATTTCGCATATTCCCATTGTCGGCGCTCTTCTCGTCGCGCCCATGGGACTTGGATATTTTAAATGCCTTCTTCTTTTGCGCAAAAAGGAAGTGATTGGCTTTCAGGATTTCTTTTGGGCCTACACCGATTTGAATCGTCTCTTGCATGCACTTTTGATGAATGTTCTGGTTTATATCGGTTGTTTTGTTGGTTTTATTCTTCTGATCATCCCAGGTGTTTGGTTTTCCGTGGCCTCCATTTTTTCTTCGGCTCTTTTTGTGACTGAAAAGCAGGATGCAGTTGAAGTCATCAAGCGATCGCTTGAATTGGTTCGCGGCCGCTGGTGGAATATTTTTGGCTTTATGATTCTGCTCACTCTTCTGAATGTCGCTGGTGGTTTGTGTTTGATGGTTGGTCTGCTTTTGACTTTTCCGGTTTCCTGTTTGGCTATTGTCATGGCTGCAGAAAAACTCTCAGCTCACACTCCAATAACGCCTCTCAAGCCACCGGAAGCGGCTTTCAAAGAATCTTCGGCTGACGCGAAAGTGACTGTTCTTCCTCAATGAATTTTCATGGTTTGCTTTTGATCAATAAACCTCAGGGGATCACAAGCCATGATGTCGTGGCTCGTGTGCGTCGAATTCTGCAAACCAAATCTGTCGGTCATAGTGGGACATTGGATCCGCTGGCCTCGGGCCTGATGGTGCTTTTGATCGGCGAAGGAACCAAGCTCAGCCAATACATTCTTGAAAAAAACAAAGCCTATCGAGTGCGTGCCCAATTGGGTCTTGTCACTGACACTTTAGACACAACAGGCACAGTGCTGAAAACCTCGACTGATTTACCAGGTCCCCAAGTCGTTCGCGACGCTGCTCTGTCTCTTCGCGGAGAATTGGAGCTTCCAGTTCCGATCTACTCGGCTGCCAAAATTGATGGCAAAAAATTGTACGAGTACGCCCGCGAAGGAAAAGAAGTCCAAATCCCCATGAAGCGAATGCATTTTTTTGATCTCGCCATTGAGGGACAGGGAGCGGATTGGATCGATGTCTTTATCCGCTGTTCAAAAGGCTCTTTCATTCGGGCCTGGGTTCATCGTTTGGGTGAAATCCTTCATATCGGGGCAGCCATGAGTCAGCTGGAAAGAACCGAATCCTCGCCCTATCATCTGGATCAAGCGATCACTTTAGAAGAGCTTGAAAAGAATCCCCATTCCACGCAGCGTGGATTTATTCCGATGTCTTCGACTCTGGCTGAAGCCAAAGTCATTCGCATCAAAGGCCAAGATCAAGTGATGATGGGAAATGGTTTGATTTCCCACGATCTGCGCACTCAATTGATTTCAGCTTTTCAACCGGGCCGCGATGAGGTGATCAAGATTCTCTCGCAAGAAAGTGGCGAGCTTTTGGCGCTCATTGGCCTGGATCCTGGTAAGGGCTTCGCTATTCGCCGGGTCTTTCGCTACAGCTGATCGCGCAAGGCGACACCACGGTGGTGTTGCTCTGCGAGGATGTCTAAAATCTCGTGGGGTCTCGAGCACAGCGGTGCCGAGGGTAAACGCGGGTGTGTCCGTCCATGCGAAGGCTCCCAGACGACCATCGTGGTCGTCTGGCAAATGAAATTAATTCGGATATCAGGCTATTTGCCTTTTGATTCTTTCTTCTTTTAAGCCTTAGAAAGTGGTTGATTCTGCTAAACGCCTCAATCTTGTGTCCCAACCCCGAAATCTTTGGCTTCTGAATCTGTCTGATTGACCTTTGAGGGGCTGCGTAATAGAAATAGTCCCTTCAAACGCCTCTTCTTCGACAGCCATGACGGGAGGGGGAGTTCTTATCTGCTGATTCGATCAGCTTAAAAAAGGAGACGTTAATGGCCGTCACAACAACGCAAAAAGCGAACATCGTTAAAAAATTCCGTCGCAGTGAGCTTGATACTGGAAGCTCTGAAGTGCAAGTGGCACTTCTCACAGCTCGGATCAATGAAATGACTGTTCATTTCACCACTCACAAAAAAGACGTCCACGGCCGCCGTGGAATGATGAAGGCGGTTAATCAACGCCGTAAGCTTCTTGATTATCTCAAGCGCACGAATACGAAAAAATACGAAGCGCTCATCAAAGAACTCGACATCCGTAAGTAATTTAAAAAAAGGCCTCTGGAAAGAGGCCTTTTTGACTTTTAATTGACTTCTCTCAACCACCCTAGATGACAGCAAAAAAGAAAGTGCAGTCTCCTGGAAATTGGGAATGAAAAAACTGGCTGTGGAAAAAAGAAGAACCACAAGCCCCAACCCCGACGAAGTAAGATCGGGAAAAGGAGAAACATGAAGACAACAGTCACGACTCTCGTGGGAGACAAACAAATCACTATCGAAACCGGAAGAATGGCGAAACAAGCCGATGGATCCGTGGTTGTCACTTGTGGCAACAACATGGTTTTGGTGACAGCTGTTTCCTCAAAAAATCCATCCACTTTGGATTTCTTTCCACTGACAGTTGAATATATCGAAAAATTTTATGCCACCGGGAAAATTCCGGGTGGATATTTCAAACGTGAAGGCAAGCCAACCACCGATGCTGTTTTGACAGCTCGATTGATTGACCGACCGATCCGCCCCAGTTTTCCTGAAGGCTACAAATACGAAACGCAAGTAGTCGCCACTGTCATGAGTGCCGACGGGGCTTTCCCCATCGAAATTCTGGCAAGCCTTGGGGCCTCAGCAGCTTTGCATATCAGCGACATTCCCTTCAATGGCCCGACAGCAGCACTGCAAGTCGGACGAGTGGATGGTCAATTGATTGCCAATCCCACTCCGCAACAGTTGGAAAAATCAGATTTCAACGTCATCGTTGCCGGGACTCGCAACGGTCTTTTGATGGTGGAAGGCGAATGCAATTTCGTCTCTGAAGCCGATATGTTGGCCGCTTTGAAATTTGGTCATCAAGCTCTGCTTCCACTTTTCAATGCCCAGGATGAATTGCGCGAAAAGTTTGGCTCAAAACCAAAGCGGGCTTGGACGGCGCCTGTGATTGATGCTGAATTCAGAAAAGCTGCTGAGCAATTTGTCACTCCTCGAATTGAAAAAGCACTTTCCATTCGTGAGAAAGGCGAGCGTTACAAAGCTTATGCGACAACCAAAGATGAAGCGAAAGCTGCTTTGCTGGCAGGAATCACCGAGGATAAATTAAAGACCACTCGTGAAAAGGAACTTTCAAGCATTATCGAAGATGCGAAATACAAAGTTTCTCGGGAAATGATCCTGTCAAAAGGGACCCGCATTGATGGACGTGATACAAAAACGGTTCGTCAGATTGCCAACGAAGTTGGGATTTTGCCAAGAGCTCACGGTTCAGGTCTTTTCACTCGTGGCGAAACCCAGGTTTTGGGAACTGTGACTTTGGGAACTGGTGATGATGAGCAGATGATCGATTCATTGCTGGGCACTCAGAAGCGAAAATTCATGCTTCACTACAATTTCCCTCCATTCTCAGTGGGTGAAGTGGGCCGCTTCGGTGGTCAAGGTCGACGAGAAATCGGTCACGGAAATTTGGCGGAACGAGCAGTGAAAGCCATTTTGCCAGATTTTGAAAAATTCCCTTACACCATTCGTATTGTTGCGGATGTGCTTGAATCCAATGGCTCTTCATCAATGGGAACCGTTTGCTCTGGAATTTTGGCTCTTTTGGATGCCGGCGTTCCAATCAAAGGAAATGTGGCTGGAATCGCCATGGGTCTGATCAAAGAAGGCGAACGCGTTGCCGTTTTGACCGATATCTTGGGTGATGAAGATCACTTGGGAGATATGGACTTCAAAGTGGCTGGAACTGCGCAAGGGATCACAGCCGTACAAATGGATATCAAAATCGACTCTGTCAGCTTTCAAGTGATGGAGCAGGCTTTGAACCAAGCTCGTGATGGACGGATCCACATCCTGAATGAAATGGAAAAAGTCATTAAGGTGCCTCGTGGTCAAATTTCTGAATTTGCTCCGCGAATCGAGACCATCCGTGTTCATCCAGATAAAATCCGTGAAGTCATCGGCCCCGGAGGCAAAGTCATCCGTGGAATCACGGAAGCGACTGGCGTGAAAATCGAAATCGAAGACGATGGTAAAATCCATATTGCCTCTGCCGATCCATTGGCGACCAAGAAGGCCATTGCCATGATCAACGACATCTGTGCTGAAGCCGAAGTCGGAAAGACCTACAAAGGCAAAGTGGTGAAAATCGCTGACTTTGGAGCTTTCGTTGAGATTCTGCCAAACACGCAGGGACTTTTGCACATTTCAGAAATTGCCCATGATCGCATCCGCCAAGTCAGCGATGTGCTCAAAGAAGGCGATGAGCTGGACGTGAAAGTTCTGGATGTGGACCGTGCAGGACGCATCAAGCTTTCACGAAAAGCACTGCTTGAAAAAACTCAGCACTGATTGATTTTCAGGGAAAGATTCGCAGGGTGATTCGATTCAAGAAAACCGTGCTTAAAAACGGGATTCGAGTGGTGAGTGAACTCCATTCAGAATCCCGGGCCGCTTCACTGGGCCTTTGGGTGTCCACAGGGACTCGCGATGAGGCCCCTGGCGATGAGGGGATTTCGCATTTTCTGGAACATCTGGTTTTTAAAGGAACCAAAACCCGCTCGGCCTATCAAATTGCCAAATCACTGGAACAGCTGGGTGGGGATCTCAATGCCTACACCACTCGAGAGTACACTTGCTATCACGCTTTGGTTTTAAAAGATCACTGGCGAAAAGCTTTGGATGTGCTTTCGGACCTGGTTTCGAATATGGAAATGAATCGTTCCGATTTCCAAGTTGAAAAATCCGTGATCTTGCAAGAGATCGTCATGGGTGATGACAATTTAGAAGAGGCCATTTACGACGAGTATCTTTCGCATTGTTTGCCCAAGCATCCATTGGGGCGACCGATTCTGGGGACCACGCCGTCCATTCAGAAAATGACTCAGAAGCAAATTCTTCGTTATTACAAGGAAAGATATTCTGGAAACAATTTGATCGTGGCGGCTGCCGGAAATATCGATCACACAGAATTGGTTGAAGCTGTTGAAAAGCTTTTGGGTCAAAAGCCCAAACGAAAATTAAAGTTTCCGCGATCAAAACCTAAACATCGGGCCTTTCGCCGAGTGATTGATAAGCCAGTTGAGCAATTGCATCTGCTTTTAGGTCTTCCTTGCGCCAGTTTCAAAGATAGGGATCGGTTTGAAGCCTTTATCGTCAACGCCCTTTTGGGCGGAGGGATGACTTCAAAGCTCTATCAAAGCGTGCGGGAAAAAAAGGGCCTCGTTTATTCCATTTATTCGGCATTGAACACGTTTGATGATTTTGGAATTTTGAATATTTACGCCGGCTGTGAAAAAGAAAATATGAAGCAGGTGATCCGCACCATTTCCAGTGAGCTTCGACGAGTGCGAAAAAACGGGGTCTCAGAGGGAGAATTGGAACTTTTTAAGACCCAAGTCGCAGGCTCCCTGTTACTGGGGGCCGATGATATCGACAATCGCATGCAATCCATCGGCGTCAATGAAATGGTCTTCAGGAAATACAAGCCTGTGGATGACATCATTGCCGAAGTGAACGCGGTGACTCGGCAGTCGGTGAATCAGTACCTGAAGCGCACTTTTGATTTCGACAGTATCGGTGCTGTGCTGATGGGTGGCGGAGCCAATGAATTGAAGGATTGGTTTTTACAGGCAAAACTCTAATCGGGGGAATGACATGAGCGAGATGCCAAAAATGAAATTGAAAATCAAAAAATTATCTCATTACAAAGGTGAATTGCCGGCCTATCAATCGCCATTGGCCAGCGGTTTTGATGTTCGTGCTCAGATCGAGCGGCCTCTTTTGCTTGAACCTGGGGAAAGGGCTCTGGTCCCAACTGGCCTTTCTTTTGAAATTCCTGCTGGCTTTGAAATTCAGGCCCGACCTCGCAGTGGACTGGCAGCGAAACATGGAATTTCAGTCGTCAACACTCCGGGCACAATCGATGCTGACTATCGGGGTGAAGTGAAAGTCATTTTGATCAATCATGGGCAAGAGCCTTTTGAGGTCAAAGATCAAGAGAGAGTGGCGCAATTGGTTTTAGCTCCAGTTGTGCAAGCCCAATTTGAAATCAGCGAAGATCTTTCTGAAACAGCACGTGGAGCCGGGGGCTTTGGTTCAACTGGAAGATAAAAAGAGGATTGGCTTATTTTCCCAGTTCGACTTCTGGAGCTTCAATTCGATCGTGGCTCCAGTTGCTTTCCATGCGGGATGAGCTCACTTGGTTCCAAATCCAGATAGTCAGAAGAATCGCATAAAGAACGCCAATCAAGCGAATTGCCATTTTCTTTTGAATTTGAAAGTTTTCAACAAAGCCAACAAGCATCAAGAAAGCCGTAAATGCCATCCCGACCAGAGTGATCGGGGGGACGTAGCCGTCAATGATCCTTAAAATCAGCTGAGGAATGCTAGCAAACAGAACCACAGTAAAAATTTGACGGGGAGAAATGATCTTTTCGGCAAAAATTTGAAAGCTGTAATAAAAAAACAAAGTCATAATCGCCAAAGTGATCAGAGTCACAAAAGGTGCAAAGAAAAATCCAAAGATCGCCGAGACCACGGATTTTTGCAGAATGAGGCTGGCAAGAGAACCAGTCAGCCCAGCAACAATGACTTCTAATGCCAGAAGACGCGGCCATGGCCATTCAGGAACCCGTTTGATTTCGCTCATGGGACGCCTGAGAAATTGAATCAGTGTTCGCTTGATCTCATAGGCCTCATTGAGAATCTGTTCTTTACGGTTCATGTCTCAAGGGTAGGGGACCTTTGTTTTTGAAGCAAGTCCCTTTCAGCGAGAAATTGAGCTCTTTGCAGAAACAAATCTGCTTGTCCATTCGTCAATTGCCATCCCAAACGATGCAGAGAATGCCAATGCGAAGTCCATATTTGATGGAAGTGCCAAAAAAAAGGAGTCTTGAATTTATGACCTGTTGGAATATCCAGCTCTTCAATCGGTGTGAAAAAGGGAGAGGAAAGGGATGGCTCAGCTTGCAGATCTTGGCCGACAAGCGTGACTGAACTCAGACAGGAGTAACGATGCTGGCTTAAGAGAATCTTTATCATTGCCAAAGAGCTTTGATCAAAAAACAAATGGATGAGAGCGCCGGATTCTGATTTTTCTTGAAGGAATTTGTGAAGTGTTTGCCTTCGTCGCTGTTCATGGATCCAAGGCAGTGACAAGTGAAAGACTTCATAGCCGTGCGAGGCCAACCAATGGGGAATCTGATTCCAATAAGCCAAAAAATAAAAAAGA